>CAZNLS010000015.1:0-34313 GCA_964573895.1 uncultured Clostridia bacterium
TCTTTTTTTTTCATCTTTCTGTTCAATCAAAACTATTGATTCATCATCATCCGACCATGAAGGAAATGATATCCTGCTCTCTTCCCCGGGCAAATATTTACTCATCACTTTCCCGCTCCGTGAATCTAAAAAGATCAATTTATGTTTCCCGCTCCTTCCTATTTCAACCGCTGCCATATTGTTTCCATTGTTTGAAAGAGCCGGGGAAAAAAACCTGCTTCGCTTTGTGAGTCTCTTTTTTTTTTGTTTTTTAATATCGAATATCATTATTTCACTGAAATCTTCTTTTCCCCATCTGAGACCCGGTCTTGATTCAGACCAGCTGATCTTTCCTCTCTTGACTGAAAAAACACTGTTTTTGTGATCAGGCGGATTGATATAAAAAAGATGACTCTCGACTCCTTTTGTGTCAATTGAAACAATTCTTAAACTCCTGGAAAGGGAGAATTTCTGGGCATAGATAATCCCGTTTTTATCTATTCGGGGAGAGCTGTAGAATGTCCATGCTCTGTTTTTCGGACTTAATATTGAAAACCCGGTTTGACCGATCTCATTGAAAGTTGATTTAAAAAAACTTTTTAAATCGTCCATTGACTCCCTGAAGATGGTTTTTATTCCTTTTCCAGTTTCCTTCCTCAATGATTCTCCAAAAATCAATGGATAGAACGAATATTTTGAGGATCGCGATAGAATTTTTCCTATTGTGCCGTCAGGGTACTTTCCAGCTATATAAGATGTCAAAAAATATCCTAAAGTGTAGATGCTTGGAACGTAATCTTTGTATGATGAAAGATAAGCTTTTTGATAGCTATAATTCCTGTTATTTAGAAGAAGTGTCCTTAGTCCAAGGTTAAAAAATGCACTTCTCCCTCTTCCTCCGCCCGACAGTTCTGTTTCGGTTCTGACTGCATCACCTTCCCAAAACCATTGAGGTACCGACCATAATGACATTGTTCCTCTTCCAAGTTCACCGAAAATAGTTCCCGCAATCTTTGTAAAGCCTCTGTTGAGAAATGCAAATTGAGCGGTATGTCTTCCTTCATGAAGGGACAGAGTTTTCAGCCAATCGGAATTTCCGGTGAACATACTTTGAGGAGGAGTAAGATTGAATTCTCCCATTTTCGGAGCAAGTTTTATGAAACCGTTTGACAAAGAGCTCCTGTCATTTAGAAATATCGTGAATTTCTCTTTTCCCGGGATAAGGTCTTTATATATCTCTTTAAAATTTGATTCGAGATATCCGGAAATACGAATTGCACTCTTTTTTCTACCGGATGGAAACACTATATTGAAATTATCCCCGATCAGAATCCGCCATTTCATTCCATGAGGATATTGTTGATTTTGCCCGCTAAAATTAAATCCCGGGATTATTAAAATAAAAAATAATAAAAGAATTAGTTTTGCACAACGCATTTATTTTGGTTCTTCCAAATACTATTTTAGCGTCATGAAAAATTTTTTTCAATTCTTGTTACTCCCTCCTAATGTGATATACTTCCGATTTAGCGGAGTTGAGAATGAACAAACGTGAATCTTATAAATGGGCAAAAGCCGGAATAAAAAAAAAAGTTAAAGATCATATCAACACAATTTCTACTTTGGCAAATACTGCAGCAATATTAAAAGAGAGATTTGATTATTTTTTCTGGGTCGGTTTCTATTTTAATAGAGGTGATCATCTCCTGCTTGGACCTTTCCAGGGGCCGCCCGCCTGTGTCAGGCTTTCGATTGATAAAGGAGTCTGTGCAGATTGTTTAAAACTGGGTAAACCAATTCTGGTTGAAGATGTCCATAAATATCCCGGGCATATCGCTTGTGATTCAAGATCAAATTCGGAAATAGTGATCCCTCTTTTTAACGCCGGGGGTGATCTTAAGGCAGTTTTGGATGTTGACAGTTCGGATTTTTCATCATTTGACAAAACAGATCAGGAACAGCTTGAAGAAATCGTAGATATTCTTAAATCAATCTGGGATTAAAAAGAACAATCATCATGAGTCCTGACATAATTGGAAAAATATTTGCACTTACATGTGCTTTTCTCTGGGCCGTTGCTGTTATACTTTTTAAAAAATCCGGGGAAGTTATATCTCCCATTGGTCTTAATATTTTTAAATCTGTTGTTACACTGATTCTATTTATTCCGGTCCTGATCATAGCCGGTATCCCTCTGGTTCCCGAAAATGTAACAACATCCGATATCACGATCCTTTTGCTATCAGGATTACTGGGGATCGCTCTCTCCGATACACTCTTTTTTAAAGCTTTGAATATGCTCGGAGCAGGTCTTACTGCTATAGTTGACTGTTTTTACATACCTTCGGTACTGATCCTTTCATGGATATTTCTGGGCTCTCCGGTAATGATTCTTGAAATATCAGGTGCAATTCTTGTTATTGCTGCAATTCTCATTGCAACTTTAAAAGTAAAAAACGGAGGGGTGGGCGACAGAAAAATTGCCATGGGAATATTTTATGGCGGTTCTGCGATGTTTATTATGGGAATAAGTATCATTTTAATGAAACCTATTCTGGATAAAACCTCGATTCTGTGGGTTACTGAAATCAGGATAATTGCAGGAGCAGCAGGGCTTCTGCTCTTTCTGTTTTTAGGAAAAAACAGCGGGGAAGTAATAAGATCTCTTTTGAATAAAAAAAATTGGAAGTATGCATTGCCAGGATCGTTCATAGGAAATTTTATGGCCATGACTTTGTGGATCGCCGCTTTCAAACTGACAACGGTGAATTCGGCTGCAATTCTTAATCAGGTAAATACTATTTTTATTGTGATTATGGCATCGTTAATTTTAAAAGAAAAATTTACTTTGAGAAAATTATTTGCAACTATCCTGGGGTTTTCAGGATGCCTGATCATACTGGTATTTTGAATTTACTCGTTCTTAACTGCATCAATGATATTTATTTTTGATGCCTTTTTTGACGGAATAAGTGTTGCTGAAAAACTTATGAGAAGTGAAACCAATATTACAAGAAGAAGATCGACCGGTTTTATACTAAAAGTTATATGACTCATCTGATAAATTTCCTGTGGAACTTTGATCAGCTCAAATTTATTTGCAATTGCCGAGAAACCCAGTCCGAGGATAACTCCTAAGAAAGTGCCGGTTATTCCGATGAACCCCCCCTGAATAAAAAAGATTCTTCGGATTGTTTTTTCAGAAGCACCGTAGGAAAGCAGAATCCCTATATCTTTAGTCTTTTGGATAACAAGAAGAATAAGTCCTGCAATAATATTAAGAGAAGCGACTACAATTATCAGTGATAATGTGAAAAACAAAACTGTTTTTTCGAGTTCAAGTGCACTGTAGAGCGATGCGTTTTGTTCTTTCCATGTAATTACAGAGAGCCTGGGTGAAAGGTATTCACGGAATTTTTTTGCGGCCTCATCAACTTTAAACATATCTTTGATATATACCTGTATATAGTTGATTTTATTTTTTAGGCCGAAAAGTGACTGAGCTGAATTGAGGTTTGTTATTACTGTTCCGTTATCCATTTCATAAAGTCCTGAGTCGAAAATACCGGTTATACGGAATTTTTTTATTCTGGGAGTTAGTCCCATCGGAGAAAGAACTGTTCTGGGTGCTATAATAAGACATTCATCTCCAGGATTCAGATTCAACCGTTTTGCCATCTCACGGCCGGCAAGGATTTCATTTCTTCCCAATGGTAGATCGCTTTTTTTTAACTTTTTCAGCCATCCTTCGCGAAATGACTGGCTGAGGTCAATTCCTCTGAGTATTGCTCCCGACCCTCCGGAATATGAATCCTTTATCAAAACTGTACCGAATACCACGGGAGAAATATTGGTTACTTCAGGGAAATTTTTTTTTATATCAGTGATTATTTCCCTGTAACCGTCTACTCCGTCACCAATCACATTATTCAGCATTATATGGGCTGTGGATTCGAGAATTTTTCCCCTGATATCACGTTGAAAACCATTAAGCAATGCAAGTGCTATTATCAGAGCTGCAACTCCGATTGAAATGCCAATTACAGATACAAGAGATATTGTGGAAATAAATGAGTGCTTCTTTCCTTTAAAGAGATATCTTTTTGCAATAAAAGATTCAAACTTCATTCCTTAGGCCGTAGAGTAGGGAAGAGGATTACTTCTTTAATATTCTCTGCTCCCGTGTATAACATAACCATCCGGTCTATTCCTATACCTTCGCCGGCAGCAGGAGGCATTCCGTATTCAAGAGCCTTTAAGAATTCTCTGTCAATTGACTGTGCTTCATCATCGCCTCTCTCTCTGTCCTTTACCTGAGCTTCGAATCTCTTTCTCTGCTCCACAGGGTCATTTAATTCCGAAAACCCGTTTGCTACCTCCATCCCTCCGATAAACAGCTCAAATCTCTCTGTCTCTCTCTCATCCAGTCTTGATACCTTACTAAGGGGAGATATCGCTTTAGGATAGTAGGTTATAAACACCGGATCGATAAGATCCTTCTCGACGAAACTGTCAAACATAAACTCAAGCATTTTTCCGTAAGTAGGGGGTATTTCTTCTTCAGGGAAGTTAGTTTTAATGTAACTCTTTACTTTATTTTCATCCCAGAGGTCTGCAAGAGGGACCCCGGATTTGGAGGAAATCAGATCCATAAATTTTTCTCTTTTAAAGGGAGGTTTAAGTGAAATCTCAGTTTCCCTGAACCTGATTTTATCACCTTTTAGGATAATATCATTTAGCATGGAAAACAGTGATTCTGTAAGTTCTATGTAGTAATTAAAATCTTTATATAATTCATAGAATTCAAGCATTGTAAATTCAGGGTTGTGCATGAGGGAGATTCCTTCGTTTCTGAAATTCCGGTTAATCTCAAACACTTTCTCAATACCCCCGACAAGGAGTCTCTTCAGATAGAGTTCAGGTGCAATCCTCAGAAACAAATTAATATCAAGAGAATTATGATGAGTGACGAAAGGTTTTGCTGATGCTCCTCCGGGAATCGGGTGCATCATCGGGGTCTCAACTTCTCTATACCCGAGATCATAAAAAAACATTCTAACAGTCTGAATTATTTCCGACCTGATCTTTAAAATTTTTCGTGAATTTTCATTTACTATCAGATCAAGGTAACGCTGCCTGAATCGGATTTCTTTATCCTGGAGTCCGTGCCATTTTTCGGGCAATGGGTGAAGCGATTTTGACAGAAGCTTAAGGTTAACAATGAGTATAGAAAGCTCGCCGCTCCTCGTTTTAAAAACCGTTCCTGAAATCCCTATAATATCACCTATATCAAGCAGTCTGAATTTTTCAAAATTTTCTTCGCCTGAAATGTCTTTTCTGATGTATAGCTGGATCTTCTCCTCACCGTCAAAAATGTGAAAAAATGCACTTTTCCCCATCTTTCTTATTGAAAGGATTCTGCCGGCAATTGTCACCGAATATTTTTCCTTTTCAATAATTTCAGCATCCGTATCAGTATATTTGCTCTTAATACCGGATATAGAAATATTCCTCTCGAAACTGTAGGGATAAATCTCAGGATCGAGTCTGCTCATCTTTTCAAGCTTTTCAAGTCTTGTTTTAAATTGGTCTTCCATTATTCCTCTTTAATTACTGAATTTTCTGTTATTATCGATTATTTTTACAGAAAACTTTTTTATATTTGAAAATGTTATATTGCCATCCATTACTATATAATTTGCCTTGAAATTCTGGTATTGAGGATCGTAAAAAAATTTAGCCCCTGTAGGAAGTGAAATCTCAATCCATCTGTGTGGAATCGGAATAAATGAATTTTTACCGGAGGGTCTGAGATAGAATCCTTTAACATATTTACTCTCTAAACCTATTGCATCAATTAATTCTTTGCTAAGCGCTGAGAAACCTATACAGTTAGCTTCTCTCATCCTGAGTACTTCCTGGGGGGTAAGATAGAAACTGTTCTCATTGTAAATCAGATTGTCTTTTATATAAAATGATATATTTTTCAGATAATTTTTTAAAAGCACTGTGCCGGCTAACAGAGAATTAATTGTTTTTTTTTCATGATCACTCAATTTCTTTATATAATCCTTATCAGGGAACAGTCTGAAGTTTAGATCAAGTTCAAGAAAACTGAAGTGCTTTAGCAAAAATTTAACCTTATTCTGACTTTTTACAACTTTTTGAGAAAAATTGTCATTGCTATAATTATGGAAATATGATGCCTGTTCTGTTGTGAATTCCACCGAGATCCTGTCGACATGTTTGGATGGAAACACAATGAAGAGAAAAACGAGTAAAATTCTCATTGCAGTACCTTATCAAGAAGAGCATTAACTATTTTATAAGAGTCTTCTGTTCCATATTTTTTTGCAATTCTGACCATGTCGTCAATTACTACTATTTTTTTTTCGTTTATCTCAGCTTCAGCAAGTCCCATTCTTAAAATATTTCTATCTATTGGATTTAATCTCTCAAGTCTCCATCCTCTGAGATTATCTGCAATAATTTTATCCAGTTCCTTTTTTTTATCTTTCACAATTCGCAATATTTTTAAAATAAAATCTTTTTCAATGTCATTTAATTCCTTAAAAAAAAAAGAGTTTATTTCAAGTATATCTCCGGGGTCTTTGTCAAACATATTCATTATATCTATTTGGTAAAGAAGTTTTAGCGCTGATTCCCTGCTGTATTTAATTCTAAACATTTCAGCTGCAATCTGTCAGATCTTTGCTTCTTTGAAAAGATTAAGCAGTTCGATTGCAGTCTGGGAGGCACTGAAGCCCTTATTCCCATGTTTTGTTCCGGCCCGCTCAATTGCCTGCTCGGTATTATCTGCAGTGATAATTCCGTAAGTAACAGGTGAAGAAGTTTCAAGGTTTAATTGAGCAATCCCCTTTGTAACTTCATTAGCAACGTAATCAAAATGAGGTGTTTCTCCTCTGATAACGGCTCCAAGGCAGATTACAGCGTCATATTTCCCGGACTTTACGCTTCTTTTTGCTGCAAGCGGGATCTCAAAAGAACCGGGAACCCGAAGAATATCTATCTCTTCCTTCTTTGTTCCACTCCTTTGTAATGCGTCTAATGCGCCATCCAGGAGCTTTTCAGTTATGAAATTATTAAAACGTGATACAATAATAGCATATTTAAAACCTTTGGATATCAGGTCTCCTTTATATTCAGTCATATATATCTCCTGTTTAGAAAAAATACATTAAAAATACGGATATGTCAAGAGATTTGAACTTTTACAAACCGCTGAAGCGAAGTGCCGAAAATCTTATGGATGGAGAAATTATTCTCGAAAACAGGTATGAATCATCTGAAGCTTCAATAAATCGGTTCCATAATTCAACTGCATTACCGCTTATATTCATCTCATTTACTGCCGATACGGATTTTCCCTGCTCTATTTTTATTCCGGTTATGCCGAAGGAAAAATCTCCTGTAGTAGAGTTAAAATTTCCTCCAATAAATCCTGTAATAAAGATCCCATCATCTATATCTCCAATCATTTGCTTTAATGTTTTTTCACCTGGAGGAATAATCAGATTTGAATAGCTACCTGAAGTCGGGGCCATTCCAAGCTTTCTACCGTAATATGAATCGATAAAAAATGAGCGCAGAATTCCAGATTCGACTATATTTCTTTTTTTTGAAGATATGCCTTCGGAGTCAAACAATTTTGATCCCAACCCTCCCTTAATAAATGGATTATCTATGATATTCAGTGAATCCGAAGCAATCTTTTTTCCAATTTTATCATCGAGATATGATTTCTTCTGATGGATAAGATTTCCCGACAAAGGCGAAAGCAGAGTGCTCAGAATTGTTCCTATGATCCTGTTCTCGATGACAGTTTCATATTCTTTAGATTCTATTTTTTTTTGCCCCTTTTTTCTGATTGTGTTCTTAACCGCATTTTCAGCTATAGCTTCAAGTGAAGGAAGCTTTTCCAGATGTCTTGAAGATGCAAAATAAAAGTCTTCAATCAGTTTATCAGGACCATCCTTTGCAGTGATCTCAGCTCCGATTGAAAAATATGTACTCTCTCTGGCTCCTTTAAAACCATTACTGTTTAAAAGAACAGATCGGTGACAATTATTTGAAAAGCCGGTAGTAACAGAAATTAAATCATTCCCGGATTTCATTATTTCTTCCTCCAGAAATTTTAGTTTTAATATGCTTTTCTTTTCATCCGGATGTTCATTCTGAAGATCTTTAAGATTGAGATCGATATTTTTTACCGACCCGTATAAAGAAGGATCCGGCAGTTTCCTAAATTTATCAATATTGAGATAGTCGGTCATTTCAACACCATTCAAAATGAATTGTTCCAGTTCTTCTGATTTTAACCCTGATGTTGAATGTGAAGAAAATTTTCCATCTTTATATATTGAGATAGAGAGCGCTCCTGTTTCCGAACTTTTCAGTGTTTCAGTTCTACCGTCTCTGAACTCGATTTCTCCACCGATGTTATTCTCAATGGCA
The DNA here is from genome assembly GCA_964573895.1 of uncultured Clostridia bacterium. Taxonomy (GTDB): domain Bacteria; phylum Acidobacteriota; class Aminicenantia; order UBA2199; family UBA2199; genus CAZNLS01. Next base: position 8,455 of record CAZNLS010000015.1, read on the forward strand.
ACTGAACAGGAATCTGCTCCAGCCGAAAGAATTCTTTCTTCAGTCTGCTCTGCAAGAGATAACATTTCGTTCATTTCCATTTTCAAATACCTCCCACTGTTATCGATGAAACCTTGACACTGGGAAGTCCCATAGAGACAGGCACTCCCTGCCCGTTTTTACCGCATGTCCATCCGCCTTCTGCCAATTTAAAATCATTAGCAACCATCTCTATCTTAGACAGGACATCAGGACCATTTCCTATAATATTTATATCTTTTATCGGTGTTGTTATCCTTCCGTTCTCAATTAGTGCTCCACTCTTAACATAGAAAGTGAAATCACCCGCTCCGATCAGAACCTGGCCGTTTGAAAAAGTCTCGGCAAGGATTCCTTTCTTCACGCTCTTTATTAGTTCTTCTTTTTTATATGGTCCCGGAAGCATATAAGTATTCCTCATCCTCGGCATTGGCTGATATCGGAATGATTCCCGTCTCCCGCTCCCTGTGGGTGCAACTCCATAATATTCAGCGCTAAGCCTGTCATGAAGATATGATTCAAGCTTACCTTCATTTACAAGGACTGTTTTTTCCCCGCGAATGTTTTCATCATCCACATTTACTGCACCCCTGTCATTTTTTATAGTTCCGTCATCAATAATTGAGACTGATTTATCAGCTATCATTTTCCCCATTTTATTGGTGAATACTGATATCCCTTTTCTGTTAAAATCAGCTTCGAGTCCATGGCCGATTGCTTCGTGAAGTAGAATACCCGAACTTCCGGCGTTGAGAATTATCTCCATTTCACCGCCTTTAGGCTGGATTGCTTCAAATAATCCGACTGTCCTTTTTACCGATTCTTTGGCAATTCTTTCAAGTTCCCTCTCATCCAGAAATGAAAAATCATTTCTTGAAGCTACGGAAAAACCATTACTCTCCTTTTTCCCGTTCTCTTCAGCAGTACAACTTACTGAAATAATTGTCATTGGTCTGGTATCGACTGAAAAGTTCCCGTCTGAAGAAACTATCAGAATATCCCGGTTTTCATCAGTATATGTGATTTTTGCTTTAATGATTCTTTTATCAAGTGAAAAAATTTTTTCATTCAAAAAAGATAAAAATTTCATCTTGTTTTTAACAGGTAATAGATTCCACTTCTCTTTTACCGGATAGAAATTTCCTGTTTCCACTGAATGAAGTTTTGGAAAACTGAAGTTGTTAGTTTGATCCGCAATATTTGCAGCCGTTTTTGCAGCCCTGCCAAGTGAATCAGAACTGATCTCTTCAGTGAAAGAGTAGCCTGTCTGGTCTCCCTTAATCACCCTGATTCCCGCACCAAGGTCAAATCCGGTGTAAGCCTTATTTACACAATTATCCTCAAGATTTATGAAGTTGACTTCCCTCTTCTCAAAAAAAATATCACAATAATCTCCTCCTTTATTCATGGCTTTGCTAAAAATTTTATTAAGATCAGAAGGTGTTGTACGAAAACTGTTAAAATATCGGGAATGTTTGTTTTCCAAAGTCTGTCGATTCATATTTCAGATCCTGTCTCTTTTATCATTAAAGATTATACTTCATTTTCCCGATTTGGTTTAATTTAAAAAAAAATATTTGAAATTAGGCAGGAAAAGAGTAAAATACCCTTTAGTTTACAATGAGAACCAGAGTTGAAATTAATAGAAAAAACCTTGTGCACAACCTCGAAACATTCCGGAAAAAATCTTTAAACAGGAAAGTTCTTTTCGCGGTGAAGAGTAATGCATACGGTCATGGATTATTTGAGACAGTCTCAACTTTAAAAGGGTCCGGATTAATAGACTGTTATGGAGTTGATTCAATTGAAGAAGCGAATAGTGTTAAAGAGGCAGATCCATCCTTACCCATACTCATCCTGGGTTGGCTTGATTCTGAGGGAATAAAAGAAGCAGTTAAAAATGGATATGATTTTGTTGCACCATCCATAGACTTCTTAAAAAAAGTTGATGAAATAGCCGGAATTTCCGGGTTTAAAGCCAAACTCCATCTGAAACTCGATACGGGAACGACCCGGCTTGGGATGAATGTATCGGAAATGGAAAAATTGTTAAAATCTTTTCCATTTCATAATATTCACATTACCGGATTCTATTCACACTATGCAAATATAGAAGATACTACGGATCACAGCTTTGCCACCCTTCAAAGAAAACAGTTCGAAAAATTTTATGAGAAACCCGCCTTTAAAGACTGCATCAGTCACTTTTCATGTTCTGCTGCTGCACTTCTCTTCCCTGAAACCTATTATGATATGATAAGAGTAGGGATCTCCGGATACGGTATGTGGCCTTCAAAACAGACTCTTCTCTCATACAGGGAATCCGGAAGGAATGATATTGAACTGAAACCTGTGCTCAGCTGGTATTCAAAGGTCGCCCAGGTGAAAAAAATAAAAAAGGGCACACCGGTCAGCTACGGACTAACTTATAAAGCCTTTAATGATACAATGATCGCTGTAATTCCGGTGGGATATTATGATGGATATGACAGGAAACTTTCCAATATTTCCACTGTGATCATCAATGGTAACAGAGCCCCGGTGAGGGGAAGAATATGCATGAATATGTTAATGGCTGAGGTTTCTCATATAAAAAACATCAGGCAGGGTGACGAAGTTATTCTAATAGGGTCTGACAATGGTGAAAGCATAACAGCTGAAGAGCTTGGTGAATTAGCAGGTACCATCAATTATGAAGTTGTAACCAGAATAGCTTCGCATATTCCGAGAGTTGTTATTTGATCTTATTCCTCAATTTTTGCATAAGGGAGTTGAATATTTTATTCTTTTTTCCGTACATTTCCGCCTCTTTCAGATAATCCAAAGCCTCTTCAAATCTTCTTTCACTGAAAGCATCCCGGGCGCTTTTAAGATTCATTTCGAACAATTTCTTTTTCAGTTTCATGTTTTCAATTGTCTCATTTGCCAGCTGAGTGTATTTGCTGTAAGGGTATGCAGAAAGAAATTCCGAATAAGCTTCTATGCTGTCTGAATTTTTTGTTTTATTCCAGATTAAATCCTCCTTCCTGGAGCTTGATTCCTTTATCAGGTAAATGGAAAAGAAAATCAGAAAAATTATAAGGATCAAAGTAAATCTCAGGAATGGAGTTTGCATATCTTTTTTAACTTTTTTCATTTTGCCGCTTTTTGTTGCGTAACTTTTTTCCGAATATTTTTTCAATATATCAGTTTTTTGATCTTTAATCCTGAATATAATTGCATCAATTAATCTGATAAGACCTTCGCAATCCCTGACTCTGGTCCCGGGAGTTTTAGCAACCATTTTATTTAGAAGGGGCTGAAGATAATCAAGTTTTCCAGGCAGTTGAGGGATGGGACCTTTAGTGTGTTTTAATGCCAGTTTAACAATATCCGGATCATTGTAGGGAGGTTTTCCCGTTAGCATTTCGAAGAATACTATTCCGAGACTGTAGATATCACTCCTTGCGTCAACTTTCCTGGCCCGAATTTGTTCCGGGCTCATATATTTTGGCGTTCCTACCGACATTCCGGTCTTTGTCAAATTACTTCCTGATCTTAAAGCCTTTACAATTCCGAAGTCTGCTACAACAACAGTTCCGTCGGCTCTAAACATTATATTGTCCGGTTTTATATCTCTGTGAATGAACCCTCTTCGGTGGGAATATGATAACGCGGAAGCTATATCTCTGGTTATCATTAGGATATCAATAATTGAATTTTTAAGGGATCCTCTTTTTATTTTATCTCCCAAAGTTTCACGGAGATTTTCCATAACAATAAAATAGTAGTTCTTCTCTTTTCCAACATTGAATATTGAAATAATATTTGAATGTTGAAGTTGGGCGGCAGTTCTTGCTTCTTTAACAAACCTGCGCGTTACCCTGCTTTCACGGGAATAGGCTGGCGATAAAATTTTAACCGCAACATTTCTTTTTAATTTATTATCAAAAGCAAGATAAACTTTTGACATGCTTCCTGTATTAATCTGTTTTTTTATTGAGCAGCCGGCTATTTCCTTAATCATGGGGTTACCAAATTACTTTATCAAAAAATAAAAGTTCAGGCAAATGAATACAAAAGTTTTATCTCTTCTTTCCAGATGCTTTCGTCAATTGTTTCCAGGATGAGCGGAATGTTGTCAAACCTCTTATCCTTCATAATCAGCTTAAAAGTCCCGACACCTAGTTCGCCCTTACCAATGCTGTGATGCCGGTCTACTCTGCTTCCGTATAATGATTTTGAATCGTTTAAATGCATTCCTCTCAGGTATTTAAATCCCACTGTTTTTTCAAACTTGTCCATTGTGGAACTGAAAGTCTCTTTGGTCCTTATATCATACCCGGATGCGAAAGTATGGCAGGTATCCAGGCAAACACCGATACGGGACTTATCTTCCACCTGTTCGATTATTTGTGCAAGGTGTTCAAATCTGTACCCGATGCTGCTTCCCTGTCCGGCAGTGTTTTCAATAACCGCACAGACTCCCGAAGTTTCCGAAAGAGTGATATTGATAGATTCTGCAATAATTTTAATACACTCTTCTTCAGATATAATTTTCTTATGACTACCCGGGTGAAAATTAAGCATTTTGAGACCCAGTTGTTCACATCTGTTCATCTCATCCAGAAAGGCGTTCCTTGATTTTTGGAGTCCCTCTTTTTCCGGACTACCGAGATTTATCAGATAACTGTCATGAGGAAGAATATGGTCAGGAGAATATCCTGAGCCTGATATATTTTCCTTAAATTCATTAATGTTTTCTTCAGTCAGTGGTTTTGCAACCCACTGTCTTTGATTTTTTGTAAAAAGTGCAAAAGCCTTTGCTTCGATCCCGGCTGCGTTTAAAGGAGCATTTTGTACACCGCCCGAGGAACTTACATGTGCTCCGATATATTTCATCTCATTCAATCTCAAAAAGCAAATGATTTGCTAAAATATTATCTCCCTCTGATACACCGATGGATTTTATTACTCCTGATTTAGGAGCTCTAATTTCATTTTCCATCTTCATTGCTTCATGGATAAGGACTATGTCTCCTTCCTTAACCTGAGACCCGGTTCTGAAGTAAATTTTTTTTATACTCCCTGGAATGAAACTCTTTACGATACCTGATTTTTTTATACTTGCCGGTTTCTCCTTGAAGAAGAAAAGTTTATCAATCTTGACCAGGTTTGCCTGGAAATGCTCACCGTTTACATAAATGCCCCGTGGATAGCCTTCAGGATCAAGATCGACTTCAACCTGGTAAAGTCTATTATTCAGAAAAAAAGATTTAACTCCATTTTCATCACTTTCACCGATTCGTAACAAGAATTTTGATTTGTTTATTTTCATCTCTGTTTCAGAAAAAAATGTTGTGTTGTTAGCAATCTGTGATTCAAAATTTTTTTTGTCTACCTGGAATTTATATTTCATATGTTTCACCTAAAAGTTTCCGAAGAGCCGTTTGAAAAAGCCCGGCTGCTTCATTTTTTCCAGTTTCTCTTTATAATTTTTTTTGTTGTTTTCAATGTGGAAATAAGCCGAGAGCAGAGTAGCTGCATTAAGAATTTCATTGTCACTTTTTTTCCTTTCCGAAAATTTACATTTTTCCTGAAGAAAATTAATTGTTGTGTCTCCATTTTCGAGGCAGCTGCTTTGCAGGAGATGTTTCAGGAAGTTCAGATTGGTCTTTATACCTTTTATAATAATGTTGTTTAAAAAATTATTCATATCTTTAATTGAATTTTCCCTGCGTACTGCAAAAGTAACAATTTTTCCAATGTATGGATCATAAAGAGGAGATATCTTCGCTCCGGTATATATGCTGGTTTTGAATATATTTCTTATCGAGGAATATTTAAAAAAATCAGTTACCGTACCTGAAGAGGGTTGAAAACTATTGTCCGGTTCTTCAGCCATTAAGGAAACCAGCATAATACAATATTTCGGTTTTACAATGCTGACTCCTTTGACATTATGCAGTGTTCCGCCGGTAGATATTGCAAACTGTTTTTTCAGGAAATTTGCAATTATATGTATCTCGGGAATGAGTGTATTGATCTGAAATGATGGATTTATTTCCGAAAAATATGTTCTTCCTCTGTTCACTATAAATTCTGAATATCCCAGACCGATATAATTCAGATCTTCAATTAGTTTTCTGGTATTACTATATAGCGTATCCCTGAGTTCCTGAGAAATATTTACGGAAGGAGATTCCTGAAAAATCTTCTGGAATCTTCTTTGAACAGATGATTCTATCTCAGGCAGGAATAGAATGTTGCCCTCTTTATCCCGGATGAAAGGGATCTCTATATGATGCCCTTCCGGGAAATACTCTTCAACAAAAAGTGCATTACTCTGAGTTCCTGAAGACTTTACCGATCTCTTACATTTTTCAAGGAACTCAGTTTCATTGGATGCTATCTTAATCCCTTTCCCTCCAAGACCAAAAACCGGCTTTATTATCAGGGGAAAGTTGAGCCCCTTTGATAAGGTATCGCAATCGAGGGAACTATTTACAGGCTTCGAATGTTTTATAACATCAATCCCAAGTTTTCCGGCGATCTTTTTTAGCTCGATTTTATCACGAACAATTTTCAGGACCCTTGATCCGGGGCCTATAATTTCTATATTTTTTTCTTCGCAAAGTCTGAAAAATTCAGGATTTTCAGCAATAAATCCATAACCCGGATGGATATAATCGGCATTCAATTCCAATGCTTTTTCGATAATCGCTTCACTATCCAGATAGCTGTCTTCAAGTTTCGAGGAAAGGAATTTATAGCTTCTGTCGGCCATTTTGACTGCAAGTGAATTTGAATCTTCCGGAGAATGCAGAAGGATTGTTTCGAGACCTATACTCTTCATTGAGTCGATTGTATCAAGCGCAATTACACCCCTGTTTGGAATTATTACCTTTTTTTTCTTTTTATTTTCCGGCATCTGCTGCTCCTTTTATAACGGGATATTGCCGTGTTTTTTTCTGGGGAGTCCCAGGGATTTATTCTCAAGTGAATCAAGTGCTTTTATAAGCAGCGGTCTTGTCTCTACCGGTAATATTATGTCATCAATATATCCAAACCCGGCAGGTTCTTTTGGATTTGCAAACTTTTCCTTATATTCCTGTATAAGCCTGTCTCTTAAAGATTCAGGCTGTTCGGCAGTGGATAGATCTCTCCTGAAAATAACATTAATTGCTCCCTGGGGGCCCATGACAGCAATTTCCGCGGTGGGCCAGGCATAAACAATGTCGGCTCCAAGATGCTTTGAACTCATTACAATATATGCACCACCATATGATTTTCGGGTTATAACAGTCAGTTTTGGAACTGTTGCTTCCGAGTATGCATACAGCATTTTTGCACCGTGTTTAATGATCCCGAGCTGCTCCTGATCCTTCCCGGGTAAAAATCCCGGAACATCAACGAAGCTTACGAGAGGAATATTAAAAGCATCACAAAACCTGATGAATCTTGCACCTTTCAGAGATGCATTTACATCCAGAGTTCCCGCAAATACTGCAGGGTTATTAGCAATAATTCCAACCGGCTTTCCGTTAAGCCTTGCAAAACCTACAATCAGGTTCTGGGCGTAATTTTTATGTACTTCAAGAAATCTGGAGTTATCAACTATAAGCGATATCAACTCTTTCATATCGTAGGGCTTGTTAGGATTAACCGGCACAATCTCATTAAGTTTATCTTCCATTCTGTCGAAAGGGTCATCTGTTTGTTCCAAAGGAGGCACTTCCATGTTTGATGCCGGCAGATATCCGAGGAGTTCTTTGACCATGTCCAGCGTATTTTTTTCATCACTTCCTACAAAATGAGTTACTCCTGAAATTGATGAATGACTTTCTGCACCGCCAAGATCATCAAAAGTAACCTCCTCCTTATTAACTGCTTTAATTACTTCAGGTCCTGTTACAAACAGATGACTGGTTTTATCAACCTGGAAAATAAAATCTGTTATTCCAGGTGAATATACGGCACCACCGGCACAGGGTCCCATAATAACTGAAATTTGGGGGATAACCCCGGAGGAGAGTGTATTTCTGTAGAATATGTCTCCGTAACCTGCAAGACTGCTGATTCCCTCCTGGATACGGGCGCCCCCGGAATCGTTGATCCCGACAACCGGAGCTCCTGCCTTCATTGCAAGATCCATTACATTTACAATCTTTTTCGCATGCATTTCACCTAAAGATCCACCCAGAACAGTAAAATCCTGAGAATATATATAAACTGTACGGTCATTTACTTTACCGAATCCGGTAATTACACCGTCTCCATAGAATTTTTTCTTTTCAAGACCGAAATTAGACGAGCGGTGTTGAATGAAACCCTGGAGTTCCACAAAAGTGCCCGGATCAAAAAAATAATCAATACGTTCCATTGCTGTAAGCTTTCCCTGTGAATGGCGTTTCTTTATTCTCTCTTCACCACCCGCGGCATTCTTAATATCCCTGAGTTTTTTTAATTCTTTGATCTTGTTTTTCATGTTTTATCCTGGAAAAAATATCACAATTTTAACCACAATGAACCTAAAATGCAAATTTGTTAATTAAATTTTTGCTGTTGGTTTAAGTTAGTTTGTTATTTCAATGAAGATAAGAAAAGGAATAAAAGATATCTATTTCTTTAATTCATTTTCAATTACTTCTAATATTTTATTATCAAGCGGTTTTATTTTCGGGTGGAATCTTGCAGCTGTTCTTCCATCTCTTCCGAAAATAAATTTTTCAAAGTTCCACCTGATTTTTCCCGAATATCCGGGATTAGTGTTTTTCCCGGTAAGAAATTTATATAGAGGATGTTTTTTCTTCCCTTTAACGGAAATTTTTGAAAACATCGGGAATTTAACTCCGAAATTCAGTGAACAGAACTCTTTGATATCTTTATCCGTCCCGGGTTCCTGGTGAAGAAAATTATTTGCCGGAAATCCGAGAATTACAAATCCTTTCTCACTATATTTTTCATATAGTTTTTGCAACCCTTTATACTGTTTGGTAAATCCGCATTTACTGGCAACGTTTACGATTAAAACTACTTTCCCTTTATACTTGGATAGGGGGATATCTTCACCGTCTATTGATTTCATAGTGAAATCATAAATTGTTTTATTATTTTTTAATTCCTGTTTCATTGCGTAAATACTTCCGCTCAAAATCAATAATATTGGTATAGCACATATAATAAATTTTTGCCTCATAACTCCTCCCGTATTATTTTTATACCGATTTTTTGGGAAAAAGTTTTTCTTCAATTCAGATAGATAGAGTTGAAAAGAAGTTTGAATGTTCCGAAAGTCTGCCCTCTGCTCTGGACTCTGAAACCGAACATAATAACCCGCCCTTTTCCTAATCTGATATCTGCAAGAGCAGTATTTCCCGGCAGTTTTTCCCAACCTATTAACCATCCGCTTGCCAGAGGATTTTCCTCCCCGTAATAACCTACCTGTTGATTTAACTGGTTATGTTTAAGCAATCTGAATACAGGGCTGTTTGTAGACCTGATTACAGCTTCTCTTTTCATACCGTACGAAATAGGATGAGAAAGATCAAGATTGATTCTTAAAAGAGATCCGGGAGAATAAAACCTGCTTCTTTGGACATTTTCAATAATGTTATATGCCGGAACTTTCAGTTTTTTTATGACAAAATCAGATGATCTGCCCATTGTTATAAGAGTCCCGCCGGCTTTTATAAATTCCAGAATGGCAGCAGTTCCCTTATCCCCTATACCTCCACGGTATTTTAACGGTTTTTTGGGTGAACCTGCTGTTTTATAATCATCCCATCTGCTTTTTCCCTCAACAATTGCTTTTGTTGACAGATCCGGAATGATCAGAACATCACTCTTTTTTATCAGATCTCCTTTAATTATCTCTTTATTATAAATCTTTCTATACTTAAAGCCATACATATCAAGCACCAGTCTGGTCCATCCCTCATCCATACTTACAGTCCAGGAATGGTATATTGAAATCTTTTTTCTATTGACCCGTTCAGGTGAAAATGATTTTTCTATATTAACTGCATAAACCGGAACCGAATATTTAGCGGATAGATACTTTAGTATATTCCCCGATCTTTTTATATTTTTAACAATAAAATCCCCCGGTGATAATTCTCTCTTTTCCAATTTAACAATCTCTTTTGATTGGAATACATTTATCCCCTTATTTAATAGTTCATTAAGAAGATTGAAAGATCTGTTAAATCTGCGTTCAAATGTGAAATAATTTTTCCCCTGTCCTGAAAATTCCGGAACTGAAAACTCATATTTTTCTGCAATTCTCATTTTAAATTTCAGTGGATTTTTAATATGGATCAGATTTACCCCCATTTGCAAATGCAGGGTCCATCCGGTGACATCATATGGAGAAACCGGAGGTCCGCCGGGATATGCTTTAAGATTCGGATATCTCTGTATTTCAAAAATATCTTTCAGAAATGGTCTGCATGGCTGAGAATATGGAATGACAAAACTTCCTTTTTTATAATTTTTTCCTTCAATAAACGTATCCTGAGTTAACTTATATATCTTTGCGCCGTTAATTCTTATCTTTTTGAGCAATGTGGCTGCAGATCCTGGATCATGCTGAACTGAGGGAATAAGGACTCCGAATGGTTTCTCCTTTTTCCCCTTTTCGATCGATTTCCTATTCAAATTATAAAAATTCCGGATAAATTTTTTCCTGTATTTTGAAGCAAGATCCAGAATTGAACAGGTTACTGCTTTTTCATAATCAATTATATCTCTTAACTTCCACCATCCTCCGGGCCAGGGTTTAAGGAAGTCATTTTTTCTCGAATATTTAGATATACCGGGCGAATATGTTCCAAGGCTGCCGGGGGGAAGATATACCGGGGTTGCAATATTTGCACTTGCCATTTCGGAGAGAATTCCAACCATATTATGCCATAACGGAGTCTTGGACATAGTACCCTGAAAATATGCATTAAACCTCATTGTGTTTGAGATTCCTTTAAATCCTTTCTCTGTTAAATCAGTAACAACATGTTTCCCAAGCATATTTACCTCGGCCATCAAGAGTGAATCAACATTAGGATTAATAGGATCGGAATAAGGCGGAATAAACAATCTGGGACCTGTGCTTCCCATCTGATGCTGGTCATATACAATCTGTGGAAACCATTCATGATAAAGAATTTTGGAAGTAAGACGGCTCTCCTGGAGGTTGAACATAAACCAGTCCCTGTTATTATCATGACCTGCATAAAAATGGTAAAGCCATGGCGGATTTGAACCTTCGGATTCAGTTCCGAGATTTTTTCTGTACCAATCGGTTATAATTTGCTGCCCGTCCGGATTTAATGACGGGATCAGGATTATAATAACATCATTAAGAATCCTCAGGGTTTTTTCATCACTATTTGTCACAAGTTCATATGCAAGTTCTACTGATTCCTGACTTGAAGCTATCTCTGTTGAATGAATATTAAGACTAATAAGCACGACAGCCTTCCCCTGTTCAATTAGCGATTCGGCATTTTTTTTGTTCAGGTTGTAGGGGTTTGCAATACTCTTCTGAATTTCTCTGTATTTTTTTATATTTTTTAGGTTTGCAGCAGATGATATAATGGCATAGATAAAGGGTTTCCCGAGAGTTGTTTTACCAGGTTCCTTTACTATTATTTTATCTGAAATTTTTCCGAGCATTCTGAAATAGCCGGTGATTTGAGTCCAGTCAATAAGCTTTTTATCAGAGCCCATTTTAAATCCGAATGTATTTTCGGGGGATTTTATAATTTCTGCATTTATTACTGAGGACAGAAGCAGCACAATAAATATGTAATTAAACAATCTTTTCATTTATCATTCTCCTTGAATTTAATTATACAATGCAAATAAATTTTAATAAACTTAAAGTTAAAAAAGTTTACTAATGAAGATTTGCATTTAACGATCAGTAAATATATTTTGGGAATACAATTGATTTAAAAAGATTTATGGCATATGTATCTGTCATTCCTGCAATGAAATCGACGATTCTTCTCTCCTCCGAATCTCCTGCGGGAAAGGAATTTATAAATTTTTCCGGATCACATTTTATATGCTCGTATATTGCAGAAAGAATGTGTTCGGTTTTTCCTCTCTCCTTATTGAAATCCTGCCTGAGGTAAACAAAATCGAATAAAAACTTTCTCAGGACGATTAGTTCCCTGTATATCTCAGGAGAGAGAGTAATATGCTTCATACCATCCGAAATTGTTGATTCTATAATATTCACAACAAAAGTATCAATTCTTTTTGTATACGATTCACCAAGGATTTTAACGCTGCTTTCCGGGATAATGTCTGTGCTTATAAGTCCTGCCCGGATCGAATCATCAAGATCATGATTTACATAAGCAATAATATCCGAAATTCTCACAACCTGTCCTTCAAGAGTTTTCGAAGTTCTGTCCGGATCATTTGATAGAATCTCCCCGAGGCCCTTTGAATGTTTAGCAATACCTTCTTTAACTTCTTCTGTCAGGTTAAGACCCTTTCCGTTATACTCAAGTTTATCAACAACCCTGAGTGAATGCTCATAGTGCCTGAACCTTATACCGGTGAGTTTATCAAGAATTTTTTCTCCCATGTGTCCGAAAGGAGTATGCCCGAGATCATGCCCCAAAGCTATAGCTTCAGTCAGATCTTCATTAATATTAAGGGCTCTCGAAATTGTACGTGCAATTTGACTTACTTCAAGAGTGTGGGTCAGCCTTGTTCTGAAATGATCTCCTTCCGGAGCAATAAATACCTGGGTTTTATGTTTGAGACGCCTGAAAGATTTGGAATGCAGGATCCTGTCTCTGTCCCTCTGAAATTCCGTCCTCACACGGGAGGGTCTCTCATCTCTCCTTCTGGTTGAGGCAATACTTTTTGCTGCTCTTTCGTGAAGATACTTTTCTCTCTTTATCAGATTTTTGTAAATCTCCATAAATTATTTTTTACATTAATGATAAGAGTCTGTCAAATCAGAAGAATACTAATCTTCAATCTTTTCAACAATAATAGACATTTTTGTTACAAGTGCAGCAATAGCGCCTACGGCCGCAAGAACCGGAGCAATAGCTGCTCCGACTACGCCGAGTGTAAGAGGGATCTCAATAATGCTTCTTCCATCCTCATTTTTAATAATTATTCTCCTGATATTTCCCTGATGTATCAACTCTTTGATCTTATCGATCAATTCACTTCCATTTAGTGTAAATTCCTCATTGCTCTTTTTGTTTTTCTTTTCAGTCATTATTTCAACCTCCGATAATATTAATACGTCAGATAATAACCCTGGTTCCATCTTTTGTTTAGTCTAATAATTTCTTGACACTATTTAAATTGGATATTAAACTACGTGACGAGGGAATCATGAAAACGGCAAAAAATGTAAATAAAAATGAGAAGGACATGAACAAACAGGAATCTTTTGAGAAATTAATGGGAGAATTCGAAAAGAGAATCTCGGATATCGAGATAGGTGATAAAATCACAGGCGAGGTTATTGAACGAAAAAAGGGGTTCTTATTTTTAGATCTGGGCGGAAGGCTGGATGGAAGAATAGATCTTACCAGTGTGCAACTATCCCCGGATTTATCTCCCGGTGACAAGATCGATCTGTTTGTAACCGGTGTGAAAGAAGGATTTTATACATGCTCTCCTGATCAGGAAGATGTAGAATTAAATGATCACATGTCCGGTGAAGGAGGAGCAGTTCCAAAAGAAGGTTCATTAGTTTCGGGAAAAATTAAATCACATAACAGTGGTGGATTTGAGATAGATGTTGAAGGGATTTCCTGTTTTTCACCTTACTCCCTTATGGACAGGGGATTCGGAGATGACCCGGATTCTCAGATAGGTAAGGTTTTGAAATTCATTGTTAAAGAGTCTGATACTGAAAAAAACAGGTATATACTGGATAGGAAAGAGCTAATCATGCGTGCAATCCAAAGCAGGAAAGAAGAATTCCTGGGTTCGTTAAATCCCGGCGATGTCTGCAGGGGGAAGGTTCAATCGATTAAAAATTACGGTGTGTTCATAAGAGTCGGAGAAGTGGAAGGACTTCTTCATGTTTCTGATATTGCTTATGAAAAAATTGAAAAAACCGAGGAGATGTTTAAAGAAAATGACGAAGTGAAAGTTGTTGTAAAAAGTCTTGAAAGAGATTCGGGTAAAATTTCTTTTTCAATGAAAGAATTATCTTCTGACCCATGGGATGAATTGAGTGAAAAATTCAGGATCGGCGACAAAATCAGAGGGAGAGTTGAGAGTCTTAAACCATATGGAGCATTTGTCCATGTTTACAGGGGAATAACCGGACTTGTTCATATTTCTAAATTAGGTACGGGTAAATTTCATTCTCATCCGAAAGAGGTTTTAAAAGAAGGTGAAGAAAAAGATTTCTGGATAGACAAGATAGATCCGCTAAACAGAAAGATTTCACTCACCGGGGAATCTCCGAAAATCGATTATTCCCTCCAGCTGAAAGAGATGGAGAAGGAGACAGAGAAAAAATCGAAGAATTCTTCAAGCAGTGCTTTTGGCAACATGCTTGATAAAGCACTGGGGAAAAAATGAAAATGCTGCTAACCATTGATATTGGAAACACTACGACCGGGATTGCAATCTTTGAAAAGGGAAAAATAGTTTCCAGAAATAAACTTCCAACTCCGGGAGAAATTTCGGTTCTTTTTTTAAAAAGCCTTATAAAAAAAGATTACAGGGATAAAATAGATGCAATTTCAGTATCATCAGTTGTTCCATTTGTTGATGAGTCTCTGAAAAAAAGTTCGATGGATTTTCTTGGAATTAAGCCGTTTTTCCTTGAATTTGATACACCTACGGGAATAAAATTGAAAATTGATAATCCGTCTGAAATGGGTGCTGACAGGATTGCCGACTATATGGGTGCTGTGAAACTGGTTAAACCTCCTTTTATAGTCCTGGATTCAGGAACTGCTACTACATTCGACATTGTAAACAGGAATTATGAATATATCGGGGGTGCTATTTTCCCCGGGATTGAACTTGCAATCAAGAGCCTTGCTCAAAATACTGCCAAGCTTGAAATGATCAAATTTGATATTCCTGATTCAATTTTCGGTACAAATACTGAAAATAGTATCAGATCGGGAATTTATTACAGTTATATCGGCGGTCTCTCTTTTATGATCGAGGAATATAAAAAACATCTTGGCGGCGGATGCTCGGTGATTGCAACAGGGGGTCTTTCAAAATATTTTATGAACAGAATTTACAATGTGGATATGTATGAGCCTGACCTGATATACATCGGATTAAAAAATATATATGATATGTTAATGTCAAAGTGAATGTGCCTCAATAAAAGTAATGATTATGAGTATATAATAGAAGTAATTGATATTTTCAGGTCGGACTATAATTTAAATTTTTTTATCTCTCCTGCCGATTTTGACATTCTCTACAGATGGTGGGAGAAGGGAGTTAATCTTTCGATAATACGGCATTCAATCGAAAATGTTGTCAGAAGATGGAGGAAAAGAAACCGCCGGATAAACAGTGTCACCAATTTTTCTTATGAAGTTAGAAAAAATCTGAAAATTAGCAGAGAATTGAATGTAAATGTAAATCCTGAAGAGACGGAAACTGAGTCCGTTGAAGAGAATATTAAAAATTTTCTATCTGATTTTCCCGTAAATCTTGAAGAACTGAAGGGTGATCTAAGAGAATTTATTAGTAACAGGAAAAGCAGAAACAAAACTCAATTATCGAAAATCTATGACCGGCTTATAAAACTTCATTTCAATGATGAAGAATTAAGAATAAAAAAAGAACTGTTTTTCAGGAATATTTCTTCTTCATTAAAAACAGCTGATCTTGAAAAAAAATATATCCTAAATTTCCTGAAGAGAAGGTACAGGTTCCCTGACCTGGATCAACTTATACAAAATGATCATAAGTAAAAAAAGGCTGGATATTACTCTGGAAGAGAGAGGAATGGCAGTGTCTTGTGAAAATGCAAAGGCATTAATTATGGCTGGGGAAGTCTTTGTCAATGGACAATTGTGTTTGAAGTCGGATAAAAGAGTTTCGGAATTTGATGAAATTGAAATTAAAACCCCCAGGCAGTATGTTTCAAGGGGGGCTTATAAGCTTGAGCGTGCTCTTTTGGATTTTAATATCGATCCCGGGGGATTAAAAGTTTTAGATATAGGAATTTCCAACGGTGGTTTTTCTGATCTGCTTCTTAAGAAAGGAGCTGCCGAAATTCTCGGTATAGATGTAAACATTGCCCAGGTGGATTATAAACTTGTTACAGACAGCAGAGTGAAATTACTGAAACTGAATGCACGGTATATCGAGGATAATCATCTTAAATTTCTTCCCGATCTGATTGTGATTGATGTATCATTTATAAGTATCCTGAAGATCCTGAAGACTTTGCGGTTCCTTAAAAACGTACCCATTATCAGTCTGGTTAAACCTCAGTTTGAAGCGGATAAGAGGGAAGTATTAAGGGGAGGAATAATTAATTCGGTTGAAAAAAGGAGAGAGATTGTACTCAGGATAAAAAAACAAGTTGAGAAAAACGGTTATGCGCTGAAAGGTTTTACTCTTGCCGGAATTAAGGGGAAAAAAGGTAACCAGGAATATTTTTTTCTTTTGGAACATGGAAAGGAAGGGTCAATAAGTGATAAAATAGTAGAAGATGAAATTAAAATATAAAAACATCGGATTTGTAATTAAACCGCATGAAAAGGTTAAATCATTTTTACTTAAAAGTCTCAAAATAATAAAAGAGCTGGGCGCAGAATATAAACTTGAAAAAGCTGCTGCAGAAATGATCGGCGAAAACGGTGGGATTGATAGAAGTAAAATCTCTGAGAATTCAGACCTTATAGTACTTATAGGCGGTGACGGAACATTTTTATCAATTGCCGGTTCTGCTGCAAAAAACGGGATCCCTGTTGCCGGATTCAACCTTGGAACACTGGGGTTCCTGACTGAACTGGATAAAGATGATTTGAAGAACGAATTGACAAAACTATTATATGGAAAGCTGAAAATATCAGAACGGAAAATGATCAGGGTGAAAATCGGAGGGCAAAAGTTTCTTGCACTTAATGATGCAGTTGTGACCAAAGGTGATATTGCAAGGATTATAAAGCTCAATCTTAAAATAAATGATGATAATGTCACTTCTCTTCGAGCTGACGGACTTATAATTTCAACACCCACCGGCTCTACAGCTTATTCACTTTCCGCCGGGGGTCCTATTGTTGATCCGGTTGTAAACGGAATTGTTATAACTCCGATATGTCCGCACTCACTTACACTGAGACCATTTGTAATTTCCGATTCATCGAGTGTAGAAGTATCAATTGATGATGATTCGGAAAATGTATTTATTACAATTGACGGGCAGACTGTTTTCCCGATCAGCGGAGGCGGGAGATTTTCAATTGATATTTATGAAAAAAAACTGATGATGGTCCAGTCCAATGCTCTGAATTATTTCACTCTTCTCAGTGATAAGCTCAAGTGGGGATTATAGGTAATGTTTGCAGCATGGTTTAAATTTTTTTCCCTTCTTTTGTTAATTGCATTTTTTGGAACCAGGATTACGGAATCTGCAGATATAATTGCGGAAAAAAAGAGGTGGGGAAGGGCTTTTATGGGAGTGATTTTCATCTCAATGATAACTTCATTCCCTGAGTTGTTTACCGGTTTATCAGCAGCAACAATAGTGAATTCACCTGATATTTCAGTAGGTGAAATTGTCGGTTCATGTATATTTAATATTTTTATAATCGGATTAGCCGCGGTTTTTTTTTGGAAGAAAAGTGTATTTTCCAATGGAAAGACAAGTGAGAGAATACCTGTTTTTGCAAACCTTCCTCTTCTTTTGATTCTCGCCTCTGTTTTATACTTCGGTAAAGATATCAGAATTTTGTCTTTCGGTTTATCGACAATGATGATATTCATTCTTTACCTCGGCATCATATACTATATTTTCAGGAACCGAAGAGAAGGGTCAAAAACTGAGGAAAAATATGGAAACAGGTCACTAAAAAAAGAAACGATCCTTTTTATCTTATATTCGATTGTTATTATATCAGTAGGTATTTACCTCCCTGTAGCAGGCAGAGAACTTGCCGTTGTGATGGGATGGAAAGATTCGTTTGTCGGAGCGGTATTTCTTGCATTTGTCACATCATTTCCGGAGCTTGTTGTTTCAATATCTTCTGCCAGGATGGGAGCTTTTGATATGCTTCTCGGAAATATTACAGGAAGTAACCTCTTTAATCTTGCAATTATTTTTGTTGTGGATATCTTTTATCTGAATGGCAGTTTGCCTGGAAATGTTAAAGATTTTAAAATTTTTTACCTCGTCTTTATTGCAATTTTAATGAGTCTTATACTTCTTCTTATTTCCGGGAAAAAAAAGTTATTAAGTGGAAAAACATCGTTCCCGTATTATGGCGTAATTCTTATTGCATTATATATTTTCAGCCTGATAATTATTTACAATTAATTGTTTTTTATGGTAAAAATATAGCTGAGGGAGAAAATGAAAAAAGTCAGAGATCTAATTTTAATAACAATTCTATTTCTTTTAAATATTTCCTTACTTACTGCTAAATCGGATTTTGAGAAAGGAATTGCCTACCTTCTATTGAAAGATCCGTCTTCAGCCAGACCTTTTTTTTCAAACTATTTTAACGACAATTATAATCCGATTGTTAAAAGCGGATATTCATTTCTGCTTAAAGGTGAGATGAATGAAGCCAAGAAAGAATTTAACAGATATCTTAATATGAATTTCCGTTCAACCGAAGCACTTATTGGGATATCAATTTCAGTTTCCGGTTTGAAGGAATCAACTTCGGTTGAAAATCTTAATAAAGTGATAAAGTTAAACCGGGGTAATTCTGCTGCATACGCCTGTTTGGGGATCGAGTTTCAAAATATTGAAAATTATCCTGAAGCTGAAAGAAATTTCAGACTTGCAATGAAATACTTGCCTATCTTTGAATACAGAATATTATTGGGGAATCTTTATTTGGAAACAGGTAAACCAGGGGCTGTTCTTTCTCTGATCGGTAGTTTCGCAGAAAACAATCCTGAAAATTTTCAATTGAATTTCATCGCTGCAAGAGCACTCTATGAGATGAACAGGATCGGTGAGATGAAAAAATATGTAAACAGATCTCTTGAATTGATGGGTTCCAATGATGATGTTAAGTTTCTATATGCAAAATTCCTTTTCAAAACGGGAAAATTTAAACAGTCCAGATCTATTTTAAAAAGTCTTAGAACGAAGATTGGATTCGACAAAGAAATATTAAAACTTTATGCGAAAGCTTTAATGAAGATAGGTGACAGGAAGGCAAAAGATGCATTATACCAGCTATTTTCCAGATATCCGTGGGATAATGAAGTGAATTTGCTTATGGGGGAATATTATTTTAGAAATAAGAATGAAAAAAGTAATATACAGAACTGGATTAACCGTGCAATTCTGTCAGGATCCGGAATTAAAGAAATAAAAAGTATATTTGGTGAATCATTCAATTATCCTATTGTTAACAAGTTCCTTTTTTTTAATATCAGGAAATTGGAATGGATTGATGATTCGACTTTCCTGATTTGTGCAAAAAAGTATAGCGGAGATCCGGAAAGGATTTATATTGCAGATATTAATAAAAGGAGAATATCCGGATCATTTAGCTATTACGGAAAATTTCTCTCATCTCACTTGTCAAAAGATAAAAACAAGATATTAATTGCGTCAAAAGTGACCTCGGGTATAAATGTATATGGATTCCAGAAAAAGGGTTCCAATTGGAGTTACAGGAAGCTTAATAACAGGGTACTCCCCATTGAAAGTGCCGATTTCGGTTTTAATAGTGACGCCTCACTTGCATATATTGTTGATGGTTCAATTGAATCATTATCATTCACCTCACCATTTTCAAGAGTCAACAGATTCGGAGAAAAATCAGCTGTTTTTCCTAATTTTGGCTTTCGAGTTTACAGATACAATTTCGTGAAAGCCAGGCTGACTTTAATGGATGATATTGAGGAAATTGAAAAAATCCCGGTCAGATCTATAAAGAGATATTTTATGATACTCAATGCAAATAATACGACCGGACAGGTAAGCAGACTGATTGAAAAAGGAGAAAAACTTGATGTCATCTCCACAGATCTTGTTAAAATTATTTTTTCAAAAACAAACGATGCATTTATTATTTTTCTTGCGGATCTAAAAAATGCTTTCCAGTCAGTAATTTTTCATAATAAAACCGGAGAGATAATAAATGTTGATGCAACAATGTTTCTTGATAAAGGACGATTTGCTGAAATAAATATATTGGAATTTGATTCGCTAAGAAAAAGGATTATTTTTACAACAAGGGATAAAAGAAAAGATTTGATCGTGTTTAATTATAAATCAAAATTGTACAGGAAAATTGCAGAACATTATTACTCAGGACGGATAGATGACAAAAATAAAAATATGTACATACTTTCCGAGAGGGATAAGAAATTTTCATTGACCGAGACGATTTTCACACTTGCAAGTCTCGGGAAAGGATGGATAAGTGAAATTTCAAACAGAAGAGATATCAGCAAAATAGAAGACTGTACAGATATTTTAAATGTGATTGTCCATACAAACCGGGGAGAAATGCTTGTTATGGATCATAATAATAAATTTTCCTACTTGTCTCCCTCTTATTCCGGTTCTTTGCATAGTATCTCACCTGATAAGAAACATGTCGCAATTTATACAAACGGATTTCTGTTTTACTTTAATAATTATCGTCAATGGGAAAAAAGGGAAGTTTTAAAAAAGTAAATCTATTTACGGGCTTGATTTTCAGGGACAGGGACATTATTCCCAAAATTACAGGAGATTTGATTAAAGAATTTTCGGAAGAAGATCTTGTATCTGATATTTTCACTTTTGACTTCACTGATTACTATTATTCTGAGATGGGATCTCCTCTTTTCAAACTCTTCGTCTCTTTTAAAGAGTTGATTTCCCCTGAAATTCTGCCGGAAATAAAAATTATTACTAATAAACTTGAAGATCACTATTCTTCCAATAAGAAAAGAAAAGTAAACATAGATCCGGGGTATATTTCTGATTCAAATGTGATTATTGCCACGACAAAAAATCATTATCACAGGATACCACTTGGAAAAGGTATATATGCACATATGGAATATATTTTTAAAAAACGCACACTTCATACCCTTGAATGGACTTATCCGGATTTCAGGTCAGAGAATTACAAAAGTTTTTTTTCCGAACTTTTCCTTGTCTATGGAAGAAAGTCAAAAAACAATAATTGACATTTACCCAATCCGGTGATATTTTAGCTCGTAAAGGAAATAGTATGGAAGAAAAGGTAAAAGCAAAAGTAATGGATAGCAAGAAAATGAACAGATCTTTTTCAAGAATGGCCATGGAAATACTGGAAAGAAACAGGGATATTGAGAATCTTGCGATCATCGGTATTCAGAAAAAGGGTGTTTTTGTTGCAGAGAGAATACGAAATTATATTAGTGAAATTGAAAAAGTTGATATTCCACTTGGCGTTCTGGATATCACACTGTTCAGGGATGACCTTCATAAACATGAACATCAGCCGGCTGTGCAGAAAACAGAGATAAATTTCTCTGTTGAAGACAGGGATATAATTCTTATTGATGATGTTCTTTTTACAGGCAGAACTATCAGAGCTGCAATGGATTCCATTTTTGAACTTGGGAGACCGGCAACAATACAGCTTGCTGTTTTCATTGACAGGGGGCACAGAGAACTCCCTATCAACCCCGACTTTAAAGGGAAATACCTCCCAACTTCAAGACGTGAAAGGATCAATGTTATGCTTAAAGAACTGGGAGAAGAAGATCAGGTTCTCATAATGGAGCCCTCGAGGTTTTAGATGGGAACCCATAAATTTGAAAAAAGACATCTTCTTGGCATTGAAAATCTTAGTAGTAATGATATTGATTTAATTCTTGAAACCGCTGAATCATTTGTTGAAATTTCTACAAGAAATATAAAAAAAGTACCGGCACTTAAAGGTAAAACTGTTGTAAATCTGTTTTTTGAAAATTCCACAAGGACCAGAAGTTCATTTGAAATTGCGGCAAAGAGGCTTAGTGCCGATCTTATTAATTTCAATGCATCTGTCTCCAGTTTAAAAAAGGGAGAATCTCTAAAAGATACAGTTTTGACCCTCGAAGCTATGAATCCGAATATAATTGTGATCCGGCACCAGGCATCCGGTGCACCACACTATCTGACTACATTTGCGAGATCATCCATCGTTAATGCCGGTGACGGTTTTCATGAGCATCCTACACAGGCACTTTTGGATGCATTAACCATAAAACAGGTATTTAAAAAAATACGGGGACTGAAACTTGCGATTGTAGGTGATATTCTCCATTCGAGAGTTGCACGATCAAATATCTTCCTTCATGTTAAAATGGGGAATACCGTTTCAGTGATAGGTCCGCCTTCACTGGTTCCGAAAGAATTTGAAAATATTGGAGCTGAAGTTCACTATAATCTGAAGGAGGGCATTAAAGATGCTGATGTGATAATGATGCTGAGAGTCCAGGGTGAACGTGGTGCAGGAAGATATTTCCCGTCTGTTCGTGAATACAGAAATTATTTTGCAATAACAAAAGAGATTGCCGCCAATGCAAAAAAATCATTTATCCTGATGCACCCGGGGCCGATTAACAGAGATGTTGAGGTAGATACTACACTTGCCGATTCGGAAAGATCTGTAATTCTACAGCAGGTTACTAACGGGATAGCTGTAAGGATGGCTGTTCTCTATTTGCTGCAAGGAGCTGTTAATGAGTCTATTGATTAAGAATGGAAGAGTAGTTGATCCTGGAAATGGAAGAGATGAAATTTGTGATGTTCTAATAGATAAAGGGAAAATCAAAACAGTTGGGAAAAATATTTCCCAAAAAAGTGAAAAAGTGATTGATGCTTCAAATCTTGTGGTTTGCCCGGGTTTCATCGATATGCATGTTCACCTGCGTGAACCCGGCGAGGAAAATAAAGAGACTATTGAGAGCGGAATTAATGCTGCTGCACACGGTGGATTTACTTCGATAGCCTGTATGCCGAATACTTTTCCGGTTAATGATAACCGATCGGTAACAGAGTATATAATTGCAAGGGCTCATGAAGTAGCAAGTGTAAATGTATTTCCTGTAGCTTCAATTTCGATGGGTCTTAAAGGAGAACATCTGACAGAAATGGGAGATCTTGTTGAAGGAGGCGCAATAGGATTCTCTGATGACGGGAAGTGTGTCATGAAAGCAGATCTTATCAGAAAGGCGCTTGAATACTCAAAAATGTTTAATGTTCCCCTGATTGAGCACCCGGAAGATCATACTATTTCAGATGAGGGTCAGGTAAACGAAGGGCTTATTTCTTATAAATATGGATTAAGAGGGATACTGAATGCGTCGGAAGAAGTGATCATTTCAAGAGACGTAATACTTCAGGAAAGGATAGCATCAAAACTTCATCTGACCCATATATCTTCAAAAGGATCACTGGATATAATAAGAAATGCGAAGAAAAAAGGGATTTCAGTTTCCTGCGATGTAACTCCTCACCACCTTCTGTTAAATGAAGAACTTATTACAAAATTCGATCCTGTTTATAAAATGAAGCCGCCTTTGAGAAGTGAAGTTGACCGTCTTTCAATGATAGACGGGATCAGAGACGGGTCAATAGACCTGATTGCTTCGGATCATGCTCCTCATACCTTAGATGAAAAAGATAAAGAATTCGAATATGCACCGTTCGGAGTAATCGGACTTGAGTCAACATTTTCCGTTATATATGAAAATCTGGTTAGGAAGAAGATTATCACAATAAACAGGATGGTTGAATTAATGTCATTGAATCCCTCAAAAGTCCTCGGACTAAATAATCGCGGTTCTTTGAACAAAGGGAATTATGGTGATATTACAATATTTGATCCTGAAAAAAAATTCAGAATAGAGAGTGAAAAATTCAGATCTAAAGCCAGGAACTGCCCCTTTGAAGGATGGAATGGAAAAGGTTCGGTTACTTATACGATCGTTTCCGGTAAAAAAGTATACAGTTCTTAGGTATCAGAGATCTTTATCAGAAGAAAATCCTTGTATTTTTCCTGTTGTTTTGAAATTTTATATTTTTCCGAGACAGGACATCCGTATATCCAGATAATTTCTCCATTCCCGTTTGAGATCACAGGAGTCATGTTTTTCAAATCCCATGGGATTCCCGCTCCGGATATAACTTCACTGACCGGTTGAGAAAATTTTGAATTGAGTTTTCTATAGGTCATGTTTTTTTGGGGATTTGAAATTTTTAGCGGTAGGATCAGTGAGCTTCTTTTAAGAATTATACTCTGGTTATCTGACGGTTTTTTAAATTTTTTCACTGTAGAAAAAGAGATTGTCTTATGAATTTCATTTACGACCAGATTAGATTCACCTCTGCTAAAATGACAATAATCCCGAATAGTAAATTTTTCAGGATAAACATAACCCTTTTTTACTCTGAAATTAATTCCGGGTATTGAAAATGATTTTTCAGAAATTGTCATTTCTCTGAATAAATTAATATGATCATATGATATGTTGAATAAATTTCCTTTTAATTTCCGAATATATTCACGTATGATTGAAGCTGCCATAGCCTCATGACTATCCATGATGATCCTGGATTTGAGGATTTTGCCCAGGACCAGTTCTTTCCCGAGTATTTTATTTGCCTCAACTCTGAAATAATCCGATTCTTTCTCAAGTATTTTTGCCGTAGAGAATATATGTTCTTCAAGATATTTATCCACTTTTTTCAACTCAGGAAGGATCTTGTTCCGTATCCTGTTTCTAAGGAATCTTGCATCAGAATTGGAAGGGTCGGAGTAATAGGATAATCCCTCTTTATCAAGAAAATCCAGAATTTGTTCAGAGTTGAAAATCAGAAGAGGTCGTATTATATTTGGTTTTTTCCTTTCATATATAGAGGATAAGCCAGTCCCGCCGCTGCCCCTCATAAGTTTCATTAAAAAAGTTTCGGCAGTATCAGACTTAGTGTGTGCAGTTGCAATTTTGCTGTTTCTGAATTGAGCCGACACATCTGAAAAAAATTCATATCTTTTTAAAGATGCAGCGGCTTCAAGATTCATTCCCCGGGATTTTGCAAATTGCGGAATATCGAATTTTGCAGAATTCAGTGGGATCCCGAATTCCTTACAGTGCCGGTAAACATGGTTAGATTCTTCATCTGCATCCTCCCTTATATTGTGATTCAGGTAAGCTGCTGATAGTTTAATAGCAATTTTATCCTTAAGCATCAAAAGGAGATGAAGTAATGCAGTTGAATCTTTCCCTCCCGAAAATCCGGCAATGACATGATCACCTTTTTTTATTAGATTGTTTTTTTTTATATTTGATAAAAACGTAAAAAAAAAATCTCTCATTATATTGGGCCCCCGGTCTTTTGAGCATCGGCTCCATTGCAGGCTGAATGGTAGCGGTGGAGGGACTTGAACCCCCGACATATCGGATATGAGCCGACTGCTCTACCGGCTGAGCTACACCGCCGAAAATGCAATTATATAAAAAATGATGTCATTTATCAAGAGTAGGGCGCTTTTTGAAGTAAAAAATATTGTTCTCTTACATCTTTTTTATGCATTTACAAATCTTGAAATTATTGTTAATCCGTTATACAATCTATTACTCCATACGGAGAGGTGTCCGAGTGGTTGAAGGAGCACGCTTGGAAAGCGTGTGTGCTGGAAACGGTACCGTGGGTTCGAATCCCACCCTCTCCG
>CAZNLS010000016.1:0-33275 GCA_964573895.1 uncultured Clostridia bacterium
GATTCGGTGATTAGTGTAAATTTAAAGGGATATTTTAATTATAATAAAGCTGCTGCAGAAATTTTTATGAAGCAGAAAAGTGGAAAAATTGTCAATATTTCCTCAATAAACGGCTTGAGGGGGAAATTTGGGCAAACAAATTATTCAGCTTCTAAAGGCGGTGAGATTGCTATGAGTAAGGCGTTGGCAAGAGAGCTTGGGAAATTTAATGTCAACGTTAATGTTGTTGCCCCGGGAATGGTTATGACCGAGATGGCAAAAAGTATTCCACCTGAATTTTTAAATAAAGCAGTCGATGAAACGGTTCTCGGAAGGATATCCACTCCCGAAGAGTGTGCGGATTTAATTGTTTTTTTATGTTCCGAAAAGGCCCGCCATATAACCGGTGAAGTAATTAAAATTGACGGCGGCCAATACATATAGGAGATAGAGAATGAGTAAAGTCGGGATCATTGGGATCGGGCACGGCGTTTTTGGAAGGCGAAGCGATGCAACAGTACAGGAGCTTGCTTTTGAAGCTTTTAAACTTGCACTGGATGATTCCGGACTTGAACGGAATCAAATAGATGCTTCAATTATAGGATCAGTTCCTGAATATCATAAACAGCGGTCACTTCCGGGTGTTGTCCAGGAGTATTTAGGACTAAATCCAAAACCTGTGTGGTTAACTGAAGCTGCCTGTGCATCCGGTAGTGCGGCAATGAGAACAGCCTGGATGTCAATCCTTACCGGTATTCATGATGTCGTGGCAGTTATCGGATGTCAGAAGATGACTGAATTATCAACTCCTGAGATCCTTGCACTTATGGGCAGAGTTGGAGAAGTCCAGTGGGAATCAGTTTTCGGCACAACATTTCCCGCCTATTATGCCATGTTTGCTCAACGCCATATGTATGAATTCGGTACAACAAGAAAACAGCTCTTGGAAGTTGCAGTAAAAAATCATTTTTACGGGTCAAAAAACTCTAAAGCTCTGTTCCAAAAGCCGATTACAATGGAAAAGGCCCTGGCCTCTGATGATGTTGCCAGCCCCCTCCAGGTTTATGACTGTTGTGCCAATGCGGATGGTGCAGCCTGTATTATCCTTGCAAAGGAAGAAATCGCAAAAGAGATCTGTAAAAAACCGGTATGGCTTGAAGGGATGGGCTCTGCGACCGCAAGCATGTCGGTTTTGAGAAGACCGAACCTTGTAGGGTTACAAAGTGCCGAACAGGCAGGAAATGAGGCCTACAAAATGGCCGGTATAGGTCCGGATGATATAAAAGTTGCCCAGGTTCACGACTGTTTTTCAGTGGCTGAAATACTTGCCTATGAAGATCTGGGATTCTGTAAAAAAGGTAGAGGCGGTAATTTTGTTGAAGAACACGAAACCTATATAGGTGGAAAAGTTGCGGTGAATGTTGACGGAGGTCTTAAAGCAAAGGGTCACCCGATAGGGGCAACAGGAGTTTCTCAAACATATGAAATAGCGAAACAGCTTCGTGGTGAAGCCGGAGAGCGCCAGGTACCCGGAGCCGATATAGGTTTAACTCATAATGTCGGCGGGATCGGTCAGTATTGTTTTGTCCAAATTCTTAGGAGGGATTAACCATGTTTAAATGGTTTGGTAAAGTTAATTTTTCACCTTATACAAAAGTTTCCGAATTTGCACGTTACCTTAAAGACGGTTATATTATGGGCTCAAAATGTAATAAATGCGGAACAAAATCATTTCCTCCCAGAGCTGATTGTGAAATCTGTCTTAGTAGTGAATTTGAATTTATTGAATTCAGCGGAAGGGGGACTTTACATACTTTTAGTAAAATAATAGCCGCTCCCACCGGTTTCGAAGAATCGGCACCTTATACGGTTGGATTAGTTGATCTTGAAGAAGGTGGAAGAGCCTTAGCGTGGATAGGAGATTCTATTGATGAAACTGAGATAAAAATAGGAATGGAATTACAGGTTGTTCCGCGTATTTTGGAAGAGAGTGAAGAAATTAAAGTTTTTTACAGCCTGGAAAAACCTGGTACAAAATGGTCGAAAGTACCTAAAAAAAAATTAGTTTGAATAAATTCGGTATCAACATGTGAGGTAAGAATGAGTAAAGTTAAATATATGTTCCAAAAAGCCAGAATCCCATATGGTACATGGGGAAGCAGTTTTTTTCCTGCATGGCAGAGGTCAGCTCTTTCCGAAGTAAATATCGGACAGTTTGCCGGAGAGGCAATGGCGAAAATACTAAATGATAAAGGAGTAAGAAAAAGTCTGCTTGATTATCTTGTGATAGGTTCCACGATCCCATGGCATTGGAAGTTCTGGACAGCAACTATGGTTTCAAGCTGTCTGGGCCGCCGTCTTCCCGGTTTTCATATTGAACAGGCTTGCGCTACCGGTCTTCAGGCAACATTGCTGGCAGCTGCCGAAGTAGAGAGCGGCAGTAATGAGATCGTTGGCACTTTAACCTTTGACCGTACAAGTGATTCACCTGTCGGAGTGTTTCCTGAACGCAGAAGTTACAGGAGAACAATGGCTCTGAGTGATGTCTGGGATAACTTCGGATTTGATCCGTCTACAGGAAAGTCCATGCTTACAACAGCCGGGAATACAGGGAGAAAATATAAATTGGACCGGCGCGAGGTTGATGAACTTGCTTTTTATCGTCATCAACAATATTTCGATACAATGTCTACAGATTTTTTTAATGATATTTTGTATGAATTTACAATTTTGAACAACCAGGGAAGGATACTTGGAAAAGTTGATCAGGATATTGGTGTCAGGCGATTATCTCTTTCCGATCTGAGTCAACTCCCGGAATTGGAAACCTGTATAACATCAGGAAGTCAAACTCATGCATCCGACGGGATGGCTGCGCTCCTTGTGACCAGCATGGAAAGAGTCCCTGAAGTAAGCAAACATCCTGAAATAGACATCCGGTTTGTTGCTAAAAGCGAATTCAGGACTTTGCCTGCACTAATGCCTGAAGCTCCATGTTTTGCTGTAAAAAAAATATTGGAAAAAACAGGCCTTAAAATGGATGATATGTCAGTTGTCAAAAATCATAACCCGTTTGCCCTGAATGATGTGGTATTTGCCAAATTGATGAATTATGACTGGCGCAAAATGAATAAAAGCGGATCTCCTCTGGTATGGGGGCATCCGCAGGGTCCGACCCTTACCAGGGTATTAATTGAGGCCTTGGAAGAGGCTGTTGACCTTGGAGGGGGTTATGTTTTAATTTTTGGATGTGCTGCAGGAGATGTGGGAATTGCAGCAATTCTTGAAGTAAATGAGACCGGGAGTTCAAAATGAACGAAAGAATGAGATCAACGACACTTTCAACACTGGATATGGGTGATACTATTGATATTTTCAAAAAAGGGCAGCTGCCGGTAAATGTAAATGAGCTTGTGGATCAATTGTTCGGGCCGCCGGGAAAAAGAGGTTCATTGGTTATTTCAGGAGCTAATGGAATAGTAGGGGCCGGCAAAGCGATGCAATTGGGATCAAGGCTTGAACAATTTAATGTCCCGGTAATAGCTCTCGACTTTCCCGGAGTTTCAAATGGTATAAACAGGCAATATCCAGGCCTGGCCCGGGTATTCGGATATTCCGGAGCTTCAAAAATAATGAGCAATATTATTTCCCTCAATTATGATGGTTCGACACTTCCTCAGGCATTAAAAAAATTTAATCCGGGGTTTCTGCTTGAAGCAATTCCGGAAATTCTAGATATAAAAAAAAATCATTACAAACTTTTTATGAAAGAATTTCCGGGAATTGGAATAAAGTCAGTTACTTCAGGGTTCCCTTCCGAGCAGCTTGGAGTCGGAATTGCACATCCGGCATTTCCTCATGAAATAAATAAGGTTTTTGAAATCGTAGAGAAAAAGACTTCGGATTTTACACGGCTTTTATTTGCATTGGGTCTGATCCCTGTTCCGGTAGGGGACCAGTGGTCATTTGTTCTTGATGTCCTGTTCTGTGGTTTAACTCTTTCCGGAATTCGTTATCATGAGTACAGCAATATGCCGTTTTGGAAAATTGATAAATTTATTCGTAAACATTTCGGCCCCAATCCTTTCAGGGCTCACGATGTTATTGGAGCAAAGGGAGCTAATTTCCTAACCTGGTCATGCCTGTTTCATCTGGCAGAAAATTACGGGAATCTTTTTAAACCCGGCTCACTTCTTGAAAATAGAAAAATTAGCGGATTGAACTGGTATCCTCCAAATCACTTCCGCCCGGTTGTAGACTGGAATCTACCGAGTGAAGCTGAAAATGAATTTAAAGTACGTATATTTGGACCGTTGGCACAAATGACAAGTCTATTATTACATGAACAAAGATCACATCCGGCCCATATCAATGCGATAGGTGAATTATGTGCCCAATTCCGGAAAGGAATTCTTGCTAAGATCAGAGAAATCGGTGTATCTGAGACAATCGGAATTGTTGAAGAGTTTCAAAAATTAATGCCCGAAATTTCAGCTGAGTGCTGGTTTCCGGAAGAATTTGAAAAAATTGAGAATCCTGAATGGCAGCAGTTGTATGTCAATGGTGAACACAATGGATCAGTAGGCGTCATCACCGTCAGCAGGGAGAGTTACAACAGCGATGTTGATATTGAACTGAACAGAGCATTTGACTGGCTTAAATCAGAAAATATAAAACGTGTAATTCTTTGTGGTGATTTTCACCTCTCAACGCAGATGGTTGGGGCTGATACAAATGAATTCTTTCCCGCCCTTGAGGATAGAGAGAAGGGATTTATGATTGCCAGGTCCTGGTCTGAAACTGCTCGCAGACTATATAATGATTTTGAAGTATCAGTCGGTTTTATTAATGGGAAAAGGTGCCTTGGGGGCTTCCTGGAATTATTAATGCACTGTCATTTTCTGGTATCAACCGATGATGCCTTGATCGGAATGCCTGAGGTAACACTACCTGTCGTTCCCGGCATGGAAGGGTGTCACTGGCCCTTTCGCAGAACGGATAAAAGGCAATGGGCAAAGCTGCTAAAATTACTGCTGGAGGGAACTTTTATCAAAGGAAAGGATGCCCGGGGCTGGTTAACCGACTTCAGCGGTCCTCTTGAAGATTCACTTAAGATTATCTGGAAATTGGCAACTGGCGGAGATCACAAGATCATTTTTCGAAAAGTTCAGACTTCCGGTTTGGAATTGAGATCCCCTGAGACAGGCATGCTTGCTCAGACCGGTGATAAAAATATGGAAGCCGGAAGAGCAGCTATAGTCAAATGTATAGTTGAATCATGCCGGGCTACTCTCTCCAAAGCAATCGATATTCAGGCAGAACATTCAGCAGATTTCATGATCACTGATTTTTGCCGTGAAGGAGCAATAGGAGTTGATTATAATAAAACAATGCTTGTTTAAAAATTTATAAATTTTCCTGATCGGATTGAGTTTTTAATTTTCGGGCTCTCCTGATTTTTAAGGGAGCAAGGATCAATATAGGTATTATATTTAGAAATATAGCAAAAAATCCTAAAGAACCGTAACCTTTCGCGACAATAGCTGTTAATCCGAACATTGATATGCCTGTAGCAAAAGCTATAATCATAATACTGACAGCTGCCCTTTTTATTTTTACAATCTGAAAGATACCCGATCCATTTTTCCATGAAACCTCAAATCTTTTAACTACTCCGAATATAAGATTAACACCTGTTGAAATAAGAGCAAAGAAAAGGATAAATGAATACAAAAAATAGAGCGATGGAATATTAAGTTTGGTTGTTACAAAATAGACCGGCAGGCTTTCTTTATTTATTTCAGGGAAAAAACCCAGTAGCATAATACAGACCAGCACGAGCATTACTCCATTTAGTAAAAAGCCAAAAAAGGCAGCTTGAAAACAACTTTTTCTAGTTTTCAGATTTTCTGATACAGATATAACAGGAGCTATTATTACGGATTGAAATGCACCGTACAATAGAGCCATCCAGAAAATGTGGCCAATTCCTGCAGTAGTTATTTTCCTGCTAACAATGTTTTCTAAATTTCCCGCACCTGATCTTATACCCAAAAAAGTAATAATTAATAATGATATTATAATAAACAGTGACATAAAAACAGAAGCCTTCCTGACCAGTCCGGATCCGAAAATTGTAAAAATGAGAAGTATTGCACTTATCAATACTACT
Organism: uncultured Clostridia bacterium; assembly: GCA_964573895.1. Classification (GTDB taxonomy): domain Bacteria; phylum Acidobacteriota; class Aminicenantia; order UBA2199; family UBA2199; genus CAZNLS01. The sequence continues at coordinate 6,152 of CAZNLS010000016.1, forward strand.
GCAAGGGGGTATGGGATATTCAGAGGTCGGTCTATCAGATCAGCAGCACCCGCTATTGCAACACTGGCTCCCAGAAGGGTAGCATAAATATAAAGAATATCCCATAAATTGGCGAATATTTTTTGATAGGGATGATAAAATTTGTTAAAAAAATTTTTATAATCATTTACCTTATATATCCTGGCAAGATCCATCCCTAAATAGAGCACAATAGCCATAATAGACATTGAAAAAAGTCCGATCCAGATAGAATTCCAGCCGAACTGGACAAAAAAATTTACTTCCTGCCTGCCGGTGGCAAAACCTGCCCCTGCATGGGAGCCGAACCAGACTGCAGCAACACCAAATGCGGAAGGCAATAGTATCTTTTTCTTTTTCATAAAGGTATATTATTCTGCATCTTCCTCTATTTCCCGGTATATTCAGGCTTACGTTTTTCCAGAAATGATGTGACTCCTTCAGATTTATCACCTGTTCCGCATGCCAATGCATGAAGATAGGATTCATGAGCCATACTCTCTGCCATTGATCCTTCTCCGAATCGGAGGAGTGATTCCTTTGCATATTGAAGGGCAAGTTTCGGCCTTTCAATTAGAACCGCAGCCAGATCATCAACTGATTTATTAAGATCCTCTGCAGGAACAACTCTGTTTACCAGACCTATTGCCAGAGCTTCCGAAGCATTGACAGGTTCACCGGTGAGTATCATTTCCATAGCACGGCCGATTCCAACCAATCTGGGAAGCCTGTAAGTTCCCCCGGCTCCTGGTGTAATTGCAAGTTTGACTTCCGGCTGTCCCATTTTAGCCTTATCTGAAGCTATTCTGAAAGTGCACGCCATGGCAAGCTCAAGACCTGTTCCCAGTGCCCACCCGTTAATTGCTGCAATTGAAGGGATTTCCAATTGTTCAATCCTGGTATAAACCTCCTGTCTGCGCCTGGTATCAAGTCTGCCCGAAATTGAATCCCTTTTCTCTAATTCAAGAATATCTGCACCTGCAACAAATGCTCTGTCACCTGAACCGGTCAGTACCAGAACCCTGAGACCATCATCTGACTGAACATTATTAAGGGCTAGATCAATCTCCTCAACAGTGGCATTATTGACTGCATTTCTTTTATCAGGTCTGTTAATGATCAGTCTGGCAATTTCGCCACTCTTTTCGAACAATATATTTTTGAAATTCATTTGTTCCCTTCATAATTATAAAATCCCATGCCGGTTTTTCTCCCCAGTTTTCCCTGTTCAATCATTCTGTCTATTAGTTCAGGATATTGGTATCTGGGATCATTAAGAACTTTGCAAAGGGTTTCCATTTTTGCTTTATGAACATCAAGCCCGATAAAATCAATTAGCTGCAATGGACCCATAGGGTGATTGGCACCGAGTTTCATGGCTTTATCAATATCTGAAGGCTCTGCAACACCTGATTCAACCATCCATGTTGCTTCATTTAAGAGTTGACCCAGAATCCTACTAACGATACCTGCCGGAGCTTCCCTTTTGCATACTACAGGATCCTTCCCCAATTGTAACGCAAACTGCTCTGCAACTTTTAATGTCTCCCGGGAAGTTTTTTCCCCGGGCATTATTTCAACAAGTTTCATAATGAAGGCAGGATTAAAAAAATGTATTTGTACCACTTTATCAGGACGCTTTGTAACTGTAGCCATTGAACTTATTGAAAGAGAAGTAGTATTTGTTGCAAAAATAGTATCAGATGGAGCTATCGTATCGAGTTTAGCAAATATCTTTTTTTTTAGTTCCAGGTTTTCACTTACACTCTCAATTACTATATCAACATCACCTGAAGATGAAAGATCTCCTGAAACAGATATCCTGGAGAGAATTTCATCTTTTTGTGCATTGGATATTTTTTCTTTTTCTACTCTTTTTGATAATCCTTTATCAATTCGCAAATAGCCCTTTTCTGCAAGTTCAAGTGAAGCATCTGTGATAATGACCTCAATTCCATTCTGTGCACAAAGTAGCCCGATACCAGTCCCCATTGTTCCTGAACCAACGATCAGGACTTTTCTTATTTTCATGTTGATACCTCCTAGTTTAATCTCTCAACAACAGCTGCAACACCATTTCCTCCGCCGATACAGAGACTGACAAGTCCAAATGTTGCATCACGTTGTTTCATTGCATGAAGCAGTGTAGTTAATATTTTTGATCCCGTAGCTGCAACCGGGTGTCCCAGTGCAATAGCACCGCCATTGACATTGACTTTACTCCTGTCAAGACCAAGTTCTCTTTCGCAAGCAATATACTGGGCTGCAAATGCCTCATTTAATTCAATCAGGTCAATATTGCCAAGTTCGAGACCTGCCTGCTTTAAGGCAGCAGGAATGGCTTTCACCGGTGAAAGTCCGAAATGTTTCGGATCGACTCCTACAAATGAATATCCTTTTAAAAGTGCCATAGGTTTTAAATTCTGACTGAGTGCAGTCTCTTTTTCCATAACTATCTGCATTGCAGCCGCATCACACAGAGCACAGGAATTACCGGCAGTTATTGACCCTCCGTCTTTTTTAAAAACCGGCCTCAGTTTTGAAAGTTTTTCAGTTGTTATACCTTCACGGTATATTTCTTCAAAGTCGAATATCTCAATCTTACCTTTTCGGCCTCTGGTTTCGATCGGAACTATCTCATCTTTGAATTTTCCGGATTTAAAAGCGGCTTCTGCTTTATTATGTGATTCTGCAGCATAGATATCCTGATCCTCTCTGCTTATTCCTTTTTCTTCAACGAGTTTTTCAGTTATTTCTCCCATAAGACCTTCACCTAAAGGACAAAGGAATCCATCCTTATGCATCAGGTCAAGAATTTCTCCTGATCCCATCCGGTATCCCCATCTGGCGCCTGTGAGTGCATATGGAACCTGATTGGTATTCTCTATGCCGCCGATCATAGCAGTAGATATATCGCCCGCTTTAATAGCCTGAGCTGCAAAAATTAGTGCCTGAATACTTGATCCGCATCGAACATTCACACTCACAGCAGGTTTTTCTACGGGGATGCCCCCCATGACAGCTGCAAGTCTGGCAGGATTTGGTCCAACTCCCGCCTGCCAGGCATTGCCGATAATCGTCTGATCAATACCGGCAGGTGAAATTCCCGAACGTTCAATGACAGCTTTTATTACTTCCGCTCCTAATTTCGGTGCAGAAATTTTTTTGAGTGATCCGCCGAAACTGCCCCCGGCTGTACGAGCTGCATTTAATATTACTATTTCCCTCATTGTTCCTCCTTATATATTATAAACTTTATTAATTTCCAATTACAATTTAACGATTTGCTTTGCGATATCCTAATTTATCCTGGGCTATAATCATTTTCTGGACATTGGCAGTGCCTTCAACAATTTGATAAACAACTGCATCACGATAAAATCTGGCGACCGGGTATTCAGTTGAATACCCGTATGCACCGAGAATTTTCATTGCATTGTGAGAACAGCGGGTAACAGTTTCCCCTACAAAATACTTTGCATAAGTCGTTTCACTGACATTACCTAAAAATCCCTGATCTTTCTGCCATGCTGCCCGATAGGTTAATAATCTCGCTGCTTCAATTTCAACTGTCATATTTGCGATCATTTCCTGGTTCATCTGAAATTTACCAACCTGAATGTTAAACTGCTCACGTTCATTACAATATTTAACTGCCGCATCAAGACATGCCTGAGCAAGCCCGAGGCCTCCGGCTGCGCAGCTGAGTCTTGTCTGGTTTAATGATCCAAAACATATTTTTACTCCATCTCCGAGATTTCCAAGAAGTGCATCTGCCCCAAGCTTTACATCCTGAAAAAATATTTCACCGGTCGGCATCGACCTTGTGCCGAGTTTTTCAAGTTTTGAAGTGCTGATTCCTTCAAGATTCATATCAACTATAAAAGCGCTTAAACCTTTTGAACCCTTTTCCGGGTCATGATATGCATAAACAATTGCGAGATCGCTATTTGTTGCACCTGATATCCATGTTTTACTCCCGTTTAAAATATATCCGTCATCTTCAGGTTTTGCCACAGACTTCATTGAAAGAACATCTGATCCTGAATTTGGTTCAGTAATTGCAAAACAACCTGTTTTTCTGACAGTGATCAGATCAGGTATCCATTTTTGCTTCTGTTCTTCTGTTCCGTGACTTAATATTGTCATTGCAGTCCCCAGGCATTGTGTGTTAAATGCAACTCTTATTGAAGATGAGCCTCTTGCAATCTCCTCGGTAATAATTGTCTGGGCCAGATATCCAATATTAACACCACCGTACTTTTCGGGAACAGGGCAGCCGAAATAACCCAGATCTCCCATTTTTTTTATTACCTGCAGGGGATATAAATTTTCGTTGTCCCACTTGTCTGCATATGGAATTATCTCTTTTTTACAAAACTCACGAGCCATCTCTCTTATTTCCAGCATCTCATCACTTAAATTAAAGTCCATTATTTAACCCCCTTATTTTGAATCTATGCAATTGCAGAAAAAATAATTGATATAACCTGATTCGATAATTCTTAATTAAAGGAAACTGTTTTTTTCCGGCTGTTTGCATTTATTTTATTTGAAAACTTTATAAACAACTGCTAATAGCAAAAGTGATATAAATATCTTAAAAAAGTAAAAGAATTATGTCAATAGAGTTAAGGATAAAAAGAAATTGTCTGATAGCAATAGAGTAAAGACGAAATTAAAAAAAATAAAAATAACTCCCCAATCTTTGTTAAAAAACAAACTTTATATTTTTATTGACTTTTTTTCCGTTTTTTTTTAATTTTATGTCAAGACAATTTAATCTTTTAACAAAATGACAAAATTTAATCTGGAATTTAGTAATACAGTCACTAAATTCCAGATCAAAATAAATTTTTTTTCAGGAAGGTGATAGAAAATGGCTAGAAATAATAACAAAAAAAAATTTCTGGTGATTGGTCTTGGTGCAATCGGTAAAATTCTCTCGGTTCATCTTAAAAAGAAAGGCCATTATGTTTGCGGAGTAGATATCCGTAGTGATTTTGTTGATGCTGTACGTAAAAAAGGTATCGTTGTGGAAGGATATACCACAAAGACAGCAAATCTTGATGAAGTTCATACGAAAATCGAAAAGCTATCAGAAAAAAAATTTGATTATATCGTTGTGTCTGTTAAAACTCCCTATATGGAGAAAGTGGTAAATGATCTGCAGCATCTTGATAATAATGGTTCCCGGATCGTTTCAATGCAGAATGGTATAGATAATGAAGAATTTCTTGCAAGATTTTTTGAACGGGACCGGATATTGAGAATGGTGATCAATTTTGCCGGCAATATTTTATCTCCCGGTGCAGTTAAAATGACTTTTTTTCACAAGCCGAATTATATCGGATGCATCTGTAATGAAAAACCATGCGGTCATGCTAAGGAATTTGCATCCATTTTAACTCAGTCTCAATTAGATACTGAGTCAAGTGATGATATAAAGAAGTTTGCCTGGAAGAAAACTATCCTTGTCGCAGCTCTTGCTCCTGTATCAGCAATTGTAGAAATGACAATGGCTGATATTATGGCAGATGGGGATACACGTTCATGGGTAGTCAAATTACTAAGAGAAGCGATTGAGGTCGCAAGAGTACAGGGGTTCGATTATGGTGACGGCTTTTTTGCACACTGTCTTGATTATCTTTCAACAGCCGGCCATCATAAGCCTTCTATGCTTATCGATATTGAAAACGGAATGCAGACTGAAATTGAATATATAAATGGAAAAATTGCATATTATGGACACGAGCTGAATGTTCCTGTACTTCTTAATACGTCAATAACTTCACTGATTAAAGCCAAAGAAAGACTAAAAATCAAACAGATTCAAAAAAAGTAAATGTCTGGAGAAAAAAAAATTTTTGTCGGAGTCGATCTTGGATCTTCAAGGACAAAGGTCGCAGTAATAAATGAAGAAAAGAAGCTGCTTGGCTATGCAGTAATGAAGTCAGGTACCGATTATTCTTCCTCAGCCAGAACCTGTCTTGATAAAGCTTTAGTGATGGCCGGAGCCGGATTTAAAGAAATTTCCAGGATTATCTCTTCAGGTTACGGAAGGAGAAATATTTCTTTTTCAAATGATACAAAAACCGAGATCAGCTGTCATGCAAAAGGGTGTTACTATTATTATCCTGAAGCAAGCACAATTATTGATATTGGAAGCCAGGATAATAAAATTATTAAAATAGATCAGGAAGGAAAACGGCTGAGTTTCAAAATGAACAGAAAATGTGCGGCAGGAACCGGTGCTTTTCTTGAGGAAATAGCATTTATGCTTGATATAAAACTCAATTCTCTCAACAAATTAGCTTTGTTGTCTACCGAAACTGTCGAACTCGGAAGTTATTGTACCGTATTTTCCAAAACAGAAGTTTTAGAGAGAATTAAAGAAGGAAATAAATTACCTGATATTGTTAAAGCCCTCTTCAAATCTGTGATCAGAAGAGTTACAGAAATGGATTCATTCAATGAAAAAGTAGTTATTACCGGCGGAGTTGTTGCATATAATTTATTTTTGGCAAAAATGCTTTCAGATTATATCGGAAGAAAAGTTTTTGTACCTGAAAATCCGCAATTTACAGGAGCACTCGGAGCAGCACTGTTTGCTTCAGAAAATTCCGGGTTAAAAATTTCTAATGAAGTCAACGAGGTATTGAATTAATTCTTATGCTGCAATAATGGATTGTTTTAAAGGAGGTATCTGATTGATAAGTGATAAAATGAAATCTCGCAAACGGTTAGAGGCAACTATTGCTATGGCAGAATATATGGGAGATTATTTTAAAGAACTTGAAACTGAGGGAAAAAACGGCCATAAAAAAATTGCATGGTGTACCAGTGTCGGACCTGCAGAATTACTACTTTCCATGGGTTTCCTGGTATATTTTCCTGAAAATCACGGAGCGATGCTGGGATCAACAAGGATGGCAACTGATATGATCCCTTATTCTGTTGCAGAAGGCTATTCGCCTGAGATTTGCTCCTATTTGACTTCTGATATCGGATCATTCATTAAGGGAGAGACACCTTTAACGAAGGCTTTTGGTATCGAAAAAGTTCCGAAACCGGATGTTCTGGTATATAATACAAATCAATGCCGTGATGTAAAAGACTGGTTTGCCTGGTATGCACGAAAGTTTGATGTTCCGCTGATCGGAATTCATACTTCAAGAAATCCTTCCGAGATAACTCAGAATATTATCAAATCGGTGGCAGGTCAAATTGAAGATTTAATAAAGCCCCTTGAAAAGATATCAGGAAAAAAATTTGATATTGATGAATTGAAGAGAGTTATTACTCTTTCCAGGGAATGTTCGAAATTGTGGAAACAGGTCCTGCAAACAGCGGCAACATCTCCATCACCCCTGACTTTTTTTGACGGCACTATCCATATGGGTCCTGCAGTAGTTCTAAGAGGAACTAAAAAGGCAGTTGACTACTACAGATTATTACTGTCTGAACTTGAAGAAAGGATCAACAACAATATTGGTGCTTTAGAACAGGAAAATTTCCGTTTATACTGGGAAGGAATGCCAATTTGGGGAAGATTGAGGAAACATTCGGAATTATTTGCAGGATTGAATAGCAATGTATTAGCTTCAACATACTGCAACAGCTGGATCTTTACTGATCTTGATGAAAATGAACCCTTTATAAGCATGGCAAAAGCATATACGGAATTATTTATTGTAAGGTCGGACAAAATAAAGGAGGAATACATGGAAAAAATGTTTGAGATGTTTAAAATAGACGGCATTATTTATCACGATGCCAAAACTTGTCCGAATAATTCAAACAGCAGATACGGAATGCCTAAAAGACTTGAAAAAAAAACCAATATCCCATATCTTGTAATTGACGGAGATCTAAACGATCTCAGACTGATCTCCGATGAACAAACACGGACAAATATAGAAGCATTTGTAGAACAACTTGAGGAGATTAAATCAGATGTTTGATAAATTATTTAATCCAGGATCTGTTGCAATAATCGGTGCATCACAAAAAGAGTTATCTATTGGTAATGTAATCACGAAAAACCTGCTAAAATATAATTTCAAAGGTCCTATATATCCGGTCAATCCCAAAGCGGATGAGATCAGGGGAGTTAAAGCTTACCCCTCAATTCTGGATATTCCGGGAGAAGTTGATCTGGCACATCTAAGTATTCCGGCAGTTTATGCTCCGGCAGCAATGGAAGAGTGCGGTAAAAAAGGGGTTAAGTTTGTTATTATAAACAGCGCTGGTTTTAAAGAGGTTGGTGATGAAGGAAAGAAACTTGAGCAGCAGGTAGTGCAAAAAGCCGGAGAATTTGGTATCCGGATTTTCGGACCTAACTGTCAGGGGATAATCAATACTGATCCCAAAATTCAGGCATATTGTAATTTTACATTTACATACCCTAAGCCAGGTAACATATCTATTGTCGCCCAGAGCGGCGGTGTAGGAGCTCTTTTTATGCAGTCCATACATGATCTCGGAGTTGGAATGAGATTGTACGCTTCGAATGGAAATGCGTGTGATATATCGATACCGGAAATTTTAGAGTATTATGGGCGGGATGAGAAAACCAAAGTTATAATCTTATATGTAGAAGGATTTTCCGATCCGGCTGAATTTCTAAGGGTTGCAAAAGAGGTGTCTAAAATAAAACCGATCCTGGCTATGCGCTCCGGGAGGACTGAAGAGGGAGCAAAAGCTGCATTATCTCACACCGGAGGCCTTGCCGGAGCAGGAATCTCGACAGAATTAATATTCAAAAAAGCCGGTATACTCTATTTCAAAGATCAGGAGGAGATGTGCCAGGCATCAATGGCATTTGCAATGCAACCGATTCCCGGAGGTAACAAAGTTGGATTAATAACGGATACGGGCGGCCCCGCGATAATTGCCACTGATCAGCTTGTAGATTCTGGACTCGAGATACCTCCGTTGTCAAAAAGTGCTGTTGAAATTCTTGAAGTTAAACTGTACCCGGAAGCATCAAAGAATAATCCGATTGATGTTCTGGCAACAGCCGATGCCCACCATTACCGGACTGCACTGGATGTCTTACTGGATGAACCGGATATAGACAGTATTTATATTAACTTTGTAACGCCTCCATTTGCAGACACTGAGAGTATTGCAAGGGAAATGGCTGAGGTAAGTAAACTCAAGAGAAAGCCTGTAATATGCAATTATATGACTGACAAGCCTCAATTTACATCTACAACAGCAATAATGAAAGAGGGGGAAATTCCATGTTATGATTTTCCTGAGATGGCTGCCAAAGTAACAGCAGCCTTGTCTAAATATAATGATATCCGCTCCCGGGAAACCGGAATTCCAATGAATTTTAATGATATGAATAAGGCCCGGGCAGATACTATTTTCATGCAGGCTCAGAATGAAGGTCAAAAAATTATCAGTTCGGATAAGGTTTACCGGATCCTTGAATCTTATAATATTCCTGCCGCAAAAAGTCGTATAGTGAACAATGCGGCAGATGCGTTAATTGCTGCCGGAGAGATAGGATTCCCTGTAACAATTAAAGCTGAATCCGGGGAGATTATTCATAAAAGTGATGTCGGAGGTGTATTCCTGAATTTGAAAAGCAGAGAAGCGGTACAATCCGCAGTAGCTAAAATAGAGTCAGAATTCAAAAAAGTAAGTTTAAAATTCCTTGTTCAAAAATATATATCTTCAGGTCATGAAATTATTATTGGTGCAAGAGCGGAACCCGGTTTAGGCCATATTGTCATGTTTGGATTAGGAGGTATTCTTGTAGAGCTCTTAAAAGATGTTGCATTTGAATTAACTCCGATAACAGATAGGGAGGCGGAGAATCTTGTCTCATCAATCAAAGCGTTTCCCGTAATAAAAGGTTATAGGGGAAAACCTGGTGTGGATATGTCAAAAATTATAGAGATGATTTTACGAATTTCGCATCTTGTCAGTGATCATCCGTACATAAAAGAACTGGATTTGAATCCGTTGATAGTCGGAGAAGATTTTATAACAACAGTAGATGCAAGAATAATTATTTGAAATATATATTAATAAATTAGTTTAAAAATTAGGAGGAATCATGTCAATTGACTGGTTAAAACGTGATGATGAAATTAAAGATCATCAGCTTTACGGTGATAATCATTTCGGCAAATCTCCACCCTGTACCGAATATGGGAAAAAACCGTTGATAAATCCGGATAACGGTGAAGTTGTAGATGGATTGTTTACTTCCTGGATAACTCTTAACAATCCTGCACAATTCAATTCATATACGACTGAAATGATAAAAGGAGTTATTGCAGGGGTCCATAAAGCTTCAATGGACCGTACAGTTATGGCAATAGTCTTTACTGCTGCGGGAGACAGGGCTTTTTGTACAGGGGGAAACACAAAAGAGTATGCTGAATATTATGCAAAGAGACCTCTTGAATACACCCAATATATTGATCTTTTCTCAGGAATGGTAGATGGATTACTAAAGGCAAGAAAACCAGTCATATGCAGGTGTAACGGGATGAGGATTGCCGGAGGACAGGAAATTGGGCAGGCGTGCGATTTTACGGTTTCCGCAGATACTGCTTCCTTTGGGCAGGCCGGAACAAGGCATGGCTCGTCTCCAACCGGAGGATCCACTGATTTTCTCCCGTGGAACCTAAGCATGGAGCAGGCTATGTGGCAGGCAACTGCTAATGAGATGTGGAGTGCTGCAAAAATGGAAAGGCTGGGCCTGATATCCAAAGCTATCCCTATAAAGAAAAATTCTGAGAATGAATGGATAAGAGATCCCCGTGTGATAACTGATAAATATGTAGAGAATGGTGAGATCGTCTATGGTGAATTTAAAAAAGGAGAAGCTTTTAAGGCTGCAAAAGATGAATTAAAAAGTCTTGCCACCGATATGACCCAACTCGATAATTTTATTGATAAATTAGTATGGACTCTGACTAACACCACTATCCTGTGCCTGATGAATACAATCGAAAGTATAAGGGTGAAAAAGAAGTTTTTCTGGGATATGCTGAAGAGTAGTCAAATGTACTGGTTGGGAGCAAATATGAATGTTGAGGCGGATATGGGATTCAATGCATTTAACAGTTCCAAAATTACAGGCAAAAAAACCATTGATTTCATCAAATACAGAAAACTCATGGCGGAAGGAAAGACTTTTGATGATGAGCTTATTGAATCCGTGTTAGGGAAACCGGTTAATAAAAAATAGATGTCACAAATTTTAAAAATTGAAAATTTTATGACATTTGGTAATTATTTTTTAGGAGAATGATGTGATTAAATATGAGAAAAATGAGCGTGTTGTTCAACTGAAGCTCGATATTCCCCAAGTCAATGTACTGGACACTAAGAACTGCAGATTTTTGACGGAAAAGCTGACGGAATTGTCTGAAGATCAGACAATTGCTGCAATTTTTTTGTCGGGTGAAGGTAAATGTTTTTCAGCAGGTGCATCGGTAGAGGAGCACAAAAAAGAGTATGTTAATGAGATGATCAAGGCATTTTCAGATGCATGTACAGCTATTTATAATTTCCCTGCACCTGTTATTGCACTTGTTCATGGTTTCTGTTTCGGTGGCGGCCTGGAAATGTCGATGTATTGTGATTTTGTATTTGCGGATCCTTCCTCAAAATTGGGAGTTCCTGAAATTTCACTAGCATTTTTTCCTCCGCTGGCATGTTCAATTCTACCGGAAATAGTCGGCCGTCAAAATGCTGCACATATGATTCTTAGCGGTGAAACTATTGATGCTGAAAAGGGTCAATCGATCGGTTTAATACAGAAAATTGTTCCGGGAAAAGAGTGGGACAAAATCATTTCACGTTATAATAAGATAAGTGCGCCGGTGCTTCGGATTGCAAAGAAAGCCCTTAGAGCCGCGGATAAATCCGGGGGAAAAAAGTTGATTAATGAAGATATAAACAATTTGTTTCTAAATGATCTCTATAAAATTGATGATGTGAATGAAGGTATTAATAGTTTTATTGAAAAAAGAGTACCTAAATGGCTTCACTGTTAACTAATTTCCAGTGGATACAATTTGAGATTTAAAAATTTGGAGGAAAAATGAAGGCTGCAAGATATTATAAAGGTGAAAAAAGATTAAAAATTGAGGATGTCCCTGTCCCTGAACCTCTTTCAGGAGAAGTTCTGGTTAAAGTAGCAGCATGCGGGATATGTCATACAGATCTGCATTATCTTGAACATGGTGTTCCTACTTTTAAGGAGCCGCCCCTGACGATCGGGCATGAGATCAGCGGTATAGTTAAAGAAATTAGTGAAAATGTTCATAATCTATCAGTCGGAGATCATGTTGTTATTCCCGCAGTTCTTACCTGCGGCACATGCCCTGCCTGTAGAACCGGAAGGGAAAATATTTGTGAAAAAATGCTCATGGTCGGGAATCATATTGAAGGAGGATATGCTGAATATATTGCAGTTCCTGCAAAAGATCTTGTCCCACTGCCAAAAAATCTGAATCTTGAAAATTGCTCAATTATTGCCGATGCACTTTCAACTCCATTTCATGCTGTTGTTAACAGGGGAAGAGTAAAACCCGGGCAGACTGTAGTTGTTTTTGGATGCGGGGGGGTAGGCATAAATGTAGTCCAGTTTGCAGTTTTAGCAGGAGCAAAAGTTATTGCAGTAGATTTAAATGATAAAAAACTGGAGATGGCTGCTAAAGTGGGAGCTCACATGACTTTTAATGCAAAAACAGAGAAGATTGAGAAAACCATTAGAAAAGAAACCGGAGGCTGTGATGTAGCATTTGAAGTGATCGGGAATCCCTCGGTAATGCTTCAGGCAATGTCCACTCTTAAGACCGGAGGAAAATTTGTAATGGTAGGGTATAGTGCTGAGACTCTTGTACTACCTGCTTCACGGGTCATGTTCCGGGAACTTGAAATAACAGGATCACTGGGGTGCAGACCTGTCGATTACTTTAAAATAGTTGATCTGGTTGATCAGGGGAGGATTGAATTGGATCAGTTAATATCCAATCGTTACTCAATTGATGATATTAACTCTGCTTTTGATGATATCAGGGAGGGAAAATCAATTATCAGGAATTTGATGGTGATAAAATAGTCTTTAGATAGAAACATAAAAGTAAAATGGAGCTTCAAATGATTGAAAAATTTAAAGAATGGTATGACACCCGTCATGAATATAGTAAAAACTGGAAAGAAAAAACCGGTGGAAAAATACTCGGTTATTTTTGTACGTATGTCCCTGAGGAAATTCTCTACGCCGCTGATGTTCTGCCTGTCCGGATCCTCGGCAGTCATGAACCGCAAAATGTTACCGAACCACATATTTTCGGTATGTTCTGCCCTTTCTGTCGTGATGTTCTGGCTCAGGGATTGCAGGGTCGTTATGACTACTTAAACGGGATTATGATCTCTCAGAGTTGTCTGCACATCCGTCAGGCTTATTCAAGTTGGGACATGCATATTCCACAGGAATTCAGTTATTATCTTCCAATGCCTCACAATGTTCAGAGTAAACATTCTCTTGAATTTACCCGGAATGAGTTTGATTCTTTTAGAAAGAAAGTTGAAGAGTTGACAGGGAAAACAATTATGGATAAGGATTTGGAAAAAGGTATTGAGATTGTGAACAGAAACAGGCAGCTTATGAAAGAGATTTACGAATTACGAAAAAAAGAAGACATACCGATGACAGGCCTTGAAGCAATGTATATGGTGGTCACCAGTCAATTTATTCATAAGGAAGAACATTCAGAGATATGTGAGAAGGTACTAAAACAATTTAAAACAAGATCGCTGAAAAGAGATGAAACAACAAGATTGATGATCCTTGGTTCTGAAAATGATGATGTCGAATTCATTGAAATGGTTGAAGGATGTGATGCGACAATCGTACAGGATGACCATTGTACTGGAACACGATATTTCTGGGATCTTGTTAACTCTAACGGAGACCCGCTCAGACAGATTGCAGAAAGATATGTAAACAGAGTTCCATGTCCAACTAAAGACTGGCCGGAAAGAAGGAGAATTAAACGAATCCTTGAGTTTGCCAGAGATTGGCAGGTTAAAGGAGTGATAATCATTCAGCAAAAATTCTGTGATCCGCATGAGACTGAGGCTCCGGCTATCCGTGAAGCTTTGGAAAAGGAAGGATTAAAAGTTCTTTCTCTTGAGCTTGATGTTACAGTACCCGTAGGTCAGTTCAAAGTTAGGGTCGAAGCGTTTCTTGAAATGTTTCAGGAAGATGACCTGTTTTAAAATGAAAAATAATATATATTTACAAAGAGAAAATTTTATCCGGGAGGAGAGACAATAATATGCCTGAAAAATATAAAACAGAACCGCTTAAACTTTGGAATAAAGCCAAAGAACTTAGATTAAAATATTATGAAAACTATGCAAAAGCTCATGAGAAGGGGGGCCTTCGATGGGCAGGGGGAGCATGGACTCTTGATGCTATTCCCAGAGGTCTGGGTGATGATGTCTGGAGCATAACATCAGAGCCTTATGGAGCCTCGATTGCTTTCAAAAAGGAATTTTCAATGAGATGTATGGAGGCAGCGGAAAAAAAAGGTTATGCCAGGGATCTCTGCTCTTACATGAGAAATTATTGGGGAAGTATTTTGCTTGATGAATATGTTTTCTCCGAATATTCAAAAAAATGGCCAAAACCTGATTTTCTTTTCCAGGACCATATCTGCTGTTCACATGCAAAATGGTATCAGGTCGTAAGTGACCTTGAAGGCGGTATCCCGATGTTTTGTGTGGATGTTGCCGTTGGACCATCAATTAAAACGAATGATGAAAATGGCTCTTTTGAATATGTTAAACCCGCAGAACATGCTGTGCAGTATATTGTTAACCAGTGCCTTGATTCGATTGAATTTCTGGAAAAGACTACCGGCCGGAAATATAACGATGAATTGTTGAAAAAGGCAATATATAATCATATGCGCTCTACTTCATTCTGGGCAAAAACCTGTGAACTGCAGCAAAATATACCAGCTCCCCTGGATGAAAAGTCAATGTATTCATTATATGCCCTCGGAACTCTTGGAAAGGCAAGTCAATGGTGTGCAGACTTTTATGAGGAGTTTTATGATGAAGTAAAAGACAGGGTAAGCAGGGGTATAGCTGCAGTAGCAAATGAAAAGATCAGATTAATAAGTGATACCCAGCCTCCGTGGGGATTTTTAAAAATTTTTAGATATCTGGAACAATATGGCTGCGTATCAGTAGGCTCCCTTTACACTTTCGGTTTGATCGGACAGTTTGAAATAAAGGAGGACGGCAGGTGGGGTGCCAGGACTATTGTAGACTCGATAAATAAACTCCCGGATGACAGGGAATCTATGCTGAAAGAATATATCGGTTATGAACTTAACAAACCTGAATGGCAACATTTCTATCATCCTAAGTTGAAATCGGCAATGATGATCAAAATGGCTGAAGATCTGAAACTCGACGGGATCATGCTTCACTACAACCGCGGATGTGAGGGCCTTACTGTGGGAATTGCAGAGAACAGGCTCGCTCTGCAGAAAGCAGGCTATCCGGTAATGACTTTTGAGGGTAATATGGGGGATGAGAGAGAGTTTGATGAAGCCAGAACAATTTCACGTATTGATGCATTTATGGAAACTCTTGGAATAAAAAAAAATGTTTAAAAAATCTTTAAAAAGAATATAAGAGAAGGAGGATGCTTTGATTACTGCAGGAATTGATTGCGGTTCCAAAAACGTAAAGGTTATAATTTTGGATGGTGAAAAGATTATTGGTAAATCAATGATACTAGCCGGCATTGATACTGAAGCGACTGCACATGAAGCCTTTGAGAAAGCACTTGCGGATGCATGTGTGAAAAAAGATAAGGTAGAAAAAATTATTGCTACAGGTGCAGGGAAGAGTGAATGTAAATTTGCCGGAGGAGATGTCACAGAAGTAGGGGCAGATGCAAAAGGTATAATACATCTTTTCCCGGATGTCAGAACTGTTATTGACATTGGTGCAGAAGAAGGCAGGGCAATTAAAGTGAATAAAGAGGGAAAAGTCGTTGATTTCACTATTAATGAAAAATGTGCAGCAGGTGCAGGTGCATTTACTGAAGCTATGGCACGGGCATTAGAGGTAAAAATAACAGATATGGGAAAACTTTCACTTGAGTCTAAACAGGCTATTCCAATGAATGCACAATGTACGGTTTTTGCTGAAAGTGAAGTAATAACTCTTCTGCATAAGAAAACCTCAAAAGCTGATATGGCCCGTGCCATTCATGATGCAATTGCAGACCGCATAACATCAATGGTCAGGAGAGTAGGTATTGAGAATGATATAGCATTGATCGGAGGTGTTGCAAGGAACATCGGGTTTGTTAAATCACTAAATGAGGATCTTGAAACAGAGGTTCTTATTCCTGAAAATCCTGAATTTACCAGTGCCCTTGGGGCAGCAATAATTGCTGCCGGAGATTAAAATTAATGAGGTGCAGAAATGACTAAAGAGCATAATAAAGAGTATTGGCGATGGACAGAATCACGCTGGACTGATCCTGTATTGGACTGGAGAGAAAGTGATGTAATTTCAGCCGGAGTAGACGTTGGATCAGTTTCAACTCAGGCGATTGTTCTGGTGGATGGAAAACCATTTTGTTTTGCTAGCATGAGAACCGGGTCTAACTCTCCGGAAAGTGCTAACAATGCAATGGATTGGGCACTTAAAGGCACTGGTCTTAAGATTGAAGATATTCATGCGACTGTTGGTACGGGATATGGCAGAGTAAATGTTCCTTTTGCTGTAAAAGCAATTACTGAGATTGCATGTCATGCACGCGGCGGTAACTATATGTATGGTCAGAAAGTTCGCACAATTCTGGATATGGGAGGTCAGGATTGTAAAGCAATCCAGTGTGATGAGAAAGGCAAAGTAAAAGCTTTTTTAATGAATGATAAATGTGCAGCAGGCACCGGAAGAGGTATGGAGGTTTTTGCTGATCTTTTGGGAGTGCACATAAATGATGTTGGAGAAATGAGTCTTAAGGTAAAAGAGGAACCACCGCCGGTTTCCAGTACTTGTGTAGTTTTTGCAAAATCAGAAGCTTCAGGTCTTTTGAGAGAGGGTTGGCCGAAAGAAAAAGTACTTGCATCATACTGCTCGGCAATGGCTCATCGTGTGGTCACTCTTCTCGACCGGATCGGTATTGAAAAGGAATTTGCAATTACGGGGGGAATTGCAAAAAATCCAGGAGTTGTAAATCGAATTTCAAAAGAACTCAATATAACACCCCTAAAAACTGAAATGGATACTCAGATCGCCGGAGCACTGGGTGCAGCACTCTTCGCACGTGCCCTCTATCTGAAGAAACTGAAAAAATAGTATTCTAAAAGTATTTATTCATAGAGATATTTCAGGAGAAAAAAATGCTGGCAAATTACGGTTATAAAGATGGTTCGGGTGATTTTTTCATTACCATTGATACTGAAAAATGTAATGGCTGCGGTGAATGTATCCCTATCTGTCCTTTAAAATTATTTGAGCTGGTTGAAGATGAATTTGATATTGATTCTGAGATGGATGTGATAGCAGTAAAAAAAGATCAGACTAACAAAATAAAATACTCTTGCGCAGTGTGTAAACCTTCATCCGGATACAATTTATCAGACCTTCCATGTGTAAAAGTGTGTAAACCGGGAGCAATCGAGCATTCATGGTGATAAGGGAGAATAGTGCTATTCTTTAAAGAATTTTATGGATAATATAAATCTGACGATAGATAATAAAACAGTTACCATCAGTAGTGGAAAAACTGTCCTTGAAGCAGCAGAAAAAGCCGATATATACATCCCCACTCTATGTTTTCATCCTGATCTGATTCAGTTTAAAAATATTAAGAGCTCTACTCATATTTTCCGCGGCTCTAAAAAAATTGATAATCTCAGGCCGGATTCGGAATGGGAAGGATGCGGGTTATGCGCTGTAGAGATAAACGGTGATATCACCAGGTCCTGTGTAAGTGAAGTACAACCTGGAATGAAAATTTTAACTAATTCTGAGAAAGTTAAAAATTATAGAAAAGAGAGACTCTATCAGATCTTATATTATCATCCTCATGCTTGTCTAACCTGCGCACAGGCTGAAGGGTGCTCAAGGACTCAGTGTTCTGCAAATGTTCCTGAGCAGGAAAGATGTTGTGAACTTTTTGGTTTTTGTGAGCTGCAGAATTTATCGGATTATATTGGTATACCCGGAAATTTACCGCGTTATAAACCCCGTGGATTACCTGTTAATTTAAATGAACCACTATTTAATTTTAATCCTGAACTCTGTGTTGGATGCCTGCGGTGTTTTAGAGTCTGCCACAATTTAAAAGAGATCGGAGCACTATCATTTATAATAAATAACGGAATACCGGAGGTTGGCTATTCGGATGGCCCCACACGTTCACAGAGTAATTGTCAATTCTGCGGAGCTTGTGTGGAAGTCTGTCCTACCGGGGCTCTGCTTGATAAAGAACGGGCTTCAGGAGAAGAGAGGGAAAAAAAACTGGTACCCTGTAGAAATTCCTGCCCTGTCGGGATTAATATTCCTCTTTTTTTAAGATATCTGGCAAAAGGGGAGCCGTCCAAAGCAGCTCATGTTATAAGAGAGAGACTGCCGCTGGTTTTTGCTGCGAGTTATGTTTGTTTTCATCCATGTGAAGAGGTATGCCGCAGGAATGATGTTAATTCTGCAGTATCTGTCTGCAGGTTAAAAAGATTTGCAGTTGATAATAATAAATCCGAATGGCGTTTCTTAATAAACAGAGAAGATTCTACAGGTAAAAAAGCTGCTGTTATAGGAAGCGGTCCTGCCGGACTAACCTCGGCTTATTACCTATCAAAAAAGGGACATGAAGTGACTGTTTTTGAATCTTTACCACATCCGGGTGGAATGCTCAGGGTTGGAATCCCTGAGTTCCGTTACCCACGCAATATATTAAATAAAGATATAGAAGAAATAGAATCGATGGGAGTGAAGATTGAATGTGATCATCATGTCGATGAAAACCGTTTTAAGGAACTTACATCGGAATTTGATGCGGTTCTAATAGCTGCAGGAGCTCACAAAGCAAAAAAGATAAGAATTCCGGGGTCTGATTTGAGTGAAGTTTTTTGGGGCGTTGATTTTCTCAGAGACAGAGTTTTGGGACATCTCCCGGAAGATCTGTTTAAAAACAAGACAGTTGCAGTAGTTGGCGGGGGTAATGTTGCAATGGATTCAGCTCGAGTATCAACCCGGCTTGGATCGAGAGATGTTAAGATCGTAAGCCTAGAAAAAAGAGAGGAAATGCCGGCATTTGAGTTTGAGATATCAGAGGCTTTAAGAGAAGGGATAAAAATATTTGATAGTTGGGGACCTTCAGAGATTATTGGAGAGAAAGAGCATGTGGAAAGTTTAAGAGTAAAATACTGTAAAAGAGTATTTGACGAGAATGATGATTTTAATCCCTGCTTTGATGAGAATAAGACTAAAGAATTTAAGGTTGATGCGGTTATTCTTGCCATCGGCCAGGTTCCCTCATCTGATCCATTTTCCGACTGCGGGCTAAGAAAGAACAGTACTATATTTACCAGAGCTGATACACATGGTACAGAAATAAAAAAAGTATTTGCTGCAGGAGATATTGCTTCCGGTCCTTTGAGTGTTATTGAAGCAGTAGCCTCAGGCCGTAATGCTTCAGTTGAAATAGATAGAATGCTGGGTGGAGATGGAAATATAGAAGAAAAATTCTTGTCAGAACCTGAAGACCATACTCATCCGGCTAAAATTTCAGGATTTGCAAATATGGGCAGGGAAACTCCGGAATCCATGGAGGTAAATGAAACATTAAATTCATTTTGTGAAATAGAAGAGACTTATTCTGATCTGACCGGGCGAGAAGAATCAAAAAGATGTCTTGGTTGTGATCTGCGCCTTGATATCAGACCTGTAAAAATGCCGCCTCAGGATAATTCTGTATTTAAATTGACTGATGAAGAAATAAAAAACATTCCCGATGTTGAAGGGGTTTATAAGCTGTTGGATCAGGATAAAAAAGTGATATCAATAAAAGGGGTGTTGAATCTCAAATCAGGTTTGAAAACAGAAATGGAACAAAATGAAAAAGCAGAGTATTTTACATTTGAAGGCGATCCAATGTATACTAAACGTGAAAGTGAGTTAATACAAAAATACTTGCAGGAGTTTGGTGAATTGCCCGGAGGTGGAGTTGATGAACTTGATGATCTGTTTTAAAATCGTCAGCTTTGACAGGCAGAATATAAATGCAATCCGGATTTATATTGTTAAAAAATCATTATTTATGTAATATATTATATTTGGTAGGATGAGAAATTATTAATATGACAGAAAAAAAAGAATTGATTCCGGCAGAAGATTTAAAGAAACAGGGTTGGGAGAAACAGACAATTTATGATGAACCAAGATTAAGTGAAATAGTTGAAATGTATCATGAAATAGGGTTGGAGGTCCGGCTTGAACCATTTAATGAAAATGATGAACCTGGCTGCAGTGAATGTATGAAAACTGCTCAGGCTAAATTCTGGACGGTTTATACAAGGAAAAAGAATGAAGTTACAGGTTGAATTCCTAAGTATGCCGGTAGCGGTTAAAATTGTCGGTAAAAAATCCATTTCCATAAATTTCAGAGGTTCAACAGTTATTGAGCTTATACGGCAATTGACAAAAATGTTTGGCGAAAAGCTCAGCAATTATCTGCTGGATGAGAAGGGAAACATTGATAAAGTATTTACAATAATGGTAAACGGGGAAATCCAGAAGCAGAATGGGGAAATGGAAAGACAATTGAAGGATGGAGACAAGTTAACAATGATGCTTCTTGTCGCCGGAGGATAAATGAATCTGTTTATTATAAACCGGATATAGAAGGGGGTTTTAATGATGCAAAATGATAAAATAACCGGATCAGAAGGACTTAGTAAATCAAGAACGATTGGCAAGTTCAGATGCCATAATCCCAGTTGTATGGGTCGTTTTCAGCCGGATCCAGGCATTATGCGAATAAAATGTCCCGATTGCGGAATGGAATTTCGTGTATCATGGATCCGTCCGGATCTTCCCAGGATCAGAGGACCTGTCTGGGATGCAAATAAAAAGCTGGTAAAAGATCTGAGAAAAACCGAAGGGAAATAAATAGATGGCTCTAAATAGGAAAATAGCTTATATTAATTTAACATCAGGTGAAATTTCAGTCAAATCCATTCCTCTCGAATTGCGGAAAAAATTTCTGGGAGGCAGAGGCCTTGATGCATACCTTCTGTACAATCATAATAAAAAGGGGTGTGATCCGTTAGCTCCGGATAATACAATTATCATAAGCGCAGGACTTCTGGCAGCAACCTGTGCATCTGCAACTGCGAGGACTCATATTATGGCAAAATCACCTCTTACAAGATTATTGGGAAGCACAAATATGGGAGGATTTTTTGCTCCTGAACTTGCCTGGGCCGGTTTTCACCATTTGGTCATTAAGGGAAGATCAGAAAAACCGGTTTATATCTGGATACGAAATGGAAAAATAAAGATTCTCGATGCTGCTTTTTTATGGAGTAAAACCACAACAGAGACTCAATGGGCAATACGCGGTAAACATGATGATGAAGATATTAAAAGTCTTGTAATAGGTCCGGCCGGAGAAAACCTCGTTGCTTTTGCAAGTGTAATGACCGGAATAAAAAACTCAGGTGGAAGAACAGGTATGGGTGCGGTTTTAGGTTCAAAAAATCTGAAAGCCGTTGCAGTCCGCGGTACAATGGATATAAAAATTGCGTATCCGAAGGAAGCACTTGAATACAACAAACGTTTTATTGATCAGATTGTCAGTTCGAAGGTAAACCAGACCCAGGGAATCCTGGGGACACCGTTTATTTGGGGAGCCACAAACTCCTGGGGGGGAATCAGAACCAGAAATTTTCAACATAACCAGTGTGAGAATTCAGAGGATATTGAACCTGAACGGTTTGATGAAATTGCTACCGAGACTATCGGACCTCATCATATGGTAAGCTGTTTCGGATGCCAGGTTCACTGTAGGGGTCAATATAAGATCCCTTCCGGACCCTATGCAGGAAAATATGATGAAGGCCCGGAATATACTTCACTGGGAGCCTTCGGAGGTGAACCGGATTGCAAAAATGCCGAAACAGTTTTAACAGGGAATCATTTAGTAAACCAGTACGGAATGGATAATCTGGAAACCGGCAGTATGATTTCATGGGCAATGGAGCTCTATGAACTTGGTATTATTACCAAAAAAGAGACAGATGGTTTGGATCTTAAATTTGGAAATGATGAAGTTCTTTTGGAAATGATCAACCGTATCTGCTACAGAAAAGGTTGGCTTGGTAATACGCTCGCAGAAGGTGGTATACCCGCATCGGATAAGATAGGCAAAAACTCTTTTTCCTACCTTATTCAGGTTAAAGGTATGAACAACCTGCACTCGGATGAGAGACCGACACCTTCTCTGGCACTGAATATAGCAACTGCATCCCGAGGATCGGATCACCTGAGAAGCAGGCCGGCGATTGATCTTTACCATTTGCCCGAAGATATACTTAGAAGGATTTATAGTAATCCGGTTAAATATGAGGGCCCGTTAAGTTCAGACCATACTTCGTATCAGGGGAAATCATGGATGGTTTTCTGGCAGGAGAATTGTTATATGGCTGTTGACTGCCTTGGGATCTGCAAATATCATACTGTGTTTCTGGGTCCCACTCATCCTAATTTTGAAGACTGGACAAGAGTCATTTATTATAATACGGGTCTTGAAATACCTGCCGAAGAGTTATGGGAGATTTCCGAGCGAAATAATAACATCGAAAGAATGTTTAATCTAAGAGAAGGATTGACACGTGATGATCCCAGAAAGGGAGACACGCTAAATTCGCGATATTTTGAAGAACCATGTACACGCGGAGCCCCGGATGTTATAGGGGTAAGAATTGACAGAAATAAATTTGAAAAAATGCTGGATGAATTTTACGAACATCATGGCTGGGATAGTAAAGGTGTGCCTACGGCTAAAACACTTAAAAGACTTGGTCTTGATAAAGAGCCCTCTCATCTGCTTTAAAATGCATCAGGGAGATGTTTAATGAGTAAGGTATTATTGATTAAAGCTGATAGATGTACCGGATGCAGGCAGTGTGAAATGGTTTGCTCAGTTGTGAAGGAAGGTGTTTCAAATCCGGCACGAAGCCGAATTAATATAATTAAATGGGAAGCCGAAGGTATCTACATACCTCTGACTTGTAAGCAGTGTGAAAATGCACCCTGTATGGCTATCTGTCCGGTTAGTGCTTTATCAAGGGTTAAGAATCCCGATTATGTAACTGTTGATCATGAAATCTGTATTGGCTGCAGGTCATGTGTTTCAGTATGCCCATTTGGTGCAATTAACTTTGATACTATTAGCAGAAAAATTATTAAATGTGACCAATGTGAAGGTGATCCCCAGTGTGTAAGGTTCTGTGAGGTGAGAGCATTGGAATATATTGAATCAGACAGGATAAATAGAAAAAATAAAAGGGATGCAGCACTGAAAATATCCGAAGCAGAGATAAAAGCGAAATTTCTTAGCGAAAAATCCTGAAAAAATCCTTCTATTTTTTGTATTAGTTAATTTTTATTCCAAATTTATTCCAAGCAGAAAACCTATTTTATGATAGATCCATTGATAAGGAGCGCCATGCAGGGTTTTCCCTTCCCGGTTATTTCGCAATTCCGTTATATTATCATTCCTTTTCATAAAATCCTGAAAAAACCCTGAAAATCTGGCATATTCACCGATAGCCTGAAAACCTTTTATATAACCTTTTTTTAGTATGATCCTGAGATAATCTTTTTCAGATTGTTTTTCTATTATTTCCATATTTTCAGCATCTGAAAATCTTGAACTGGTGATGCCGAATGAGGCTGCATGTGTATTAAAAAAGGATACTCTGGCAATTGTTGAAGAACCTGAATAACGGATTTTCCCCCCCAGAATATTTTTAGCGGCAACCCGTGCCTGATCAATAGCATTATGTTTAAGGGCATATATTCCGGATTCTCCGCTGGCTGCATCTTTTGTTACTGAACAATCACCACATGAATAAATATCGGTTATATTAGTCTGCATGAAATCATTTACCAATATCCCCCTATCGACTTTTATTCCTGATCCTTTCAACCAATCAATGTTAGGAGATATCCCTGCAGCAATTACTACTGAACTACATGGAATTGTCCTTTTATTAGTTACTACAGCTGCCGGACGTTTTTTACCATCGATTAATTCGGCTTTTTCATTACAAAAAACCTCTATATTATTCTTCTTTAAATTGCTTTTTAAAAATTCAGCAGGCTTCCGGTCAAAAAGGCCCGGTATAATCCAGCTAAATATCTCAACAATTGAAACTTTGTTTCCCCGTTTTTTTAATGCTTCTGCAACTTCTATACCGATTGCTCCGGATCCTATAACAACCACATGTTCAGAGGTTATCTCCCGCAGTTTCTCAAATTCAGAAAACCTTGAGCAGTAATATATTCCCGATTTGTTTAAACCTTTTATCAGAGGTACATAAGGTTCTGCCCCATATGCAAGGAGTAGATAATCGTAAGAATGTTTCTCTCCTGATTCGGTTATTAACATTTTATTTACTGAATCCAATTTCACTATTTTTGTATTTAGGATAAGATTAATATTATTATCACTATAATCAGTTATTGATTTACTGAATATCATATCACCTGACACATCTCCACCTGCAAAATATGGAAGAGAACAGGGATTATATTGGAGCAAACCTTCATCTGAAATAATTGTTATTTCGTTTCTATGATCTAATTTTCTTAAAATGGAAGCGGCTTCGTTTCCTGCAATACCATTACCGATTATAACTATTTTCATTAAGGTATTACTCCCGTTTTCACTCTTCGTAACAATTCTTCTTCCTGTTCCAAAACTTTTTGGACAGACATATTAAATTCCTCCCTGCTAATTTGAATTCCTGTGGCAAATTTAAAAAGTCCTTTATAAAATTCTTCCCAGATATTCTCTTCTGCATGGGGAAATCTTATAGCCTGGCTACAGCCTCCTATTAAATTGGCAAGGCAAAGCAGTTTAATTTCTATGGGAGTTTCTTCACTAGTATTGCAACTTATCAGTAAATTCTGTTCTGAGTTATTTTTGTTTTTTTTTAATAATAAACCAATTCTTTGACAGAGATCTAAAAATTCAGAGTGATCTACCCGGTTGCTCTTCCACTGATTAGTAAATCTGAAGATTTCGGCAGCAATATTTTCTGACTCCAGAAACGGGAGGTCTGATATACTTTTCAGGCTGATTCCAAGATTTTTTAACATGTATATTATTTGAATAAGATCTGATAACTTATATAATTCAGGCCAATGAGTTCCGTGTTTGAGATAATCAATTTCAGATTCAAGACAGAAAGCATTATGATCTTTCTGATTATTGCTTTTTAAAATCATTCCACATTCAGCGGGACAGGACCAGCATGAGATAGGTTTTTTTGATATTCCTGCTTCCTTCATATTTTTTTTTGAATTATCATCAGATAAACTAAAAAAAGAGTGCCGGTTATCTTCAATATTTTTTCCGGAAATATCCGAATTGAGAATCCTGTCAAAAATTCTCAGGCTTTCTCCTGCGAATTTTTGCGGATCAGCGATATTTATAAAGCCTGTCCCTCTAATAATAATAGCTTTAAGATTTTTATCTCCTAATAGTGATAAAGAGTTTTTTTTGTCATTCAATTCAGTATAGGAGTTCAATATTGAACCTGATCTAATCCCGTTCTCTGCAATTGGTCCAATAGTGAGAATTCTAATTGATTGATCTAATTCTTCATACCGTATCCTTGCAAAAGTCTCTACTGTTCCCAAACCCCATAGATTCTCTGCTTCTCGTATTTCAATATAATCAGGATCAATTAAAATAACTACGGGTCTTTCTGATTTACCGGTTATAATTATCTGGTCAAATCCTGAATATTTCATTGCAGCTGCAAATCCGTCTTCCAGTTGAAGCAGCCTGTTTTGATTGAAATTACTTTTTTGAAAATTGACATTAGCATCTGGTATTCCGCTTATTGTTACAGGTCCTAAAAAAGGAGACATAGTACCACTGAGGGGTCCAGCTGCAATGCATAAGGGATCATTTGTTTCCTCTAACAATACACTTGCATTGAAACCCCTTCCGCCGAGCCATGTTCTGCAATATTCTTCAGAAATCAGTTCTATATGAAATGAATTACGTTCCAATTCAATTCTGAGCCTGCGTCCTGTCCAACCTTTAATTTTGTTTTTATGAAGTGGGAAATTGCGGATCTTTTTTATGACTTTCATTATCAAAAATTATCCAAAAAATGTGAGTTTTTTTTTATTCCGTGCAAATTTTCTTCTCTTTAATTTCACCTTTTTTTCAATGGTTTCAAACTTAAGGGCTTTATGAGTTTTGCATACTCTGACACACCAGGGACCAAGTTCTTCATTTTTGCATAAATCGCAGTTAATTGGTGTTCCATTGGCAGGATTGACGGGAGCAGCACAAAATGGACAAACATAAAGGCATGTTCTGCACTTAATACACTTTTTTTCATTAGTTGATAAATATCCTGATTCAGATTTTTTACGTGCTTCCATTGGACACATTTTGACACAGGCAGGATCTTCACAAGCCTTGCATATAACTGGAACAAACAAATTTTCTTCTCTGAATTCATGGATCCTTATGCTGGAATAACTGCTGCCGGAAATATGAAAGTTTTTCAGTGAGCAGGCAATCTCACATGCATGGCATCCCGTACATGCTTCTGGATCAACTGTGATATGTTTTTCACTATTGACTGACATTTCTGTTCTTTTTTCAAGTGAATAATATTAATAAAAGCAATTTTCTTTATAAAAAAATATTATATCTTATATACTTAATTTAGTAAATAAACATGAGTTCAATTCTGATCTATGAAATTTAAAATATATAAAAAAAAAGAAAATCATTTCCATATTATTTTAGGTATTGACTAAAAAAAAATTG
>CAZNLS010000017.1:0-32748 GCA_964573895.1 uncultured Clostridia bacterium
GTTGCTTCGATTTTATATTTAACAGTTGTATCACCCTTTTGTAAAACATCAATTGTTACTTCATTTGATTTAGCCCAATTTCCCTTTTCATCTGTCCCTTCAACCCATGCAGTATATGTTCCCGGAGTATTGTAAATGAAAGTAGGGGATGAGAGCTCATTTTTTTCATTAAAGGTAGTATTAAAATGCCAGGTCATTGTAACCTGTCCAAAAAATCCAGAAGGCGTTGCTTCAAAGGATACATTTAAGGGAGCATAACCACTATTTGGAGTTGCTAAAAGATTAATTGCTACATCTTTTTTTTCATCAAGAGGTTTTCTTGCCTGAACGATTACAGGATAAACCGGATCAACAATTAAACATTTTTTAAGATTATTTGTAACCGGATTTTTCTTTCCAAAATAGTAGTTGCCGGTAACTCTCATTGTTGTATATGAATTAACTCCCTCGATGAAGTTATAATTGCCGGTTGAGCTGTGTTCAAAGTCTGCAGTTAAAACAAGATTTTTGATAATTTCATATCCGACTTTTGCCGTAACTGAATAGACTCCGTTTCCTGCTATCATTGCCTTGAATTCGGTATAGACTTTTTTAAAGAATGCTTTTGCCTGAACACCGCCATTCATCAAGGCTTTGTTGTATATTCCAACTATTTCTCCATTGTCTTGAACTGTAACTCCGGTGAACTGATCTTTTGTAACAGGAATACCAAGCCAGGCAAGGATTTGGACATTTTCAATATTGAGTCTGAATGCCGGACGGATCTGCAAATGGAAGGTAGTATCATATTCATCCTTACCGTAAATCAGAGCATCGGCAAAAATAAATCCGCCAATCGTTTCCGGTTCTACTCCTATTCCGGCACTCATCCCATATTTTTTAACAGAAGAATTTTTATCAACCATAATCGAGCCTTGTGAGAAGTAGCCGTCACCGAATTTAAAGGCTCCGATATATTCTCCCCTGAGTGCAAAGGAATTATCCCCTCCCCCACTCCTCATTCCGCCTGAAAGTGAAAACCTGTGTTCATCAATTTTGTTTGAAGTCTCCAAACCTCCAGCTTTAGTTTTATTTTTTTCCGCCGCAATTGATTCCGGTTTCCGAACAGAAATTTTGTTTATTGTACTTAAAACAGGGTTTTTTTCTGTTTTTTCATCTTTTTCCGCTTTTTTTGCAAGTAAAGCACTCTCTCTGATAATTACCGAGTCTGTCTTTTCTTTAACTGAATGAGTACTAAAAAGATCGATTGATACCTGCTCATAATTGCCTGACCCGATTGTCAGAACACCTTTAAATTCCCCGCGTTTCTTCGGACTGATCCAGATAAGATTTCCTTCTTTATCAACTTCCCAGAATTTTTCATTTTTTTTATCTATTCTGAGAAATTCAATTTTGAAGTGAGTGGGTAATTCAAGGATAATTGACTGTCCGGGATAAAGTTTTATCACAGTATTATCAAGATTTGAGGGTGAATCAACAACTATAACACGGGCGGAAATTAATAAATGAACCCCAAAAAAAATTAATAGCAGAAAAAATACTTTTCTCATGTTTCCTCCAAATTGAAATAGTAACATGCATTTTAATTATTTTCAACATTTTTAATAATTTTTATTATTTTTTTAAAACCGCTAAGTTTACAGCAACATTGACTTTGTGTCAAAATTTACAATTCTATAATCAGAAAATTTCATGTTTATTTTATATAGTTTATTTATAACGTTAAAAATTAATTTTTAATATATCTATAAGTCCGGGAATGACATCAATTATTGTAACTAACACAATTTTGTGCTATTTATAATTTTTAAAAGGAGAAAAAATGGCCAAAATAAAAATACCGGAGGCTGGTGATAAAGCCCCTGATTTTTCACTTATAAACCAGGATGACAAAAAAGTTTCACTGAAGGATTTCAAAGGAGAGTGGATCGTTCTCTATTTCTATCCCAAAGATAACACTTCGGGATGTACGAGAGAAGCGATTGGATTTACGGATGTAAAAAAGGAAATGAATAAAATGGAAGTGACCGTTCTCGGTGTCAGCCCCGACTCCCCGAAAAGTCACAGAAATTTTATTGAGAAGCACTCACTGAAGATCGGGCTTCTCAGTGATCCTGAGCATGAAGTTTTGGAAAAATACGGAGCGTGGGGATTAAAAAAGAATTACGGCCGTGAATATTTCGGCGTCATCAGATCAACCTTCATTATATCTCCCGATGGAGATGTAATGTACAGATGGAAAAACGTTAAAGTTAACGGCCATGTTGAAGCCGTGCTGAAAAAACTCAAAGAATTAATTTAAAGGAAAGGGTATCCCTCTTTTTTTTTCTTTTTGCTCTTTTTCTCTTTCAGTTTTTTTTCAATTTTTATTTTTTCAAGTCTTAATTTTTCCAGTTCTTCTTTAATCCTTTTCAGGTACTCCTTCCTGAGCATCTCTTTTTCCCTTTCTATTTCACTCTTTTCTCTTTGAATGTTTTTCTTCTCCAGAACCTCTCTCAGTTTTCTCGCTTCAAGCAGCTTTAAATTTTCGAGCTGTCTCTTTATTTTCATCTTCTCATTCAGTTCCATCCAGTATTTCATTTCAGCCATCTTCTTCCTGAAATTTCCAATAGGATTTTTACTTCCCGCAAGTGAATCCGGGGAAATTCTGATATTTTTCTTTTTCCCCTTCCGGTAGAATTCCAAATCAAGCACTGTATCCGGTTTTGAACTTATGACTACTTTTTTCAATTCATCCGTTGAAGCCAGCCTTTTCCCGCCTGCCCGGACAAGTATATCACCCACCTTTAATCCCGCTTTTCCTATCCTACTTTCCATTATCTTTGAAATAAGGAGCCCGCCGTTGCCGGGGACCTCAAATTCATCTGCGAGCTCAGGGGTTAGCGCAACAGTGTTCAGTCCGAGAGTTACCGGTCCTGTGACCCTATATACGTATCTTTTAAATACAGGTAATGACTCTAAAAGTTCAGGTATAACCGGAAGTGAACTCTTCATAGTAAAAAAACTGCCGGGATCTGATGTCACCTTCCTCTTTCGGAAATCACCCAGTTTTACAGATAAATTTATCCTGTTTTTTCCTCTCTGAAGTTTAAGTTTAACTTTTTCTCCCGGAAATTTGCCCGATATGAGGGAAGCTATCTCAGAAGCGGATCTAATACTTTTCCCGTCCATTTCAACAATTATATCTCCTCTTTTCAATCCCCCTTTTTCTGCTGCCGATTTTCTTTCTACCCTGTCAATTCTGACAATTCCATTATAACCGCCCGAAATATTAACTCCCAGCCATCCCCTCCTTACATAACCGTGATTTTTAAGCTCGGAAACTACCTGCCTGACCTTTTTGATCGGAAGTGCAAGGCATTGACTCCCTTTCATTTTATTTTCCGGAATAATTTTTAGTTCACTTGAATTATCCTTAAATATGTATTGCGGGAAGTACTGGAATCCCAGCATTCCCCTTATCATTCCGACGAGTTCTCCCCTGCGGTTAACAACTGCACCGCCTGTGGTTCCGGGCATTACAGTTGAATTAAGTATCAGTCTGTTGTCATCTGAACTACTGACAATTCCGTCTTTAATATAAGGAAATGTCCTGTAGAATACACCTACAAGCCCTGCCCAGTCACCGGCATCCGGTTTCTTCCCGGTCCTGGCAGGCTTAAGTTTCTCCCCTTTTATCCTGAGGAGAATGATTGACGTCCGGTTGTCACTTCCAACAATATCAGCATTATAACTTTCACCCTTATGTGTTTTAATAATTATTTTTTTGAAAGGATGTGCAGCTACTTTTGCATTTGAAACGATTAGATTTTTTTCGATTACAATTCCCGAAGCGATGTACTTTCTACCATCCAGAGCAATAACTTTTACGATTGAGGGAGAGATCTCTTTGACAACTTTTTTTACATTACGGCTTTCCGCATTTGTTTCACTGTAAAGATTCATTATAAAAATCAGGAACATGATATATAAAATTATTATAAATTTTTTCATTTTTTCCTCTCAGATGGATATATCATCTCCATTATCGAGTGAATCGATAATATAGTTGTTTTGACCATCATATGTAGCAAGGACAACATCATCAGTAAGCATAACTTCCTGTTTTGCTTTTCCTGAGCCTGCTGCCAAACTTTTCGGCTGCGGACTGCTCCGGAATATATTGTTTCCGGCAATGAAGATCACACCCCCCAAAAGAAAAGCGCTTAAAGATGTAACAGCTGCCCTTCGCCTTCTTTTTTTTACCTTAATCTTCTTAAATACGGCTTCTTCGAAGCCTTCGCCGACAACAATTCCGGGATCGTGATACCCTTCAAACATGTTATTTTTATCAGCCATTGTTACCTCCGAGCTGAACATTCAACTCTTTTTTTACCTTTTCCTTCCCCCTGAAAACAAGGGATTTCAATGTCCCGACAGGTTTATTGAGAATATCCGACATCTCTTCAAATGAAAAATTGTCCACCTCTTTCATAATGAGAGGAATTCTGTATTTTTCCGGAATTAAGTGAAGAGTTTCCTCTATTTCAATCCCCTGACCCGGATTTTCCACTTCAGAATAGTGCAGTTCACTTACATTTTCAAGGGAGAAAATTCTCCTGACTTTACGTTTTCTTATCTCGGAAATTCCCAGGTTAGTCGCTATTCTGTATATCCAGGCCTTAATATTTTCTGTCCGCAATGTTTTTGCTTTGAAATAAACCTTCACAAATGTATCCTGGGTCAGCTCTTCTGCAACTTCTCTGTTTCCCATCATCAGTGCAAGATAATTAAATATCTGATTTTTATACATACTCATAACCTCTTTAAAAGCCTGCTCGTCTCCCTTTTTCAGCTTATCCAAAAGTTCATTCATATTACAATTGTTTAGACTACTCATATTGGCATATGGTTGCAAAATTCCTTATTGATATTATATTTTTTTTAATCGGTTTTCAACGATGCTACTTTGAAATCAATTTCCTGAAATTGAAAAGTGAAAAAGTGGTGATAACTGCTGCAATGGCAATTAGGGCAAGAAGGTCCTGATAAAAAAAGCCTATTCCGTTTCCTTTTAGAAAAATTTCCCTGATTATCTTTATAAGGTAACCTATAGGATTTATGGCTGCCAGCCACTTTAATCCTGCCGGTATATTGTCCAGCGGGGTGAAGAGACCGGACAAAAGGATAAATGTAATTAAGGAAAACCATGAGAAGAATAGTGACTGCTGCTGGGACGAAGAAAAGATCGAGATCAGCATTCCATATGAGAGGATTGCAGCCAGGAAAATCACAGCACTGATCAAAAGGTAAAAGAGATTACCTCTTACGGGGATATCAAAATATAATACAACGACAATTATCCCGATGACCATGTCGATTAATCCCACGAGGCCCATAGGAAGAGCTTTCCCAAGATATATCTCAACCGGTTTAAGCCTCGACATCAGAAGAGTATCGAGCGTTTGCTGCTCCTTTTCTCTGACCAGGGAGATTGAGGTGAGGAAGAGAGTTATGGTTGTAAGGAGCATAGCAACAATTCCGGGACCCATATAGTTAATGCTTCTAAGTTCGGTATTGAACCTTATCAGCGGCCTGCTTTCAGCCAGTTCAGACATCCCTCTTTTTGAAACATCCTCAAGAATATAATTTTGAAGTATACCGTTAAAATAGCCGGTCGCTATCCTGCTCGAATTGGAATCCACCCCGTCTGACATCACCTGGATCTCAGGATAATTGAAGTAACCGCTCTTTTTTGTCCCCGAGTCCCTGAAGAGTATTACGGCTTTCACATCACCCTTTTTCAATATATTCATGTAGTTCCTGCTGTGATTGGACACCGATCTCACATCGAAGAGAGGAGACCTTACGATCCTGTTTATGATCCTGAAAGCGGAATTGTTTGAAGAAAGATTTACAATATCAACCGGTACATTTTTTATATCCGTTGTAACGATACTTCCGAGGATAATTATCTGAATAATTGGTGCGATCAGCATTAGAACAAGCATCTCTTTCTGCCTGACTGTTTCAAGAAATTCTTTTTTGATCAGATAAAAAAGTCTCATCCTGCAATACTCCTCTTACGCCTGAATCTCACAATTGCAAGCATTATTAAAAAGATGCTCATCCCAAACAGTATCACTCCTTCCCGAATGAAGAGTGTCAAATCGCTTCCCTTCAGTATAACACCCCGAATAATTCGTAAAAAGTATGTCGCCGGAACTATGTGTGACAGGCTTCGCAAAAACGGATTCAGTGATTCAAGCGGAAATATGAACCCCGATAACATTATAGACGGGAGCATAGTTACGAGGAGAGTTCCAAGCATGGCGGTTTTCTGATCAGACGCCGATGCAGAGATCAGGATACCCAGAGAAAGGCCGGTTAGAATATATATTAAAGAAAACAGAAATAAGACTAAAAGGCTTCCCTTGAACGGTATCTGAAACCAGAATTTACCGAACAGGATAATAAGGATTTCTACCGAGAATGCAACAAATATATATGAGAATGTTTTTCCTACGATCAGTTCACCGGAGCGGAGAGGAGAAATAAAAAGCAACTCAATCGAGCCTGTCTCACTTTCCCTTGAAATACTCAGTGAAGTAAGCATTGCAGATACCATTAGGAGAAGAATTGCTATTATCCCGGGGATGAAGAAAAATGCACTCTTCAAAGCGGGATTAAAAAAGATCTTAGACTTTATATTCATAAACTTTTTAATATCCTGATATTCCGATATAAAATTCATAAGTATCGACCGGCAGTATTGATAGATAATATTTGCAGAATTCGAGTCACTGCCATCTATCACAAAACTAACTTCAGTTTTATCCATGCTGCTGATTTTTTTTGAAAAATCTTTAGGAATGATAATATAGGCTTTTATTTTTCCCTCTTTTAAAAGCCGCTCGTTCTCACTCAAAGAATTTCCGAAACCCCCGGTTCCCGTCAATTTGAGAGTGAAGTATCCGTTATTTAAAAATTTGCTGACCAGCTTTTTGGAGATTTCACTCCTTGAAAAATCGGATACACCGATATCGATATTATTCAGATCAAAACTTATGGCATAACCGTACATAAATATCATCATCACAGGCATTACAAATACTATTACAAGACTTTTCGGGTCTCTTAGTATATGGGAGGTCTCTTTTTTTATAACTGCAAGAATTCTTCGCACTTAATTCACCGCTTCCCTGAAAAGTTCTTCAATCGAATTTTTCCCATGCTCTTTCAAAAGAGTCCCCGGTTCACCGCTAACTATTATTTTTCCATGATGAAGAATTATTATCCTGTCTGCATATTCAACCTCATCTAAATTGTGTGTAGTCACAAGAATAGTTTTACCTGTTTTTTTTAAATCGTATATATCTTTCCAGAACTCCCGTCTGACTTCCGGATCAACACCGGATGTCGGTTCATCAAGAAGGAGAATTTGCGGGTCCGGTATCAGAGAGACATACAATGCGACTTTTTGTCTGATGCCCGGAGGGAGTTTTTCTACCGGAATTTTTGATAGCCGGGGTGTCACATTTTTTTCAATCTCATCCATTCTTTTTTTTACTTCTTCTCTGCCAAGCCCTGAAATTCCGGCAAAAAACTCGGTATTCTCAACAGCAGATAACTTAGCGTAAAGTGAAAATTTTTGAGACATGTAACCGATCTTATCCTTTATCATGCCCATATCACTACTTATATCTTTTCCTTCGAAAGAGATCGTTCCGGAGCTTTTTTTTAAAAGGCCTGTAATCATCTTAATTGTTGTAGTTTTTCCTGCACCGTTCGGCCCCAGGAAGCCCAATATTTCTCCATCCAGGATATCGAAGCTGATATTATCCACCGCCCTGAATTTCCCAAATTCCTTTGTGAGCCC
This sequence comes from uncultured Clostridia bacterium, assembly GCA_964573895.1. Classification (GTDB taxonomy): domain Bacteria; phylum Acidobacteriota; class Aminicenantia; order UBA2199; family UBA2199; genus CAZNLS01. The sequence goes on from CAZNLS010000017.1 coordinate 7,859, forward strand.
GGAAATTTCCAGTATGGGTTCAGGCCTTTTTTTTATACTATCCATTTCCTCCCCTCTCGTAGAACAGGTATATATCTTCAAGGTTGGGTTTTGTTTCAGATATTTCGGTGTGGGGTATAAGGTTAACAAGTTTTTCGTCTCCAACAGAAATAAATTTAATAAATTTTCCCCTCAGATAGATCTTGCCGGAAAATCTCCTGTCTCTCTCAAACTTTTCAATAATATCAAAAACATTCCCTTTAGGAAGAAGTGAATAGAGCCTGAATTTTACACTGCTTTTCAGTTCGGTCAGAGAGCCTGATTTTAAGATTTTCCCGTCTTTTAAGAAAAAAATGTTATCCCCTTTTTCCGCTTCATCAAGATAGGGTGTTGAAATAATTATGGTCTTTCCCTCCTCTTTTAAGAATTGAATTATATTGAAAAACTCGATCCTTGAAAGCGGATCCACCCCGGTCGTCGGTTCATCCAGAAATATAAGTTTAGGTGATGAAAGAAGAATTGTTGAAAGTGCCAGTTTTTGCTTCATACCACCCGAGAGAGCTCCTGCTCTCCTTTTTTTAAATCCTTCCATTCCTGTCCTCTCAAGCAGTTTTTTTTTTAGCTCATATCTTCTTTTTCTCGGAACTCCGTAAATATCAGCAAAAAAATCCATATTTTCATCAACAGTGAGATCTGTATAAAGCGAAAACCTTTCAGGCATGTATCCTGCTATTCGTGTTACTTCTAAAAAATTTTCATTAATTGACCTGCCTTCAATATATATTTCCCCTGAATCTCTTTTAGTCAACCCGAGAAGTATCCTGAAGAGAGTAGATTTGCCCGAACCATCTGCGCCGGCAAGGATATTTATCTCACCCTTTTTGAAATGGGCGGAAAAATTATCCAGAACTACGAAATCCCCGAATTTTTTTTCAATATTTATTGCCTGAAGCATTTAATTTTCTTCAATTCTCAATATCAATTATAACCGTCACCGGCATACCGATTTTCAGGATACCTTTCTTATCTTCAAATGAGATCTTCAGCCTGTATAAAAGTGCTTCCCGCTCCTTTTCCGAAATCACATACTTTGGTGAGAATTCAGCTTTACTCCCTATATATGAAATATACCCGTTTACTGTCCTGGTCCCTTCCCCGTCTGCTATGACTTTGGCAGGCATTTTCATCTTTATCCCTCCCAACTCCCGCTCTTCAACGAAAATCTCAACGTATACAGAACCTTTGTCAAGCAGGTCTGCGATAGCAGCTCCGGGAAAAATATTCTCCCCTTCGGAAATAAATTTTTCCAGGAGTATCCCTTCTGCCGGAGCTTTGATAGTATAGTCTTCAAGAAGAATATTTAGTTGAGCTCTTTTATTTTCAAGCAGAGTATCCTTCAGTTTAAGTGCCTCGATATTTTTTTCTATCTCCTTTTCCGTTGATATCGCATCACTCAATTTAAGTTTTATTCTTTCATATGAATCACCGGAAACCGATTTTTTTAATGATAACCTCGCCAGTTTTTGCGACCTCTTTGCGAGATATTTTCTGTTCTTCACAACCTGCTTAAGGCGAATATAGAGTTTCTCCCTGTTCACTTCCATCTCTTTTTGTCTCAGGCGAATTTCATCTATCCTCTTCTCAATAATTCTACTGTCAAGCCTGGCAATGACATCACCCTTTTTTACTCTGTCACCCTCTGAGAAAAATAGAGCCTCTATTTTAGATGAAACTTTAGATTTCAATGAAATTATGTCTCCATCAATAAGCCCGGGTGCCTTTATTACTCCTTCCCCGCCTTTTGAACAGAACGTAAATGCAGCGACCAGGAAAACCGGGACAATCAGTTTATATTTCATTTATCACCTCTCTTCCTATTAAATTGTTAACGGCTATTTTAGCCATTTCAAGGTTAAGTTTTATTTCAATTTTCTTTATCTTATACTTTTTAATATTAAGAAGTGAGTCCAGGTATTCCGAGCCCGGGATCTCATTTTCAAAATACAACTCTTTTTTTAACAGGGACTCCGTTTCGGATTTTTTTCCCAGAGCTTCTGCTATTCTAAGGTTTGTCGAGTATATATCTATTTTCTCATAAAGGTCATCCAGGTTTTCTTTCAATTTCAAAATCAGATCTCTCCTATCGTTTTTTAATTTTTCTCTTCCATAAGCAATTATTCTTTTCTTTACACCTTTCTTGTCCGAGTCAAACAATTTCAATGATACTTTCAGACCGGCCTGGACATAAAATTTCCATCTGTTTTCAAAAAAATTTATCCCGGGTTTTCCATAGTGTAACTCGGAAAAGAGCCCTATAAAAGGCAGATAACTTCCCGCAACTATTCTCTCTTCAATGTATGACTGCTCTCTCCTTTTATCATAGATCTTCAATAGTGGGTGATTACCCAAAAACCAGTCGAGTGATTTCTTCTTTGAAAGAACTTTTTCACGGTATCCCGCCTTAACCTCTTCAATGGAATATTTGCATAGTTTTTTGAAGAGATTATCTTCGACACTCATAGCCGCCCTTACTCCATTAATTTCCAATTCAATTTCTCCCATTCTCATTTCAGCATTTAGAATGTCCGAATCGGAGACCAGCGTTTCTTTCTTCAGATCCCTGAGTCTTTTGAGGTGAGTAACTAATCTCTCTTTAACGACTTTCAATGTTTCCAGAGTATTATTGAGCAGCATATATCTTATATAAGAACTTTTTACTCTGAATATAACTTTAAATTTTATAATGTCTTTTGAAAAATCAGCGACCTCTGATTTTTTTTCTGCAATTTTTATACTGTTTGAAATCAGATTCCCACTAAAAAGCGGCTTTCTTAGTCCCAGATTAAGATCAAAATTGTGCAGAGAGCCCGCATTAAAACTCATCCCGGGGACAGTTACGCCCGGAACCGGGTTTGTCTCCGGAAATTTGATCTCAATCTTTTCGGAGCGAAACATATAAGAGGCATTGAAGTCTGCAACAATACTTTTTTCCTTTTTCTTCAGTGATTTGTTAAGCCTGGCAATCTCTCTGTCAATCTCGGCATTTTTTATCAGGCTCTCTTTCAAAGTTGCTATTTTCAATGCTGTTTTGAGGGAAACTTTTGCAGTCAGGCAGAATGCGGCAAATAAAATTGTAATTAAAATTAGATATTTTTTCATATTATCATTCCTCTTTTTAAAAGATTCAGAACACTCTCTTTCCTTTCTGCCAGAAATATTTCTTCATCAAAATCTTTACCAAACAAAACTTCCGGCAGAGGTTTTAAAACGAGTGGGAAAATCAGAATCGACACTATATTCAAAAAAAAATGTACAGGGTTTTTTTCATTGATCAATCCCAAACGGTGCCATCCCTCTATAATCCCTGCAAATTTTTTCGGCAGCGACTCTTCTGTTTCAACCAGGACATCATGGAGAATTGATTTCATCAGTTCGCCATTCTGGATGAGCCCGAGGACAACAATTCTCAAATATTCGGGGTTGTCGGTAAAAAAACCGATGTAGGTCTCCGGAAAAACCCTCAGATACTCTTCAGGTGTCAGATCATTACGGACGATGCCGGAGTTTTTTAGTCTTCCGATAATACCTGTCGCAATCATTGTCAGAACATTTTTATATAGAACCTCTTTAGATGAGAAATAATAAAAGACCATCGCCTTATTAATTGAGGCCCTCTTTGCAATCATATCTACACGAGCTCCATAAAATCCATGAGTAGAAAACTCATTCACGGCAGCTTTGAAAATTCTCTCTTTTGATCCTTTTTTATTCTCTATCTTATTAACCATTTGGTTTAACCACGCGGTTAATATAATATATTTATTTTTAGTTGTCAAGAAAAAAATTTTTCTTGACAATCCCAATTTTATTTGAGAAAATGTCATTTATTCGAGGAGGTTTCATGGGTGCTGAATTAGGAGCTGCTACGAAGTCGGACCCGAATGTGGTTCCACTATGTGATATTTTACTGGTATTACTAATCATCTTCATGGTTATTACCCCTGTAGCTCAAAAAGGTATTGACATAAAGCTTCCTGAAACTGACACAGGCGATGGACCCCAAGGTCCATCTCTCGTCCTGGTTGTGGAAAGGGACCTAACACTTACTCTTAACAGGGAACCGATCTCAAAAGAGATGCTTGAAACCAGGCTTAGAGACCTCTACAGAACCGATTCAAAGAAACCCCTCTTTGTAAAAGCCGATGAAACAGTCTCCTATAAAGATGTTCTCGAACTCATTGATATAGCAAAGGGTGCCGGTGTTGATGTCGTAGGTGTCTATACCGACCGATACCAGTCCGAGCAGTAGCAACTTTATTATCAAATCTGTTCCTATTATCCATTATTGAAAAATCATTAAATTAGATGTAAAATATTTCCCGTCAAGGAGGCATTTCAAATGACAAGCGATAAAAATACAGAACTTAATAAGGTCTCGAAGGAATTTTCCGCTGCTGTTAAAGATTTCAGAAAAAAAGATTATAAAAAATCACTTGAATCATTTAATACCATAATCGGCAAATATGAAAATTCAGAATCACAATCAATTCTTGACATTCAGAGAAAGGCTGTCTCTTACGCAAACATTTGCACAGATCAATTAAGCACACAAAAATCAAAGACAAAAACAGATGATGATCAGTTAAACGAAATAGTCTATTTTCTTAACAATAACAATTTGAAGGAAGCAGAAAAAACCATCTTTTCTTTAGCAAAGAAGAAATCGAATACTCCTTTCTTTTTGTATCTGCAGTCATTGCTTCATTTGAAGAAAGAAGAAATTGATACATCGCTTGATCTGTTGGAAAAATGTGTAAAAAAAGACAGCAATTTTAAAGTGCTGGCTTATAATGAACCGGATTTTGAAAAAATGTTTGAAAATGAGAGGTTTAATTCAATTGTTGAATAGATTGATATTCAACATCTCAAAAATTGAATAATAAAACAATATTCAGAGGCAAACCGATCCGTTTTTGGATTGAAAAAGTCTTTATTGATCTGACCAACGCTGTCAAAAAAAAGGGTGGATTGGAAGTTCTTTTTGATCACTCAAAATTTCTTGATATAAACATGGACGGAATTAAAGAATTGACAAATTCATTAGATCAATTCAACTCAGGAGTATTAACGCTTCATGGTTATCCGTTTTTTATATTTGAAAAAAATGATGCCTATAAAAAGAGGGACCCGGATATCATGATTAAAGAATTAAAAAAAGATCCGGAATCGGTAATTGATATCTTTGACCTCAAATCTGAATATTCCGTTTATTCAACAGAAAATGATCCTGTAGAAATAGAAACACTCATCAGGAAATTCCAGGTGGCTTTTTATTCATCAAGAGGTGTTTCTTTTGATGATTTTTCTAATTTTTATCTGGAAGCACTTCCCGAAATAGGGCGGGGTACAGCAATTTCTTCAGGGGTCACGATAAAGGGTGATTCCCGTATAGGAAAAAATGTTTCTCTCTTCCCGAATTCTTTTATTGAAAATTCAATAATCGGTAACGACTGCGAGATTCTTCCCGGCTCTGTTATACGGGACTCCGAACTTAAAGGGGGAAACAAAATTGGCCCGTATGCCCACCTGCGTTTAGGTTCGGTTATAGAGAAAAATGCCAATGTTGGAAATTTTGTGGAGATGAAAAAATCTTCATTCGGCACTGGTTCAAAGGCTATGCATCTCAGCTATATTGGGGATGCAATTGTCGGCTCAGGAGTAAATATCGGTGCCGGAACCATCACCTGCAACTATGATGGTGAAAAAAAACACGCAACACATATCGAAGATAAATCATTCATCGGATCGGGAACCGAACTTATCGCTCCTGTTAAGATAGGGAAAAACAGTTATATCGCTGCCGGATCAACAATAACAGATGATGTAGAGGACGATTCACTTGCAGTCGCAAGGGAGAGGCAGCGGACAATAAAAAACTGGTCCAAAAGAAAAAAAAAGAACCGCAGCTGAACCGGGAATTCAAATCAATTTTAATTGCAAATAGAGACAGGTTGTTGTATACCTGATATAGAATGTTCAAAAGTAAAAAGAATAGAGATTCTGCTCTCCTGATCTTCATGGGACTGGTAACAATTTTTTTTCTCGTCTACCTGTTTTTCCCTTCACTCTGGGAAAATGAAGAGGGCAAAAAAGAGACCGGGGGAAATAAAAATATAACAGCAATACAAAATTCCGTCCCCGGATCAGGGTCAAAGGACCTGATAATCAATGATTCCTCAGATTTTCTTTCAGGTTTGAGACAGAAGCTAAAAGAGACACAGGAACTGATCTCAAGCAGTCAATCACCTTTTTACCCGCCAAAATCAGATGATATTGAACAACTATTTCTTAAGACATACAAGTGGGATAAAGAAGGAGAACTTGAAAAGCTGCTTAAATACACCTTCAGAGACCTTGACCGTATATTTGAAAATAAATTTGTTAAAAATCTGGAACCGGCGGAAAAATTTGATATCTTTACCGCACTGTTTTTAATAAGGGCTGACAGGGAAATGATCGCAGCTAAATCCGGGTCCCTAAGCTTGAAAGATATTTACGGACTATCGGGACTTTCGTCGTATGAAATGATTGAAAATGAGATCCAATATGATTATCAGTCAATCCCGGTTATCTTTTTTTCCTCTCTTTTTATCAGTAGAGATTCTCTAATTCCCCCTTCAAAAGAAACATTAAAATTCTTCAAAAAAACCGAAAAAATAAGGGACATCTCCGATGGACAACTGCTGAATTCACTCAAATCCATAATCTTGTATTCCGCAGATCAGAAAACATTTTCTATTGAGTGGAAAGAATATGATCCACTTGACCCTGATGACGTCGGAAAATACAGAGGTATCGGATGCCTCGTAGAAAAGTGGATTAAATTCAGATATATTATATATCCCGGCAAAAGTAATACGAATTGGATCAGGGAACTTATCAAATCGGACAGGGGGGAGTTTGAACTTGAAGACCTTGAAATATCGGAAGAGATCCCGGGAGAGAAGCGGATTGCAAAAACACTTCTCTGGTCGGAAAATCTCTCTATGTTTATTGTAATACTCGAGGAGCCGATGATTATCTCAACAAATAAATTTTTGGATAAATTGTTTACATCAAAAGTTGAAAATTTTACGAAAAAATACAACAAAATAGATTTGCTTAACAGGTACAGGGATAAAAAAAAATTCAAAAAAGAACTTTTAGTCTTCGGAAAGTATTTATATAAAATCCGGGAAATATTTTTGGGAAATTAAGACCTGCTGAGTCTCAGCCCGTCTTTAAAAGGAAGAAATGTCATAAAATCGGCATGGTGAACAATATACGCTTCGGTGGATCTCTTTATCATGTCTCCCTCTTTAGCATGAGCGGCAATAATATGGCACACCTCTGCAGGTACACCGCACTGCTCGGCAAGAGATACTCCTGAGAAGGGATGGCGTAAATATTTTCCGTAATTCCCCTGGACTGCTTTTCCATCTTTCAATTCATATTCAAGCAGTTTCCCAACATCGGCAAGAATAGCTCCTGATATTAGTACATCCATATTAACCGGGAGCTCATCGCCGAAAAAAGAATTAATTTTTTCACCGCTCTCTCTTGCTATGTGGACCACAGCTCTCTTATGAGCCATGAAAGAGACCTTTAAACCCGGAACCAGCAGGCTAAAAGGGATCTGTTCAAGATCGCCGGCACTTAAAACACTCTTTTCCAGTGCAAGGGCCCATGTATCGACGGTGGCTTTCTTCAATTCTTCATCAACAATCCAATCTGTTTCCGGCCATAACTTTGTAACCTCTTCGGACATTCTCACTCCTGAATTATCAAGGATACTATTATACAATGAATTTTCTTCTTAATACAGTTTTAATTCAATGATCAACCGGTAAAAATAATATTGAAATTTGTTTTTAAAAAAGTTATATTTGGCTGACAAAGGGAGATTAAAATGGTCGATATATTAAAGAAGAGGATTAATCTTGATTTTGATGCTGCAGTAAAAAAAATAGAAGATCTTATGGGCTTAGAAGGCTATATGGTTCTTCTAACAAAAAATATAGATGAATCTATTACGAAAAGCTTGGGGTTAGAAAAATATCCCCGTTATACATTCATCCTGGGATGCAGACCGGGATTTGCAAAGGAGGCTCTCGATATTTCAAAATCTAACGGTCTTCTATTCCCTTGCAGTTTCACAGTTTATGAAGATGAAGGGGATGTCTTTGCAGGACATGTATCTATAATGAAAATCTCAACAGCTCTCGGTTTTACATCGGAAAATGAGATGTCCGGATTGATTAAAAAAGTTTCAGACTCAACTAAAAATATCTGGAATAATATTTGAAATTATTCCGACTTGCAGCTGCAGTTTTCATCACATACATGTGAAACATCCATCTTTTCACCAAGGTTATTCAGAAAACAGCCGCACTGATCGGGATTCATATTTTTTTTAAAGATTATCATCTGTTTTAATACATTCATCTGTATCTGTTTTTGAAGTGAATTTATCTCGTCAACACATTTCTCTACTTTTTTCATATCAACTTCTTTTTTTTTTAGAAGATTGAGGATCAGGGCTCTTTTTGATGCAAGCCGGTTTTCAAGATTATCATTCATCTTTTTATAGGGAAGACACATATTTTCAATCGTTTTTTGTTGTTTATTCGAAAGATTTAAGTTTCTGTAAATATCAAACTGCCTGTCAGATTCACTCTCTTTCATCCCGTAAAGGTGAATTATAAACACGGCATTAAATATGAATGAGAATATGACAACTGAATAAAGGATAAATTTTTTCATTTTATTCCTCCTTTAAAATCAGTTGCAAGGTTGATCCCAAAATCCGAATTAAAAGCATCCACCCTCATCAGACTGCTGCCTCTGTTTACCCTTTCAGAAGTTAAGGAGTCTATCAGCTTTATACTTGCAAAAGTAAAAATGAGAATAAGAGAGAGGTAGACTACAGCAAGTTTTTTCAGACTTAATGTAAGAAGATCCGGGAAGTATCTCCTTATCCTCTTCTTTTTTACTGAAACTTTGACGTTGGGTACAATAACATTATAGCTCTGCTCTTCCAATTTTTTGTTGTGAAGAGCAGTAATCTCATTGATAAAACTATCATTTACATCCATTTTACTCTCCTATCCAATATATTAGACACATAAAATTTAAAAATCATGCTAATTTTTTTTTTATTTTTTTCATTGCTTTATAGATCAGTGATTCTACGGCAGAAATTGTTGTTCCCATGATTTCTGCAACATGCTTCTGCTTCAATTCCTCATAATAATAAAAATAGAAAGCAGTTTTTTCTCTCGACGAAAGTAATTCTATTGCTTTTTCAAGTTTATTTATCCTCTCTTCTTTTTCATCTTCCATCTCTGCATTCAACGCAGGGTCATCTTCCTCTTTACCGAAAATTTTTGTATCAAACGATATGAATTCAACAATTTTTTTTCTCTTCAAATAATTTTTCAGTGAATTTACGGCAATTCTGTATATCCAGGTATATATATCAGAGTCTCCTCTGAAAGTAGAAATTTTTTCATGAACTTTAAGAAATATATCCTGGGCAATATCTTCGGCTTCTTCCCTGTTTTTCAGATAGTATAGCGAAAGCTTAAAGATTTTTTTATAGTACTCCTCAAGTTTTTCAGGAGCAGGATTCCCCATGGAGTAATTATAGAAAATTTATCAGATCGTGTAAAGAAACAGGGAGCATTATGAAAATGCTCCCTGTAATATGTAATTAAACGAGAATCTACTATTTGACCTCTTTTTCTACCACACTTTCTTTCAAAGTTTTCTTGCAGTGTGGGCATTTTCCCGCTTTATCTGAAGTGTAAGTGCAACCTTTTGTCGGACATTTAAACTGTTTTATAGTCTCCACCTTAACCAGCTCTTTTTTACAATGCGGACATTGCCCCGCCTTATCTGAAGTGAAGGTGCATCCTTTTGTAGGGCACTTAAAGTGATACTCATGCACAAACTTAGACGGATTCTTTTCAAATGCAGCTTTGCATTTTGCTCCGCAAACCCAATAATCCTTGCCGTCATGACTTACCTTCACAGCATCAGATTTCAACATTTTATGTCCGCATGTCACACATTTTACATACTCTTTTTCTCCTGCAAATGATGTCAGGTTAAAAACCAGCATGAGAGAAAAGAAGAGAATTATAGATAAAACTTTGTAACTTTTATTCATTTGAACCTCCTTTATTACAGTTTTCCAAACCCGGTTTGCTTCCGGATCCTTAAACTATACTACTTTGGTAGCATAATAAAGAATAAATTTCAAGCAAAAAAACAAAATATTACCAGATCAAAGGAGTATAACCATTTTTCAGCAGTGCGGAAATCTTCTCTCCGACATAGTCAACTATCAGCCCCTTCTTTTCAGATTCTTCTCCTATGCCGTCTCTGTTAGTGATAAATTTACAAGAAACGGCTTCACCGTCCAGTTCCCGGTATTTTGCCAGATATTCTCCCATCTCCTCATCTTCGAGGACAAGTTTTTGTGCCGGCCCAAAGAATATCAGCTTCACATCATCCATCCACATATTACTGTAACAGTTATACGCATACATCATTCCGGTAAGTGCCTTTTCCCTCTCACCTGTACTGATAATAACAACTACTTTTGAACTCATTTTAACCTCACTAATATTTAAAAAAATTCAGTTTCCAAATTATCATACAGAAAAAAATCAGAAATTACCCGCGATGTTTCCTCCATTATCTTATCAATGGATCTATCATTTTTTAAAAAAAAGAGAATCTGCATTATATTCTCTGCAACGGGGTCTACCGATGTCCTCAGGGAATCCGATGAAGGATTTCCAAACGGGCCAAAATCATCACAAAGCACAATTTTATTTTCAAGACTAACACGATCTTTTCTTATCCCCCGGTAAAATTCATTTTTTTCTCCGGCTCTGACTACGACATCTCCTTCAATTGAATCCCAATTGTACAAACCGAAAGGGATCTGAAATTTTAAAGAGAGCAAATTCGTAATGTTAACAATGCTATTTACATTTGGAAAATCCATACCCTTTTTTACCCTGCGAAAAAGCGCTTCGGAAGAGGGTCTGTATTTTGTCGGATCGATTCCCGCGCTTCTGTAAAGGGTTCTCGAATTTGCATAACCCGAAGGCAGCTCTTTTGAAAAAACCTCACTTAACCTGATGACCTCTTCCGAAATATAGGGATTTAACCCTGCATCATCTCTCAATTTCAATTTGGTAAAGAGGTTGACACCTATTTTCAAATAGTGATTTAACCTGTTATCGATATCAGGAATTATCATTGATAATCTTTTTAAATAATTCCAGCCCCTCTTCCCTGCTTGAAAACTTTCCATCAAGCTGAAAATTATATAGTTTTTCCAGGTATACGCCCAATTTCTTTCCCGGCTTAATTCCCATCTTTATCAGGTCGCGGCCGAGAATAATCGGCTCTATTATTTTTTCATCAATTTTGTGCTCATTTTTTTTTGAAAGATACCACTCTGATATTTCGTCAAGATCATCAAATTTGATATATTCAGGATATCTCGATCTCCTGTCTGCAAAATCAAGAAGAATAAGAAGATCATCTCTTCCATCCATATCTCTCAAAAGTCTTGAAAATGCCTTGAATCCCACAACATCTTTGTTTGAATAGAGATCATAGATACGATGGTGATTTCTGACCAGTCTCAGGACCATATCTCTAACCGGGAATCTGTTTCTTGTGTCTATTTTAAGCCGTTCAAGAAATTTTTTGGAAATTTCAACTCCAAGAGAGTCGTGGTACAGTGAAGTAACTGCAAGCCTCCCTTTTTTAAAAACCCAATCTGTAGCAGCAGGTTTGCCTGAATCATGAAGAATTACTGAAAGGAGAAGAGAAAGTTCTTCTTCAAAATTTAATTTTTTTATCCCGGATATTTTTTTAGCTATATCCAGTGCGATTGCCGTATGGATAAGAACTGTATGGTGGCCGTACTCATCCTTTTCGGGATGAAATTCGGAATCCTGGATAGTCAGTGACATCGGATAAAGTTCGGGAAAAAGTTTTTTTAGAATTGTGAGTTTCAGATATTCAGTGATCCCGGCAGAGGGCTTCTCTGACTCTGTCAACATTCTAATGAATTCCTCGGCAACCCTTTCGGAACTTAGTTCACCCAAATCAATATTTTTCGCCTCTTCATATATCTGATTATCGATGCGAAATCCAAGAACAGATGAGAATCGTGCAGCTCTGAGAAGTCTTAAAGGATCATCCGAAAAGGTTTCCGGACTGGTCATTTTTATTATCTTATTTTTAATATCATCCTGCCCTTTGAAGGGATCAAATATTTCCCCGTCCTTTATGCGTAGTGCAATTGAATTGCATGTAAAATCTCTTCTTGACAAATCTTCTTCAAGAGAAATATGGCTTCCGCTTTCGACTGTAAAATTTTTGTGTGAACTGGAACCGGGATTTTTTATTTTATCCCTTCTGGGAATAGCAATGTCAAAACCCGAACCTTCGAGGCTGAACTTAATAACCGCAAAACTTTTTCCCACAGTTACAGTTTTTCCAAAAGGAGCCAGCTTTTTTTCAAGTGAACCATAATCTTCACCGGTGACCATCAGATCAGTATCAATTTTTCTGCTCAAACTCCCTTTAAGAAGAAAATCTCTGACAGCTCCTCCGACAAGATAGATATTTTCTCCGAAGAGGTTAACAAAGAAATCCCTGAAAGGAAAACTGATATTCTTAATTACCATGTCTTGAAAAATCTTTTACTTTTCTTATTGTTTCTTCGAGGAGAATTAACTGGTCGGAGGATATCTCTTTTATTTTAAATGCAAGAATTCCTGACTTCAAAGAACTCTCGATTCGGACTATATTCATCTTTTTTATCATAATTGGTTTCTCAGGCGTCTTTAAGACCGAATTATAGATGCTCATATCTTCCGGAAATTTTTTTATCTTCCTTTTTAACAAAAGCCTCATTCCGGAAGTGGAGATATCGATTAGTGTAAAACTATTCCTTTTGAAATATTCATTTTTCAATTTGACATCAATCCTGAATTTCCCGGGAATAGTCACTCTTTTTTCTGCCCTGAGGTCCTTTCCGGTGATTTTTTTCCCAAGCATTGCAATTCTTTTTCGAATTCCATTTTTACTGCCTCCTTCAACGAAAATAAATTCCCCAATGAGGATAATGAAGAGACCGGCAACAGTAAAAATAATCAAAAATGCAGCCATATTCTTATGATAAGTTTTTTCCCCGGGAGTGTCAAATCAGAACCGTTGTGTACATAAATCCACAAAGATTGACAAGCCGGCCGATTTTTTGTAAAATTCAGCTTGATTTGGAGGAAAAGAAATGGCAAATCACAAATCGGCTGTTAAAAAGTACAAGCGTGATGAGAAAAAGAGACTGATAAATAAGAGTAATAAGTCAAAAATGAAGAACAAGATAAAAAACTTTAAGAAAATTATTGAAGAGGGAAAGTTTGATGAGGCAAAAAAACTTTATCCCGGGGTAATTTCAATAATCGATAAAACTGTTACAAAGGGAACAATTCACAAAAAAACAGGATCAAGATATAAGTCCAGACTATCACTTCTGCTCAACAAATCCGTTTCAGCCAAAAGCTGAGTCTAAAACTAACAACATCTTGAAGAATGCCTCTTCCGAGGAAATATTTATCTTTTAACCAGATAAAACAATACCTTAATTGTCCAAGGCAGTACTATTTTTCATATATAAAGGAGATCAGAACTCCTGTAAACGATAAAATCTTCCTCGGTATACTTTTCCATTCTGTGGCCGAATTTATAATAAAGAGAAAGATTGAAGGAAATGTGCCTGAATATAGTGAAATTATCGAGTTTTTTCACAATAAGGCCGAATATTTAAAAAAATCTATGAATATTGAGTGGGACGGTAATGAGGTTAAGGCTGAAAAAAGGGGAAAGGCATTCACAAGACTCTTTTACAGAGATATTCTTCCCCAAATTTCACCTATAATGGCAGAAAAGGAGATGTCGGCATCTCTTCCCGGAACTGACACTCCGCTAAAAGGAGTCATTGATCTGGTTGAGGATGATTTTTCTATTACAGACTTTAAGACGACTACATCTAAATGGTCGCAGAGCCGGGCTAAAGAATCTTTTCTCCAGCTTTATATCTATAAATATCTTTTTGAAAAGAATATGGAAGGGACCGAGATAAATGAGTTAAAATTCAGAATCCTTTTTTCAAAGAATGACACCAATACCAGAATGCAGGAGTTCAGGATAAAGCCTGAAGATTCTAATGTTGAGAAAATGTTTTCAATAATAAAAAATGTTGAGGCAGGGATTTCTTCGGGTATTTTCAATAAGAATGAGGGATACATCTGCAACATGTGCAGCTTCAAAGATATATGCAAAAATTCACCTGAATCAGTTTAATAAACATCGGGTTTGATGTAAAATGAAACCATGCCTTTCGAACTGATTTCAGAACATCTAAACGGCATCAAAGTAATTAAGAATATCATCTTCCCTGATAAGAGGGGGTTTTTCACCGAACTCTACCGTAAAGATTCATTTGAAAAAATTGGAATAGAGGAAAAATTCGTCCAGGAAAATTTGTCATTCTCAAAAAAAGATGTGGTCAGGGGTCTCCATTTTCAGTGGGAACCGCCTATGGCAAAATTAATGAGGGTGATCTCCGGGTCAGCTTTTCTTGTGGCAGTTGACATCAGGAAGGGATCGCCCTCCGCAGGGAAATGGTTCGGAATTGAAGTGTCGGATGAGGATGATATCGCGGTTTGGGCTCCTGCAGGTTTCGCAAGAGGGTTTTATTCACACCGGGATAACACGAAAGTGCAATATCTTTGCACCGGCCAGTACAACAACAAGTGTGAATCCGGGATTAGTTGGAACGATCCGGATCTCAATATTAAATGGCCAGGTCTGAGACCGCAGCTATCTGAAAAAGATTCTGAAGTGATGAGTTTTTCAGAATGGATGAAGAGAGAAGAATCTTCAAATTTTACATATAAAAAATGAGAGTATCTGTAATAGGTGCAGACGGACAGCTCGGTTCTGATATTTGTGAGATTCTTAGTGCAAAGGGATGGGAAACAGACAGTAACACAATTGAAAATATTGACATCTCTTCTCCTGAATCTGTTGCTGAGAACAGGGACAGAATTGACGGCTCATCTTTTCTAATAAATTGCGCTGCATTTCACAATCCTCCGCTCTGTGAAAAATTCCCCGACAAAGCTTTTCGGGTAAATGCAACCGGTGTGCTGAATCTGGCAAAACTATGCATGGAATTAAATATTCCGTTGGTGCACTTTAGTACGGATTATGTCTTTGACGGAAAGAAACGTGATCCTTATATTGAAGCAGATCAGCCAAATCCCTTAAATGTATACGGCATCTCCAAGCTTGCCGGTGAAAATATAATCAGAGCCGTTATGAATGAATTTTATATCCTTCGGGTGTCAGGGATATACGGAAAGAATCCATGTATTGAAAAAGGATACAATTTTGTTGATAAAATGCTGGAGCTTTCTGAAAAACAGGATAAAGTCAGAGTAGTAGATGATGAAATATTAACACCGACATCAACCGAAGACATTGCTTTTCAGCTTTTCGAAATGTTATCTGCCGGGACTGATTTCGGAATTTATCATGCTACTAATGAGGGAAGCTGCAGCTGGCATGAATTTGCAAAGGAAATATTCCGCCTGAAAAAAAAGGAGATAAAGGTTGATATCGCCCATTCAGAGGAGTTTGCGGGAGAGGTAAACCGCCCGAAATATTCAGTGCTTGAAAACGGAATGCTGAAACGGCATGGAATTAACATCATGCCCAACTGGAAAGAAAGCCTGATGAATTTTATAAAAAAATACCGCTCTTAAGCGAAATTTTAAAAAGTCAGAACTTTCTCCGACTCCACTGTCCATTGTGCAAACTCTTTCATGTTGCTAAGCTCAACACCCTCAATAAATGGAATTTTTTCAATCCCTCTTGCCTTCGAACAGCCTCCGCAGGCTTTAATGCTTCCACCCTTTTTTAATACCGATTTCAGCATGCGTTCAATATTGTAGTAACCATCAGGAGTATCCTGCCCGGGGAGTGAACAAAAAACGGCATCAGCCAGCAAAAAAATTCTTATTTTGGTATCTTTATGCTCTTTTTGAATTGTCATTGCAAGCCTGAAAGCATTAAATGCTTTCTCTGATCCATATGGTGCATCATTTATTACAATTAAAATATTCTGCATAGAAGGAACCTCCCTGAATAAACATTAATTCTGATTCAATTTTTTTTCAAATATTCCCCGGGTTTTTTTTATTAATTTATCCAGTGAATTCCTGGAAAAACCGGAAACGGATACGGGTTTATTAAACTCAAGTTCAACAATACCGGGCCGAATGATACTCCTCCCCTTTTTTTTGATATCAAAACTCCCCGATTGAATCACTGGCAGAATATCCAATCCGGATTCAACGGCAAGCAGGAAGCCGCCTTTCTTAAAATTTCCAAGCATCCCTGTCCTTGTACGGGTGCCTTCCGGAAGAACTGCAATCGAGTATTCGGGCCTCTCCCTGATAATGCCGGCTGCTCTCTTTAAAGATTCCAATGCCTCCCTTCCCCGCTTTCTGTTGATCGGTATCATACCGATCCTCTTCATAACCCATCCATAGAAAGGCCATCTGAAATGGCTCTCTTCTTCAACTCCACGTGCGAAACCGGGAAAAGATGAATAGAAAAGAAAGGCATCAAAAATATTTACATGATTCATCATTACTATATACTGATCATCCTTATTGAAATTTTCAACACCGCTTATATTTACCTTAATCCCTGCAATAAAAAGGATAGATTTTGAGATTATTTTCAGTAAATGTTCAAAAAGAGCTCCCCTGGGGAAAAAACTGAGTAGAATAACAATCAGTCCGGAAAGGAAAAAAAAAAGCCCCCCTGTTATATAGGTAAAGAGTGATCTGGCACGATAAAATATTTTTCTCACAACAGGACCTTCAATTTTGATTTACAAATATTTATTTTTAGGGGTGTGTAGCCAAGCAGCTCTCCGTCCGCCATTATTCTCTCCTTTTTCGAAGAGTTCAGTTCAATTGTTTTTCCCACAAAAACCTTTACCCTGGGATGGCTGATATGACGGCCTGAAAATACTCCCGAGAATATCTTTAATATTTCCCTCCTGTTCACATGATCGAAAACAATCACATCAAGCTTCCCGTCTGAGGCATCGGCATCCGGAGCTATCTTCATCTTTCCACCTGTATATTTTGAGTTTGATATCACAAGGGCACTGTTTGAAAACTTATGTATTTTTCCATCTATTTTTAACTGCAGCCTGTTGTTCATACCTTTGAAAAGTCTTACTAACACGGCAATCCCATATCCTGCAGACCCGAATTTTTTAAATTTTCTGTTTGTTAATTCAAGGATATCGGCAATAAGACCAACTCCTAAAATGTTAAGGAAATATTTTTCAACGACTTTTCCACACTCTTCATAAGTGAATTCACAAAGATCAACTTCGATAGGTTTAAAGCTTAATATTCTTAAGAGTGCTTCATCTACATTTATATTCATAAAATCCCTTAGAAAAGAGTTTCCTGTCCCGGCCGGGATAAATCCGAATTCGAGTTCATCCGAAACAACTGAAAAATCTTTAATGCCGTTTAGAATTTCAAAAGGTGTTCCGTCACCACCGATAGAGATAATCCTTTGAAACCCGTTTTTAATTCCTTCGGAAGCAAGATCTGTGAGATGAAGAGGATATTCGGAAATATGGTATTCTACTTTTTTTATCCTGCTCCTTAGTGATTCAAGGATATATGAGACATTTTTCTTTCCTTTCCCTCTCCCGGCCGCAGGATTAATAAGCAGAAGAGTCTTTTTGCCATCCTTCATCAAAAATTTATATCACAGCTTAAACTTCATTTCAATTAAACTAATTATCGGGGAATATCACTCTCTGCTTTACTGCATGTAAAGCTTAAAGTATAATTATATTGGAATCATTAAGATCCGAGGAGTAAAACATTGGGAAGAGTCAGATTTGCACCGTCGCCAACAGGATTTGTTCATGTAGGAAATGCCCGGACGGCAATTTTTAATTACCTGTATGCAAAGAATACCGGCAGTAAATATATTCTTAGAATAGAGGATACAGATTTTGAAAGATCTAAAAGGGAGTATGAAGAAAGTTTGATAAAGGACCTTGGCTGGCTGGGGGTGGAATGGGATGAAGATCCGGTTAAAGGAGGAGATTACGGGCCTTACAGGCAATCTGACAGAATGGAGCTCTACAAAAAATATTCAGACAAACTGCTGGATACGGGAAAGGCTTATTACTGTTTCTGTTCCCAGGATGATTTGAACCGGGAGAGAGAAATTGCAAAAGCAGAAGGGAAAAATATTATATATTCAGGCAAATGCAGGAGCCTGGATTCTGCCGACTCCCTGCATCGTGTCGCAAATGGTGAACCGGCAGTGATCAGATTCAGATCAGAACCGGGGAAAACAATACGGTTTACCGATATTGTCAGGAAGGAAGTTTCATTTAATGCAGATCTTATCGGTGACATGATCCTCGTCAGGTCTAACGGGACTCCTGCTTACAATTTCACTGTTGTCGTGGATGATCATGAAATGAATATTTCACATGTAATAAGGGGAGAAGACCATTTAACGAATACATTTAAGCAGGTTGAGATTTTTAGTGCCCTTGGACTTTCACACCCTAAGTATGCACATCTATCTATGATCATGGGGGAGGACAATACAAAACTTTCAAAACGGCACGGATCTGTCTCCGTATCAGGCTTCAGGGAAAACGGATATCTTCCCGAAGCACTTTTTAATTACCTTGCTCTTCTGGGCTGGTCTCCGGGCGATAACAGGGAAATTCTGAATAAAAGTGAACTCATTAAATTATTTTCCATATCGAGAGTTACTAAATCGGCAGCAGTTTTTGATTTTAATAAACTCAACTGGTTCAACCGCGAACATATAAGAATGCTTGGGCCGGAGAATCTCGGAAAGAGGTTATCTCCCTATATCAGAAAAGATGGCTGCTCCTTTGAAGAGAGTAATGATAATTTAGAATGGATTGGAAAAGCGGGAAAAGCTCTCGCTGATTACGGACATACGTTCGCAGAAATCGGCAAACTCCTCCGCAGATTTTTTAATTTTGACGTTGATGACAGATTAAAGAGTGAAATAACAGGAAATGAAAACAGTCTGAAAGTGATAAGAATTCTATATGAAGAACTCGCAGGGGAAAAATCACCTGTCCCTTTTGAAAAAATAGCGGAAATAACCGGTAAGATAAAATCCCAAACGGGAGTTAAAGGAAGGGAACTTTTTCACCCCATCCGGGTAGCTCTGACAGGAGAAGAAAAGGGTATGGAATTAAAAGAATTTATCCCACTGGTTGAAGAAGGAACAGTACTCAATTTTAAACCTGATATTTTATCGGTAAGAGAAAGGCTGAAAAAATTTCTTAAATGAAAATAACAACAATAAATGCATTAGTTGAAGCATTAAAATCAGATACTCCGCCCGTTCGCATCTATATTAGTTCGGAAAGACATGATAAGAGGATAAAGGAAATTATTAGTATATGCAGGGAAAAAAAATTAATTTTTCAAAGAATCCCCGGAGAAGCACTGCAAAGAAAGGCCGGGGGTAGAAACCAGGGTGTATTTGCAGAGCTTTCTTCTGTTAAATTTCACTCAATCGATGATATCGGAAAAGATAAAAAAGATAACCTTATACTTATCCTGGATTCAATTGAAGATACGGGTAATCTCGGTGCTATTCTGAGAAGTGCAGCTGCCTGCGAAGCGGGTGCAGTAATTATCTCTAAAAGAAATTCAGCACCGGTAAATGAAACGGTTTTAAAAACATCCGCCGGAGCATTAATGCATTTGAAAATGGTACTTTCAACAAATCTTTCAAGAGATATTGAAAACCTGAAAAAGAGGAGATTCTGGATTGCTGGTGCCGTAGGAGGAGAAGGGATCCCATGCTACGATTTCGATTTTTCACAACCGACTGCAATCGTAATGGGGAATGAAAAAAACGGAATTTCAGCACTTGTGAAGAAAAAATGCGATATGTTAATCAATATACCCCACTCATCTGCCGTCGAATCAATGAATGTTTCAACAGCCGCAGGAATTATACTTTTTGAAGCGTATAAACAAAATAAAAGATAAAAAAAAGGGCACCCGTAACGGGCACCCTTTTGTTAATTGACAGACTCTATTAACTTATTTTTGCAAGCAGATCCGATCTCGAAATAAGAAGATGTTTTTTGTCTTCCACTTTTATCTCTTCACCTGCATATTTACCAAAAACGACTTTGTCTCCAACTTTAATCAATTTCTTCAGGTCGTCATCGGTTCCAACAGCTTTGACTTCACCCACAATTGGTTTTTCTTTAGCAGTATCCGGAATAATAATCGATCCTACTTTTTCTTCTGCATTAACCGGCAGAACTAGTACTCTGTCATCTAATGGTTGTACATTCATTTTACCCTCCTCATATATTTAATAATTTATCTATTTTACCCTTATCAAAACCTATAACAGACTTATTATTGATAAGAGTTACAGGAACTCCCTGCTGGCCGGTTCTTCTAAACATGTCCCTGGCACCGGCACTATCCTTTGAAACATCAACGTCTTTAAACTTGATCTTGTTTTTTTTGAGGTAGTCTTTGAGTCGTTTACACCATGAACAGGTGGGTGTGCTGAATACGACAACTTTGGGCTGATTTTCCAATTTACCTCCAAAGATACAATTTTAACACCAAAATTTTCTCACATTTCCCCAACCTTGTCAATATCTTAATAATAAATGATAATCATAACATCAACTAAATCTGATAACACTGTTATTAAATAACAAAAAAATCACTGCAAATTTCACAAACAAAAAAAATATTTTTTAATTTGGAATGACACTATTTGTCATAGCTGCAAAATATAATATTAATATGAATACTAAGGAAAGGTGTTTTAAGTTTTCAAATGTTGCCAATTTTTTCTTATTATTCTATATTTTTCACTCTAACAATGAGGAAATGAAACTAACATAATAGAAGCATGATAAAGAGAACAATTTTAGTAGCTTTGCTATGTTTTTTGTGTAGCAGCTCTGCTTTAAACGTCAAGGTATTAATTCATAGGAGACTCGATAATGACAATTACTGGGTGCCATATCAATTCAAAGACTTTAATATTTATAACTCGGTGATGGGGAATGAATATTTTGCATGATACTTTTCACTCTACCTGTGAGTAATTGAAACAAGTCTAATTAAGTGAGTAAGAAAAATAAAAGTGATATTTAAGGTTTGGTATAGAAGAAGTAATTAATTTCTTTTCAATATGTATCCAAGAATGAAAAATAATATTCCAATTTTACACGGAAGAATTTACTCTTTCTCTGCAATGTTAAGGCGGGATTTCAGGTCTTTAACCTGGTCGCGGAGCTCTTTTATTCTGAACTCTCGTTCAATAAAAGCCTTGTTATATCTTTCAAGATCTCTTGTCCTCTCTTCAAGCTCTTTTGTCCTCTCATTCACGAGACCTTCTAGATTCTCCCTATGCCTTACAAGTTCCTCTTCATCTCTCTTTTTTTCAATAAATATGCTCAATTGATTTGCCACAAGTTCAATAACCTTAAGATCTTCTTCAGAAAAAGCGTCTCTATCGGTATAACTCTGAATTATAATTACACCAACAACCTTTTTCTTTACTATCATGGGAACCCCGATCCAGGCTTCGGGAATAGTTCCCATCACAGTTGTTACTCCATCGCTGATCAACTTATTTATCTGCTCCTTAAACAGAAAAACAGGCTTTTTTTTCTGTATGGTGTAACCGGTTATAGTGACATCAACCGGTATCTCTTTTGGAATTTCATCAACCTCATCGGCTTCAAAAGGAATACTTATTGTCTTATTCTTTTCATCATAGATTGCTACGATAAAATTCCTTGTGTCCATGAGCCTTCCAAGCTCTTCTTTAACTTTTTTAAAAAGAGCCCTTAAGTCTTTTGAAACAACAACCGCATTTGCAATATGATGCTGAATAGAATCTATTATCTGCGCTTTTTTCCTCTCCGAAATATCAATTGCATAGGCAAAAACAACCTTTTGCCCGAAATATCGCCCCCTTTCAAGTGTAACAAGTTTCGGAAAAATTTCCCCGTTTTTTTTCTTTGCCCAGAATTCAAACCGCTGGGGAGTTCCTTTAAATGCCTGTTCAATATACCCGGAGATCTTTTTCAGATCATTTTTCCCGGGAGCATCAACTATTTCCGGAGTTCTCCCAATCAAATACTCTTTTTCATAACCGTAAAGATTAACGGCTGCTCTGTTTATATCAAGAAAGACCCCGTTTTTATCCTGAATATAGATCGCAACTGAGGAGTTGTTAAAAATATTTTGAAAAGTTTCCTCACTTTCTTTTAGTTTTTTTTGAGCATTCTCTTTCTCTCTTATAACAGCAGATCTTTCAATCGCAGATCGAATCGAAGCACCCAGTCGTGCCAGATGCTCCTTGATTATATAGTCATCCGCTCCCGCCTTCATCACTTTTACAGCTGTTTCCTCATTTATTGATCCGGTTACGAGTATAAAGGGTAAGCCGGGGTATTGTTTGTTTCTTATCTCAAGAGCTTCCAATCCGTTAAAACGTGGTAATGTATAATCAGATAAAATAATGTCCGGAATCTTAGTATCAAGTTCTATATTATATTCCTCTTCTGTTTCAACCGTACGCAAACTCAAATTATACTCTTTTTCAAGCTCAATTTTTAGTATTTTAACATCGGAAGGACTATCTTCCACCAGAATAACATCAATATTTTTTGTTTTTTTATTTTTATCTGTTTTTTTCATTCATCTTCTCCGCACGGAACATTTAATATCAACCAGTAAAGTCCCAGATTTGAAACCGCCTCAATAAACTGTTCAAAATCGATCGGTTTAACAATATAACTGTTGACCCCATATTTATAACTCTTAACAATATCGCTCTCTTCGTGGGAAGATGTAAGGACAACAACCGGAATCATCTTTGTTTTTTCATCAGATTTTATCTGTTTCAGAACCTCAATCCCGTCAACTTTTGGCAGCTTCAGATCAAGCAGGATCAATTTTAATGAATTATTTTTTTTCTCAATATTCTCATATTTTCCCTTATGAAAAATATAATCAAGGGCTTGGGCTCCATCTCTCACGACAAAAACATTGTTGACTATCCTGTTCTTTTCGAGTGCTTTCAGTGTCAGTTTTTCATCAGCCGGATTATCTTCCACCAGAAGTACTTCGACTATTTTTTGGTCATGCATATAACACCTCTTCTTTATATCTATTATTTATCATTATTATTTAAAGTGAAATTAAATGTCGATCCAACACCTGGTTTACTTTCAGCCCATACATTTCCGCCGTGAATATCCACTATTTTTTTCACAATGGCAAGCCCGACTCCTATCCCTGCAAACTCATCCTGGCTGTGCAGTCTCTGAAAAACGCCAAAGAGTTTATCTTTATATCTCATGTCAAACCCCACTCCGTTATCCGACACGGAATATTCCCATCCGTTTTTGATCTTCTTCCCTGAAACTTTAATGATAATTTTCTTTTTACCGGAAGAAAATTTTATTGCGTTTGAAAGTAAATTTAAGGCTACCTGCTTTATAAGGGTCTGATCACACTTTGCTCTCGGCATTTTCCCCATTTTCAGCTCCATATCTTTTCCGGGATTTATAACTTTCAACTCCTTAAATGATACCGAAAAAAGAGAGGAGATATCAAATTCGGATTTATTGATCTTTTTTTTGCCTATTCTTGCGAGACTCAGAAGATCATCAATGAGATCCCCCATTTTTTTTGTGTTTTCGATAATATCTTCAAGAAGCTCCTTTCCGTCATCGGATAGTTTGTCATTGAAATCCTCGTACAGCATTTTAGAGAAACCCGAGATCGCCCGAAGAGGGGCACGAAGATCGTGAGAAACCGAGTAGCTGAATGCTTCAAGCTCCCTGTTTGAATCCTCCAGGTCTTTCGTCCTTTCCTCTACTTTTTCCTCGAGAGACTCTGCATGCTTTTTAATCTCTTCATGGAGAAGCGCATTCTGAAGATAAATTGAAAAATCGCCTGCCAATATTTCGAGAAATTTGTCGTTTTGTTCAAAGTCAATTTCTTCAAATGACCCGAGTCCTAAAACAGCAAACACCACACCTTCTTTAAACAGAGGTATTGCTGCTGCCGAATGCAGCCCTGCATCCTTGCATTCATCCCATGTACACCTTGTGTCCTTAAATATGTCTTTTGAAAAAAAACTTTTTTTGTCCTTTACAGCAAGGCCGCAGAGACACTCGGCTACTTTATGAACAGGAAATTCTTTAAATTTTTTCAGCGGATCCTTAAAGAGTATTTCTTCGGCTTCCAGATCTTCACCTTGTCTTATGAGCAGGAAAGCAGCAGACGCATTGGTAATTTCCAGTATTTCTTCCAGGATTATTCTGACGCACTCCTTTTTATCCAGGACACTATTGAGCTTGTGACCGACCTTATTTATAGCAATTATTTCTTTTTCTATCTTTTTTAAATCTTCAATATTTCTGGTAATTGAAATGATGTGAGGTTCCCCGTTCAACATTATAATTTTTGCAGACATCAGACCGGTCACAATTTTTCCGTCCTTCATCCGGAATTTTGCTTCCATGTTGTTAACAGTGCCATTTTCTTTTAATCTTTTAACAAGTCTTTTACGATCTTTTAAGTCGGCCCAGATGTTAATTTCGGCAGAAGTTTTTCCGATAGTCTCTTTTCTTGAAAAACCTGTGATATCAGTGAATCCCTGATTTA
>CAZNLS010000018.1:0-25281 GCA_964573895.1 uncultured Clostridia bacterium
TTGTGTCTTTTCAGGCTCTTATAAACATTTAAAAAAAAGAACCCAAAAAAAAATGCGGTTTTAACCGTATAGATCTCTTTTTCTAAAAACAATAATAGATAAAAAATAAAAAATAATGAATATAGAAATCTGGACCATTACCATTTTCAGATCAAGACCGTTGGATAAGGGAGAGTTGGAATTATAGTAGTAGCTTGGAGTGAATTTTGCAATTGTCCTTAAAGATTTAACTGCTGAGGAGTAAGAGTTGAAAATGAGCGATAGTGAAGCAACTACCCCCGTAATCCAGAACACAGGTTTTTTCTTAAGGAAAATCGTACTTAAAAAAAGAGAAAAAGAGTAGAAAGTCAGTGAAAAAAGAAAGAGACTGAAGATAGCAGAAAATATCTTATAAACAGATATATCAATTCCGAATATTTTTAGTGAAATTTGAAAAGAGATAAAAAACACAGCGCTGATCAGGAAAAGTGAAAATATAATTGCACTGCTTTTCTGATTTAGAATCTGAGTCCTGGTTTGAGGTCTGGATAATAAAACATCTATCGTACCCTTTTCAACTTCCCCTGCAATCATTTCCGCACCTTTGGCTGCCGAAAAAAGGAGAACAATTATCGGAGCAAAAAACATGAATGGCTGCAGATTAAAAAATCCTTCAGGTGTAGCTAAGGCAGACATATCACCTAAAAAGTTTTTGATAAAAGGGGGGAGGGTTTTTAATACTTTGAAAATCTCGGAGTTACCGCTCATGTATGGATAAAAATATGCAAGATAGAGAGAGATAAAAATAAAACCACCTGAAAAGAGGTAGATATTTACTTTCTGATCTCTTAATGTTTTTAGAAAAAGATTTTTAAACATTTCCCTCTCCATTGTAAAGATCCATGAAATAGTCTTCAAGATCAGGATGTTCAGTAAACAAATCAATAATACCGAATTTTTGTACAGCTTTTATCAATGGATCCAGGTCCCCTTTTATTTTACACTTCAAATGGTTTTCACTAACATTGATATCATATACAGTTTCAACTTTTTTCAGGGTTGACATGTCAATTTTTCTTCGCGAATAGAGATCAATTTTTTTAAATGTTTTATGCCCAAGCGCAGCAATATCTTCCACTGCGACTATTTCTCCATCCCGGATAATTCCGGCTTTGTCACATACTTTCCCTACTTCAGATAAAACATGTGAAGAGAGAAGAATTGTCTTTCCCTTTTCCTTTAGTTCCCTTAAAAGAGAATAGAATTTCTGCCGCATTATAGGATCAAGTCCTCTCGTCGGTTCATCGAAAATAATTAATTCAGGGTCACCCATTAATGCCTGAATTATTCCGGCTTTCTGTTTATTACCCGTTGAAAGAGACGAAATTTTTCTTGAAAGATCAAGCTGGAATCTCTCTGCAAGGGTTAATATAGTTGTATTGTCGTTTTTTCCATCAAGATTTGAAAAAAATTCAAGATATTGATGCACATAAAGATTTTCATACAGAGAAAATTCACCCGGAAGATACCCGGTTTTACCAAGGACAAACTTTAAATCACAACTTATATCTCTCCCAAATATTTCAATTAATCCCGTATCTGGAAACAAAAGGCCAAGCAGGAGTCTGATGGTTGTTGTCTTCCCCGCTCCATTGGGTCCTAAATATCCGAATATTTCTCCTTCATTTACCGAAAGTGAAACATTTTTTATACCTGCAATTTTGCCGTAATATTTTGAAACATCATGGATATCAATTATTTTTTTCATAAAAATTCAAAGTAAGATTAAGATTATAACAAAATTAAATTATATATCTAATTTTTATAATTGACTAAAAAAAGGATTTATGTATAAATACTTAGAGTAAACAAAAAACAAATCCAGAGGAGGAAAAAATGAGAAAATTTTTTATCGCTATAATGATATTCTCTTTAATGATATCACCATTGATTTTCGGGACCGAGAGCAGTAAAAAAATGTTTATTGAATTCCAGGGGAACTTTATGTTTCCTTCTGATAATGGATTTAAGGATATATACGGGTCTTCAGCATTTTATATCCGTGGGAAAAGCGGATATAAAATTTTTGATGATTTCTATCTTTTTTTCGGATGCGGAATTCTATCAAAAACGGGGAAAACTCCTGTTCTTAACCTTGATGCCAAAGCAAAACAGAAAATCTGTATTTTCGGTGTGGGATATGAAGGAACTATCTCAAAAAAGACCGGCTACAGACTGGAAGTCGGGGGTGCAAATTTTTCATATGATGAAGAGGCTCTTGATGAAACCGTGAGCGGATCAAAACTCGGATTTTCAGTCGGCGGCAGCATAGTATACGATTTTTCGGACACATTCTTTACTACAGTATCATTAGGTTTTATAGGAACATCAGATACTATTGAAAACGTCAGTATAAAACTTGGCGGGATACATACTGCGATAGGATTCGGGATCAGAATTTAAACTGAGATAAAGAGAGGCTCAGTTTTATTTAATAATCGTATTTGAAACAGGAGTATTATATGTCCTTTTTAAAAAAGAAAATTTTTATTTTTGTATCAATACTAATCCTTTTTCTTTCACTGCCTTATAATGCCAAATCAATTCCGGGACCAAGGAGATTCACTAGATTGAAAGTTGTAGGGACATCTCAATATCTGGGATATCTCAATGCTTTCCTGATGGTGACAAAGCGTGGAATTCCGGTAAACGGCTTGAGGATCTATCTGGATAAACTTAAATTAAACCAGCTGGGTGGAGGAAATTATTCTAACGGAACTCCATTTCACTATAAAGTTGCTGACGGGAAATTTATCAGGATAAGCTATAGGCCCGTCCGTAAATTTCCGGGAATTAAGCCAACCAGGAGTAAACCGGTTATTCTTGGAGTGTACAGGATAAAAAACCACATTGAATGGGTTTTCCCTCTTCCCGAATCGGTTATTTCAGTAAGAAGATTGTTGTCCAGAAGTGTAAAATTCCGGTGGAACTATACGGGAGCAATCCTAAAAACAAAAGTTTCATTAAAAAACTTCAACACCAATACTCTGATCTTTCAAAAAACTGTGACTGCAGAATCAATAAACATTCCCGTCACTCTTTTAAAACCGGGGACAAAATACAGATTCGACCTTGAACCGGTTGGACCTATGGGAAAATTCAGATTGAGCAGGTATACTGCTCCAGGATCAAAAATCGAGTTTTATTACTGGGACCACCTCTATTTTAATGTAAAATAAAAACAGATATTCGGCATTAATCGAGCAGATGAGTAACGAGCCCGCTCCTTAACTTAGGTTCAAACCAGGTTGATTTAGGAGGCATTGTTTTTCCTGAATCCGCCACCCGAAAGAGCTCTTCTATTGATGTCGGATACATTGAAAAGGCAAGTTTGAAATCTCCATTATTTACAAGCCTTTCAAGTTCTTCAGTCCCTCTTATGCCACCGATAAAGTCTATCCGATTATCCTTTCTCGGATTCTCAATACCAAGAACAGGACCCAATATATTGTTCTGAAGAATTGCCGCATCGAGAGAATTAACGGGATCATCCACATCAAAAGAGTCATCTTTAGCTCTTAAAAGGTACCACTTCCCGCTCACAAACATGCAAAAAGTATGATTGGTTTCGGGAGCGCTTAGATCTGTTTCCTCATATGTAAATTTCCTGCTGATTTTATGAAATAACTCTGCTTTACACATACCGTTCATATCTTTTACTACCCTGTTGTATGGAAGTATTTTCATCTGATTATGAGGAAATATAACCGAAAGAAAAAAATTGTATTCTTCATTACCTGTATGCGAAAGATTGGATTTTTCCCTTTTTACTTTAATCTTTGTTGCTGAAGCGGAACGGTGATGCCCGTCTGCAACATATAAAAAATCAACTTTATTGAATGCTTCACTTATTTTTCTTATTGCAGAGTCATCTTCAATCACATAAAAAATATGCCTTACGCCGTCATCCGATGTGAAATCATACACCGGAGACTGCTCCATGCCCTGATTCATTAATTCAACAACAGACTGGTTCTCTTTGAAAGTGAGAAAGACAGGGCCGGTATTTGCATTCAGAGCTTCAATATGCCTCATCCTGTCCCTCTCTTTATCTTCCCGTGTATGTTCATGTTTTTTTATTACATCATCCAGGTAATCATCTGTAGATGCACCGGCAACCAGCCCTACCTGGACATGATCACCCCATACCTGTTTATAAATATAAAAACATCTCTTCTGATCCTGAACCAGGATTCCGGTTTCGATAAATCTCCGGAAATTATTTTTTGCCGTTTCATAAACAATATCTGAATATAAATCCGTTTCAGGTGAAAGATCAATTTCAGGTTTCACTATGTGGAGAAAAGAATTTTCATTGCTGCCGGCCATTTTTTTAGCCTCTTCCGAATTGAGAACATCATATGGTGGTGATGCGACTTCCTTAACAATAACAGGATCAGGTCGCAATCCTCTGAAAGGTTCTATTCTGGCCATTTTTCACCTCCCGGTAATTATAAGAGATGAATTATATCTGTCAATATTTTTTAAGTAAAAAAATTTTTCCCGGTGAAGTATTCTTTGATTTTTACTCATTATTTTTTTAAACTGTCAGAAATAATATGAAAATCACAAAAATCATTTTTATCTTTATTATTTTTCTCCCATTGATATTGAATCCGCAGCCTGATAGAAAAAACAGACAAAAGGGAATATATATTAGTCCCCGAAAACTTGCCGGAGCTGAAGTAAAAATGATTGAAATGGTCAACATCGAAAGGGCCAAGATAGGACTTAAACAACTGGTATTCGACAGGAAATTAAAAAAAACAGCATTGAAACACAACAGAAAAATGGCTGAGATGAATAAGTTAAGTCATACATTTGAAAACTATCCGGACTTAAGCGGAAGGCTCGTTAAAGAGGACATATATTTTGAGTCTGCGGGTGAAAATATCGCTTTTGGCAGTTTTTATCTTCCGGACTATTTCCACAACGGATTTATGAAGAGCAGACAGCATAGAGAAAATATTCTCGATAAAAGGTTTACTCACTGCGGTATATCGCTAATCGAGACTAAAAAAGGATTCTATGTCACCCAGGAATTTGCAAGGATTATATATCCTCAAAAGCTGTTAAAAACAAAAAACCAATTAGTCAGGTTCATTCAAAGCCTGTTGAATAACAAAGGAGTGAAAAGTTCTCTCTATTTGAAAAATATAGAACCATATTGCCAGGATTATTCATCCAAACTGGCAAGAGGAGAAAAGGTGAAAAAACTCCCCCCCGGATTGTCAGGATTCGGAATGATTGAGATTGCATCTCCGAAACTAAAAAATATCAGAGAATTCATATCCGATACTATTGAAAAAAACCTGTTCACCGAATACGCGGTCTATGTCAGGTTTTCAAGAATTAAAAAAAGCCCGGGCGGTTCATATATATTTGTAATGATATATAAACTTGGGAAGGCATATATGCTGACAAAAGGTGATATTGAGAAGAACCTGCTGAAGAGTATTAACAAGTTTCTGAACCGGATTGGAAAGAGAAATATTTTGACGGACAAAAGACTCACTTCATATGCAAAGAAAATAAACAGCAAATATATGAATCACTCTTCTTCGATTCCAAGATACAGGGGAATAACATTCACTGCTTATCAAACCAATTCTCCTTATATGATACCTGGAAAACTGGATTCAATTCTAAAGAGCAGCAATCTCAAAGGTCTCCTCGGATTAAATATAGTCAAAAAAGGGAAAAACGATGCGGGTGAAAATGTTTTTTTTATCTGTATTACATGGAGGATGTAGTTTTATCGGTATCAAGTTTTTCAATCTTTTTTTTCAATCTCAACAGCCTTTTTTCAAGGCCGGCCCTCTGTTTCTCAGTGAGGTTGGGAACTGTCAATCCCTTTTCCACTATTTCAATAGCGTGGAAAAAATTCTTTTCCCTGTGCTCATAGTGAATTGAAAGTTCCTTGATAACCTGATGATCAGATGATTCAGATATTGCTTCCCATAATTCCGCTGCCTCTTTAATAAGCTGCTTTTTCTTTTTCATCATTGCCAGTTTTTTCACAGCTTTAAAATTAATTTCTTTTCTTATTTCTGCTCCTCTGAGCATGTTGAAAACTTTTTCGGCCCTATCGAAAAATCCCGCTCTTTCATAAAGGAAGCCAACTCCGAGTATCTCACCTTCATCAGTTGTTAAGGATACATCTTCACAATATTTGGCAGCCAGAAGCAGGAGTGAGCTCAAACCTACAATATCCAGAGCATTATGTTCAATTACATTTTCGAGTAGCCCGGGATTGCCGCTTCTCAGATAGCTGAAGTAGAGTGAAGGAATGAGGCTTCCATCAATATCATCTTCTCTGGAAATACCTAAAAGTGTTTCACCGAGATACCCCAGTCTTCTTGATTCATACGTATTTTTCCAAATGAGCCGTGCAAAAGGCAAAAAATCCAGATGAGGGATTTTCAAAAGTGAAAATTTTTTTCTGTTTAAAATATACCTTGTTTCCATAAGAGGAAAATCGAATGCTTTTCCGTTATAAGTGACTGTGGCACTGAAATTGTGATTAGAAAGAAATTTCTCAATTTCATCCAGAAACAGTGATTCTTCATCAATATTGTTTAATATAAAGATCTTCACTCTGAAAATGTCATCTTCAAAATAACCAAACCCAGCCATGAAAGGAATAGTTCCGGTACCTCCGGATAGTCCGGTTGTTTCAGTATCAAAATAGAGAAAATTCAAAGGATCAGGAACATCTTCAATCTGATTATCAAAAAAAAGTGCCAATTTAGCCGGATCAATATCCCTCCATTCTCTTAAACAAACTTTCCCAAAAACTTCATCTAATTCATATTCAAAATCTCTTACAGTAAACGGGTCATGATTGATACTCTTCTTACTTTCAGTTTTTTTTTTCGATATCCTGGTTCTAAGATTTCTGTTAACAAGTTTTTCAAGTTTTTGACGGGTTGACAGGTCATTTGAAGAATCGATCTTTTCCCAATCCGAATTAATTCTGTTTTTATTTAAAAGATCTAATTTTTTTTTAGTATCGTCCATAAAATATCAAGTTACTATTATATCCGGATAAAATCAATGGTTTGAATCAATTGTATTTAAAATCTAAAAAATCAGTCAATAATAAAATTCATGGGATTCATTGCTTTTCCCATAAATCTTACCTCATAATGCAGATGAGGGCCGGTACTGCGGCCGGTGCTTCCAACATACCCGATAACCTGTCCCCGTTTCACCCGCTGACCCTCTTTAACGTTAAAAGCAGACAGATGGCCATACCGGGTTGTATACCCGAAATTATGATCTATGATTATCATTCTTCCGTAAAAATCTCTGTATTCAGCTATCAGAACAACACCATTCGCAGGAGCGACAACTCTGTTTCCCGATTGTGTTGCAATATCCTGACCGTAATGGAAACTTCTCTTTCCTGTGAAAGGATGGATCCTGGAACCGAAAGAGTTTGAAAGATATCCGTTTGTCGGCCATATAGAGGGAGTTGACGCAAGTCTTACTTTTTGTTTTGAAATTACATCTTCGACAAATTTCAGTGTGCTCTCAATTTTTTTTGCATCTCTGAGATCTTTCCCCGCTTGTTCAATTATATTATTTTTTTTCAATGCCGGATTTAAGGTCGATCTGTTTTGCATTAGTTCAACATCCGGAGAGACATTAATGATCGGACCGCCTCCGGAACCAATCTCCTTAAGTGCATTCGGAGATGTCAACCCGGCAGCAATCAGGATCTTTTTTTTAAAATCTTTCATTTTCATAAGGCTTTTTTCAGTTTTATCAACATTCCTGGTCAGCTGGGTGATGATTTTGTTTTTCTGGACTGCTTCACTTTCAAGTTTTTCCATTTTTGATCTGTCGATTGAGATAGTAAGGTAATCAAAAATTATATATCCGAAGAGAATAATGAACAGAGATACTGCAACAATTGAATTTCTAAACAATTTAGATGAAATAAAAAATTCTTTACTCTCCGTGGAAGCATCGGAAACAATTATTACGGAATATGACCTGTTTTTGCCTTTCATACCTATTTCCGACTTATACATTAAATATTTCCGAAAGTCAAGATATAATAGAACTAAAATAAAAATATGACCCTTGAAACTTGACATTTTTATTGTAATAATGATAAAAGTTTATTGAAAGAGGAGGAGTTATGAAAAAATCGGTGATACTTGCAGACAACAGTTATACAATTAGACGAATTGTTGAACTATCTTTCTCCGAAGAACAGGATATTGATCTGATCAGTTTTGACACCGGTCTTGGGCTGAAGGAAAAATTAATTGAAATAAAACCCGCCGTAGTACTGGCAGATATAAAACTCCCGGAAGTAGACGGATATGAAATCTGTCAATATATTAATTCAACCCCGGAATTGAAAGACACGAAGGTG
Source organism: uncultured Clostridia bacterium (assembly GCA_964573895.1). GTDB lineage: Bacteria > Acidobacteriota > Aminicenantia > UBA2199 > UBA2199 > CAZNLS01. The sequence continues at coordinate 8,429 of CAZNLS010000018.1, forward strand.
TTATTAATTAAGGGAGGCTTTGAACCTGTTGATGAGAATCTTTTAAAAGATCTTCAATATGTAGATTTTATTACAAAACCATTTGATTCCAAAGCACTGGTAACTAAAATTAAAGATATAATTTCAGGTGAACAGGCGGAAAGCCAGGCTACTCAGGAGGCTCCCGTTCCATCATCTCTTCCTGAAGATATACCGACAATTGACGGAATTGAAGATGCAAAAGAAAATATTAACCTTTCGGATATCGGCGATAATCTAGACACCGAAAAATTTTTCGGAGATGGTCAACCCCCGGATAGCGAAGGCTCAATAGGGGATGATGTTTTGCCATCCGAGGAGATTACACAGGGCTCAGGTGCCGAAGAATCGGAAGATCACCTTTCTCCCGAAGTTCATGAAGATATAGATAATCCGTTTATGAATGATAGTTCTTTGCCTGAAAACGGTCATGAATTAAGCGAAGAAGAAAAAAAAATAAAAGAGAATATAAAACAACAGGAAGAGGAGTTGAATATCAGCTCTCTTACAATGGAAGAAATAAACATTCAAAAAGAGATAGAAAAACAGAATCTTTCCGAACCCGTAGAAAAAAAAGATGAAACTTCAGACATTGAAGAAAATAAAATTGAAAATGTAACCGCCCCGCCCTCTGTAGGGCAAATAGATGATTCAAAGATTGAAAATGTATTCAGCCCTGATCTCGGAAAGGAATTCCAGGAAGATATACCTCCAATGCCTCAAAGAGAGGAGACAAAGAAAACAATACCCGATGTAACTGAGCCTGCTTCCAGCCAGGAGGAACTTGAAAAAGTATTGTCTGATATGAAGTCACAGGAGACTCTCAAACCTGAGACCCCGGAACCTGAAGAGAAACCATCTGAGCCAGCAGCGGAAGTACCACCGGTTTCACCGGCACCGGATACTCCGGGGACAGCCGATAAAGAACAAATAATGAAAAATGTTGAAGATAAACTGTCACTGTCAGTGAAGGAAGTCTTATGGGAGATAGTACCTCCCCTGGCAGAGAAACTTATAAAAGAGGAAATAAATAAAATCGAACAAAATTTAGAGAAGGAATTCTCTCCGGATAAGAAAACCGAGTAATATTATATCCTTAATACTTTATTATTTAGTATATCTGTGTTTCATGGTAAAATTGCCTCTTTAAACTGGAGGAAATTAGTGATGAATAAAAGTTATGATGTGGCTGAAACGGAAGCCGGATGGTATGAAAAATGGGTGAATGCCGGTTTATTTAAAGCTAACCCCGAAGATGATTCTCCTGCTTTTTCTATGGTGCTTCCACCTCCTAATATTACAGGATCCCTTCATATGGGGCACGCCCTGACTTTCACAATCCCGGACATTATTGTAAGAAGAAAAAAAATGGAGGGTTATAACACTCTCTGGCTACCGGGGATTGATCATGCAGGAATCGCAACCCAGATGATCGTGGAAAAAAATATCAGTAAAGAAAGGAACATTTCAAAAGAAGATATGGGGAGAGATAAGTTTCTTAATGAAATCTGGAAGTGGAAAGATAAATATGAAAAAAGAATAATTGAGCAAATCGGGAGACTTGGTCTCTCACTCGACTGGAGCAGGAAAAAATTTACTCTTGAACCGGATATGGAAAAGGTCGTCACAAGAGTTTTTGTAGAACTTTATAAGGAAGGGAAAATTTACAAAGGAACATATATGGTCAATTACTGCCCTTCATGCAAAACCGTTCTTTCGGATCTCGAAGTGAACCATAAAGAGATAAAGGGAAAACTTACATATATAAAATATCCCCTTTCCGGAGAGAAAGGAAAATATATGGTTGTTGCAACAACCAGGCCTGAAACTATGCTGGGTGATACTGCTATAGCAGTTAATCCTTCCGATGAACGATACAAAGATTTTATCGGGAAATCAGTCGATTTACCTCTAACAGGACGCGTAATAACTATTGTAGGAGATAGTGAAGTTTCAACGGAATTCGGAACAGGGGCAGTGAAAGTAACACCCGGGCATGATCCGGTGGACTATGCAATCAGCCAGAGGCATAACCTGGAAAAAATGATAATAATTGATAAAAGCGGAAAAATGACAGGTGATATCCCGGACAGATTCAGAGGCCTTTCAAGGGAAGCCTGCAGAAAACTTATCATTGAAGAACTTTCAAAAACAAACCAGATAGAAAAGTCAGAAGAATATGAACACAATATAGGGCATTGTCAAAGATGTGAAACAATGGTAGAGCCGCTTATTTCAGAGCAGTGGTTTCTGAAAACAGAAGAGTTGGCGAAACCTGCAATAGAAAAAGTCAGGAATGGCGATATTGAATTTATCCCGAAGAAATGGGAGAAAATATACTATCACTGGATGGAAAACATCCGCGACTGGTGTATTTCCCGTCAGCTCTGGTGGGGACACCGAATCCCGGCATATTATTGTAAAAACTGTAATGAAATAATGGTAAGTGAAACGAAACCTCCTGAATGTAAAAAATGTAATTCCACTAATATCTATCAGGACCCGGATGTTCTGGATACATGGTTTTCTTCAGCATTATGGCCTTTTTCTACTCTGGGATGGAATATATCCGGCAACGATTTTAAGACATATTATCCAACTACATTAATGGCAACTGCATTTGACATTATCTTTTTCTGGGTAGCAAGAATGATCATGATGGGGATACATTTTGGCAAAGATATTCCTTTCAGAAAAGTGCTGATAAACGGTTTGATCAGAGATGAACACGGTGTAAAAATGAGTAAGACAAAAAACAATGTGATCGACCCCATTGATCTAATTGAGGAATTCGGTACCGATGCACTCAGGTTTACTCTTGCAATACAAGCTGTTCCCGGGATGGACATATCTCTTTCGATCAACAGGATAAGAGGATATAAAGCATTTGCAAATAAAATCTGGAATGCATCAAGATTTATTATTATGAATCTACATGAGAGTGATGATATGGACTTTGCCCCTGAAAAGTTAGCAATAACAGATAAATGGATACTTCACTCACTGAATCTGTTAGTAAAAAAAGTGAATGACCTTTTAGACGACTACCGTATAAATGAAGCTGCTGATGCACTTTATCATTTTTTCTGGCATGAGTATTGCGACTGGTATCTGGAATTCTCTAAATCAGACATAAAAAATCCTGATACAAGGAAGACTCTGAAATTTACCCTTTTTACCCTGCTCCAGCTTCTTCACCCGTTTATGCCTTACATAACCGATGAGATTTACAATAAAATCAAAAATTCGGCTAACGAATTCCTGCTTCTTACTAAATACCCCTCTTTCAGCAGTAAACTGGTATATACAAAGGAATATAATGATACCGAACTGTTGAAAAAACTGGTTGCAGAAACCCGGAAGACAAGAACGGAGAATAAAATAGACCCGCACAAGAAAATGAAGATTTATCTAAAAACTTCGGAGCAGAGAGATTCGGAATCTATAAAACCGGGCTTGAAGTACTTTGATTTTCTAACAAAAAGCAGTGGAGCTGAAATTGTCGAGGATTTGTCTGTATATCAAAAGGGTTTTAGGGGAGTTATCCGGAAGTGGGAAATCCTGCTTCCGTTTGAAAATGAAGAAGAACGAAAAAATGAAATTATCCGTCTGAAAACAGAACTAAAAAAAACTCTAAAGTTAATTGAAAATGTGGAAACAAAATTATCAAATGAAAATTTCATTAACAGGGCTCCGGGAAACATTATTTCAGGATTTAAAAATACACTCCAGGAATCACTTGATAAAAAAGAAAAACTTGAAAAAACTATCGATGATCTTTCCTGAGGGAATAAGAATTATAAGGGAAAAAAGTCTTATTTCGACAAATAATTACATCAGGGAAAACCTGGAGGAACTAAAAACAAAAACCCCTGTCGTCGTAATTGCACAAGAGCAGTCCGGAGGCAGAGGAAGAGAAAGCAGAATATGGTTCTCTCCACTAAATGGCGGACTTTATTGTTCATTTCTTTTTGAATTCAATGCAGAAAATGGAATTGAGCTCTTATCGGCTGCAGCAGGAATTGCGGCGATTAAGTCAATTCAGCAGCAGACGGGGATTAAGTGTTCTTTAAAATGGCCAAATGATATTGAATTTGAAAACAGAAAAACAGGGGGTATTCTTACGGAAAATTTAATTTCAGGAAAAAGAGTTCATTCAATAATAGGAATAGGAATTAATCTAAATATTAAAAAAGAGGATTTTCCTGAAGAAATCAGGGACTGTTCAACATCACTGGAAATAATAAAGAATAAATCTATTGATAAAGAGAAAATCTTCAAATCACTTATTAATAATATTCTCCTTTATACAGGCATCCTTGTGAAAGGTCAGGACGAAAAACTAGTTGAAGATTTCATAAAACACCTGAAACATAAAGAAGGCGAATATATCCGGTTTCACTCTTCCGGCAAAACTGTAAAAGGAAAATTCCGGGGGATAAACAAAAAAGGAGGCATCCTTGTTGAAACAGAAGCAGGTGTTGTTATTGACCATTATTCAGGAGAAATACTATAATTCTTCCCTTCTAAAATTCCTGTTAATAACGAATAGAGAAGTTTATCATCCCCTTTAAGCATTTTTAAATGTTCATCTACAATTTCTGCCTCTCCTCTTGCCGAGGGACCGGATCTTCCCTTTTCAATTCCCTTTACTGTAATATTATTTATAGTTTTTTTTAATAGAGGAAACAGGATGTTAAGATCAAAATCTGATCCGGCATTTTTGAGCTGAGACTCCGAAAACTTTAACAATGCAATAATAAAATTCGATGCAATTACAGATGCAATATGGAGAAATTTTTTCTGCTCTTTATTTACGATTAATAATTGCGCATCAAGTTTTCTCGTAATAAGTTCTGCTAAATTAATTGCCGGAGGACTTCCCTCAGCCAGGAAAAAAATGTCTTTAAATATTTCTCTTTCTTCTTCAAATCCTGCAAAAGTCTGAACAGGGGAGAACGCGGCAGTCATACCTCCGTTTGAAGTAATAGAATCCAGCTCATCCGAAGATAAAAAACTGGAAGTATGAAAAAAGAATTTTCCCCTAATGTCATTTAATCTTGAAATTTTTTCGGCAATCTCTCTGATTTTCGATTCACCTGTAGAAATAACAATGATTTCAGATTCTTCCACAATCTTTTTTATATTGTTGTCTATGTAACTGTTAAACTTATTAAATTTTGATTTTTTATAGATATATTTAAGATTGTAACCTGCATTAATCAGGGCATAAGCAAAATTGGTCCCCAGATTGCCTGCTCCGAAAATTGAAAAGTCTTTTATTTTTCGAAGATCTTGAGCCAGTGATCAACCTCCCCTTCACTAAGCTTTGTATCAATCCGCTTCTGTCTCATTTCAATCTCTCCGGATGCTCTGTATGTTCTTTTTAATTCATAATAAAATTCAATAGAGTTGATGATTTTAGCACCCTTTTTTTTAGCAATGGTTTTCAATTCACGATCAGAAGTTACTAAAATTACATCCCGGAAGTAGTTATAACCGTTAAGGATTTTCTTGATTTCATCATCTGCGGAATTTCCCATTTGGGGAAATTTTATTACAATTTTTTCTGTGTGGTTTTCTTCCTGTGAAATGCTCTGCGGCTCGCCATCAAAAACAACAATAACCTTGTTTTTTTTTCTTCTCTGAAATTTTCTTACAAGATTTACCAGTTTTTCCCGAGAATTTGCATCTTCAAGAACAATATCCGGCGAACTTCCTATCACATTATTCCCGTCAATTATGTAAGGCATTTATAATTCCAGTTTTTCACCGGGTTTTAAAATAATTGTTTTACTCATATTTCCGACAAGATCTCTGAATTCTTCCGGTGAGGACTTTATTGCCGGAAAAGTATCATAATGAAATGGTACAACTTTTTTTACTCCGAGAAGTTCAACGGCCTTTGCAGCCAGACGGGGAGTCATATTAAAACGACCATCAATTGGAAGAAAAGCCAGATCGGGTTTGTAGAGTTCGCCGATCAACTTCATTTCCATGCTTACGCCCGTATCTCCGGGGTGATAAACACTTTTTCCGTCCATTTCCACTACAACTCCTACGGCCGTACCACCCAGGCCTGCTGTATGAAATGCCGGCACCATTGATACTAAGATTCCGGAATTTTCTATTGTGCCGCCTACATTCATCTGTTCTGAAGTTATTCCCTTCTCCTCAGCTGCCAAAGCTATTTCATAATGGGAAACAAGTACAGCGCCTGTTTTTTTGCACAATTCAAATGCATCACCGATATGGTCCCCGTGATCATGAGTTACAATTACCATATCACACAGAGTGATATTTTCTGCGGCAGTTGATGCTGAAGGATTTCCGGTGAGAAAGGGATCAATGAGCACTATTTTTGATCCGGACAGCATCACTGCAGAATGACCAAGCCAGGTTACTTCCATTTTTCACTCCTTATCCGGGAGGCCAATTCATCTTTCTTCCACCCAAAAGGTGAACATGCAGATGAAAAACTGATTGGCCTGCCTCTTCTCCGGTATTTAAAACAATCCGGAAGTTTTCTAATTTTTTTTCTTTGGCGATTAAATTACAAACCATTAAAAGATGTCCCGTTAATTCCTTATCACTAATCTCTTTTATTGAATTAAAATGCTCCTTTGGAATCACAAGTATATGCACCGGAGCCTGGGGTGATATATCATTAAAAGCCAAGACCTTATCGTCTTCATACACAAAATGTGTGTCAAATTTTTTGGAAGAAATTTTACAAAATAAACAATCGTTATCAATCATGATCTCATAATAACTATTTCGGCTCCCACACTATTCAGTTTCTCATCTATTTTTTCATATCCTCTGAAGAGCTGGAACGAATTTTCAATCACTGTTTCACCTTTTGCAACCAGCCCGGCAAGTACCAGGGATGCCGACGCCCTTAAATCCGTAGTTCTAACATAGGACCCGTTTAATGCAGTCTTACCATTTATTATAGACTTATTACCGGAAATTTCAATATCTGCTCCCATTTTATTAAGTTCTATGACATGACGGAATCTGTTGTTGAAGATATTCTCTCTTATTGTCGATTTTCCGGTAATTTGTGTAAGCAACGTCGTTAATTGAGCCTGTAGATCGGTTGGAAATCCGGGGAAAGGCTCAGTATCAACATGGATATCGGCTTCCGACCCTCTTTTAAGTACAAAAATACTCTTTTCCCCGATTGAAAACAAGAACCCTGCTTTTTCAAGTATATCGGTAAGACTCTTTAAATGAGCCGGATTGCAGTTTTCAACTTTAAGATCATTTCCTTCAAAGCAGGAAGCTATCAGATATGTCCCGGCTTCTATCCTGTCGGGGATAACACTATGAGTAGTTGAATGAAAATCCTTCTTCCCGGATATTTTAATAACTTCAGTTCCTATTCCTGAAATTTCCGCACCCATGGAATTAAGAAAAATAGCGAGGTCTGAAATTTCCGGTTCGGTAGCACAATTCTTTAATATGGTCTCACCTTCGGCCGCGGCAGCTGCCATCATTAGATTCTCAGTCCCTGTTACTGTCTTTCCCGGAAAAAGATAGTCGACACCATTCAATTTTGAAGCCGATGCAATAATATATCCGGGATCTGATTCCAGATCAATTTCAGCACCCATTTTTTTCAGGCCGTCAAGATGATAATTTATTCTTCTATCACCAATATCACATCCACCCGGAAGTGCAACTTTTGCATATCCGTTTCTTGCAAGTAGAGGTCCGAGTATCAGTATAGATGCTCTTGATGTCTTTGAAATATCACTGCTCACAACAGGAGTCGTCACCTCATTTAGGCTTAATTCAACTCTGTTTTTTTCAGATTTTACAGATGAACCCAGTTTTTGGAGAGCATTAATCATTGCTCTTATATCCTCGATGTCCGGAACACCTTCGAGGACAACCGGGAAGCGGGAAAGAATTGTTGCGGCAAGTTCGGGAAGTGCCGCATTTTTGGAACCTGAAACAGATACTGATCCCCTTAGTGCTGAAGGCCCGTTGATCTTAATTCTGAAGTTTTTCATAAAAGTAATATTATAGGTATTTTACTGATCAATTTCAAGTAAAATCCACTGATTAACTTATCGGAACAGATATATTTAGTTCTCGTTTGTTCTCTAACAAAACTTGAATTTTTCATTGAAATCTAACGTTTTTTTTGATAATGTATCTCTTTTTACGGAGGTAGTTTTATGAACAAGGTTGTGAAAAAAGAGATATTATCTGAAAATGTTGTTAAACTGGTGATTGAAGCGAATGAAATTGCCGCCAGCAGAAAAGCGGGTCAGTTTGTTATTGTAAAACTTGGAGAAAAGGGAGAAAGAATTCCTCTGACAATATCGGATTCCGACAGAGAAAATGGCACTATTACACTTGTAATACAGAGAGTCGGAGCAACATCACATAAATTTTTTACACTGAATGAAGGAGATTCTGTAACTGATATCGTAGGACCTCTCGGGAAACCTACAAAAATAAAAAAACTGGGAACTATTATTGCCGCAGGCGGAGGTGTGGGAATTGCACCTCTCTATCCAATTGCCAAAGCATATAAAGAGGCAGGGAACAGGGTGATTGTAATTCTCGCCGCAAGAAGTAAGGACCTGATAATCCTTGAAGAGGAAATGAGAGAATTTGCAGATGAAGTTCAAATATATACAGATGACGGAAGCAGTGGGACCAAGGGGCTTGTTACAGCAGGAATCGAGAACGTGATCAATAACGAAGAAGTTGATGAAGTGATTTCTATAGGACCGGCTGTAATGATGAAGTTTGTTTCAATCCTTACCAAACGATACGAGATTAAAACCCTTGCAAGCCTTAACACGATAATGGTTGACGGGACAGGAATGTGCGGAGCATGCAGGGTATCAGTCGGAGGAAGGACCAAGTTTGTTTGTGTGGACGGACCCGAATTCAATGCACATGAAGTTGATTTTGATGAAATGCTCCAGCGATTGAGAGCCTATCAATCGGAGGAAGCTATTGCGTATGAGAAAGCACTTAAAGATACAGAGGAGGGAACAAAGTGGGTGTAAACTATAAAGAACTGAAAAAAGAGAGATCATCCGGATGGAGAGATGAACTGAGGCATAAAATTCCGGCTAAAAAAAGAGTCATAAGTAAACGTGTAAAAATGCCGGAAAACAAACCGAATGTCAGAAATAAAAATTTTTTTGAAGTCAATAATGGTATCGATAATGATATGGCACTTGGTGAATCAAAAAGATGCCTCGATTGCCCAACTCCGACCTGTATCTCAGGATGTCCCGTAAATATAAATATTCCCGGTTTTATAAAAGAGATCGAAAAAGGAGATTTTTTGAACGCGGCAAAGGTTCTAAAAAGTACTAATGCTCTTCCCGCTATTTGCGGAAGAGTCTGCCCTCAGGAATCTCAATGTGAAGCAAAATGTATTTACAATAAAATAGGAAAACCGCCCGTTGCAATAGGGAACCTGGAAAGATTTACAGCTGATCACGAAAGAGAAAGCGGCAATATGTCAGTCCCCGAAACAGCTGATCCGACTGGGATTAAAATCGCTGTTGTAGGATCAGGCCCTTCAGGTTTGACTGTTGCCGGTGAAATGGCTAAATATGGTCATGATGTAACTATATTTGAAGCATTGCATGAATTCGGAGGAGTTCTTGTTTACGGGATCCCTGAGTTCAGGCTGCCGAAAAAGATCATGCATGCAGAAATTGATAATCTGAAAAAAATGGGAGTTAAATTTGTTAATAATTTCATTGTAGGCAGAACTGCCGGATTTGATGACCTGAAAAAGCGTGGATTTAAGGCATTCTTTATCGGAAGCGGTGCAGGGTTACCAAGTTTCATGAATATTCCCGGGGAAAATCTTATCAATATTTTTTCCTCAAATGAATATTTAACAAGAATTAACCTTATGAAAGCATTCAAATTCCCGGAATATGATACTCCGATCATCCGGGGGAAAAACGTTGCAGTGATAGGAGGCGGAAATACAGCAATGGATTCTGTGAGAACTGCAAAGAGACTTGGAGCTGAAAGAGCTATGATCATTTATAGAAGATCTGAAGCTGAAATGCCTGCCAGGAATGAGGAAATTCACCATGCAAAAGAGGAAGGTGTAGAATTCCTGAACCTTAATAACCCGGTTGAATATATCGGAGATGAGCAGGGCCGTGTAAAACAGGTAAAAGTAATTAAAATGGAGCTGGGCAAGCCGGATGATTCCGGAAGAAGAAGACCGGTTCCAATCCCGGGGTCAGAATATCTGATAGATGTTGATGTTGTTGTTGTCGGTATCGGAACTTCTCCTAATCCGTTGATTCAGCAGTCTCTTCCCGAACTGGAATTTTCCCGCTGGGGAACAATTGTTGTAGATGAAAATATGAAATCCTCAATACCCGGGCTTTATGCCGGTGGTGATATAGTAAGAGGAGGAGCAACTGTTATTCTTGCAATGGGAGATGGAAAAATTGCAGCTGAAGCTATGAACCGGTACGTTAGGGAGTTATAGATTTTATACGGAACTTTTTACTATTAGAAAGTAATCTTATATTTGAAAAATAAAATTCTGCAGGAGGATCTTGGCCGTTTGTTCCCCGCCTGTTTTTGACTCATAGTCAAGGTTATAGATTAATTTTCCGATCTTCTCAAGCCTCGATCCTGAAAAATTTCGGGCCTGCCCCATAAATTTTTGGAGCAGAAACCGGGGTTGACTAAGAACTCTTCCTATTTCATCTGCAGGGAAATTTTTTTTTATCATATGTTTTGCAATAAAAATTTTGTTGTAATGAGAAATTAAAGTTCCGGTTATTATCGCAGGTTTTATTCCGTTTAAAAAAAGATAATTCAGTATCTTCAAATATGAATCCGAATCCTTTCTCTCAATTGCTTCACTCAATTCCCATATTGAATGAGACCCGGTTCCACTTATAATTTCCTCAACATCCCCGGAATCGATATTCCCTTTCCCGGCTCCGGCAATTTCCAGTTTATTTAACTGATACATTATCGTAACCAGATCTTCTCCCATAATTTCAGCAACTCTGTCAAGAGCAGAAATGGAAATATTTATATTTCTCTCATTCAAATATTTTTTTATAAATTCAATTATTTCCCTGTCATAGATTTTGTCCATATCAACCAGGTTCATCCTGTCAGAAGGAAAATGATTAATAATTTTGTTGATTTTTGATTTCCTTAGAGTCCTAAAATCATCAGGAGTAAAATTCAGGGAGAGATAAATTACCATGATTGTATCATCATTTGGTTTTTCCAGATATTTCCCGAAAAGATCAAGATCTTCTTTTGATGAAAATAGTCTCTTCTGATCCCTGATTACTGCCACAAGTATTTTTCTCGACTGGATAAAGAAACTGGCACTTCTGGCTTCTTCGATCAATTCCGGCAATGACCGGTTTTCCTCGCTATCAAAATAATATCTTTTGAAATTAAAATCTGTCCGTTCTTCAAGAAAGGATTGGGAAAGCTTTTCCAATAATAATTCCCCTAAAAATTCATTGAATCCGAAAAAAAAATTTACAGGAAATCTCTTCTCACTATTATCCAGCTCATTATAATACTGAAAGAATGAAAACTCCGGCATCAGAAATTTTCAAGAATTGCCGAAACGATTGAGGATGCAAACTTTTTAGATATCTTACGGAGAGCATCTCTCTCCTGGGAAAAAAAATCAGAAGTCTCTATTTCATAATTTCCAACGAAACTCATCCCCTTTTTTTCAAAAACAATTTTGTTGTTTTTCAGATTTATCAATTTTACATTCAGAAATATTGAAACCCTGAACATATCAACAGAGCCTAGAGAAGTATAGTTAACCGGAGATATATCAAAGCTAGAAATAGTCCCTTCCAGGATCGAATCCGCACCCGAAGTAGTGTCAACAAGTTTCATTGCACTACGTTTAATAAACTCATCTCTTATTGCAAATGTAACAAAATGTTCTGCTCTGTATTCAGTTGTATTGTTCTTAAAATCAGGAATAACTATAGTCTTCAGATCTGAAGGGATATATTTCCCCGAACCTGATAATTTGTATCCGCAGGAAATCTGCAATAGAATAATCAGAAAAAATAGAATACAGATCGTTTTATTTTTCATTTTACAACAAAACTAATCATCCTGTTCTTTATAAAAATAGTCTTCTCGATCTTTTTTGTGTCTATCAGAGCGGAAACCTTTTCAGAAGAGAGTGCGGCTTCCAATACCTCATCTTCATTTTCATCAACAGGCAGTTCAAGCTTCTCTCTTATCTTACCGTTGATCTGGACCATAATGTTAACCTTATCTTCCGATATAAATTCAGATTCATATTTGGGCCACTTCTCATTTTCAACCAGGTTTTCATTTCCGAGTTTTTTCCATAATTCGTTTGAAAAATGCGGTGCAAAAGGTGAGAGCAGGAGAAGAAATTTTCTCATTATAAATCCAATCATATCCGGATTCTGTTTTTTTATCAAATCCATAGATGTTGAGTACAGGTTAAAAAATTCCATTAAAGAGGCAATAGCAGTATTCAGATGAAATCTTTCACCAATATCTTCAGTAACCTTTTTTATTGTCTGATTAAGTTTTATATAAATATGCTTTGTCTCTTTTTTATTTTTATCAAATTCCGAGATACTTTTTAGAAACTCCTCATTTGCATGAAAGAGATTCCATATCCTCAACAGAAACCTGTTTGCACCTTCAACACCCTTGTCGTTCCAGTCAAGACTCTTTTCAGGAGGTGCTGCAAAAAGGATGAAAAGTCTCACAGTATCCGCACCGTATTTATTTATCAATTCGTTAGGATCAACAATATTCCCTCTGGATTTGGACATAGCACTGCCGCCAAGTGTAACCATACCCTGTGTCAAAAGATGAGGGAAAGGTTCGGAAATTTCGGTCCATCCAAGGTCACGGAATACTTTTGTAAAAAATCTTGAATATATCAGGTGAAGAATTGCATGTTCCACACCACCGATATACATATCAACAGGCATCCATTTTTTTATCTCTTTAATATCAAAAGGCAACTCATCCGATGGAGCAGCATATCTGAAATAGTACCAGGAGGAGTCAAAAAATGTGTCCATCGTATCTGTCTCCCTCTTTGCAGGACCTCCGCAATGAGGGCAGATTATATCCGTAAAACTTTTCTCTTTTCCAAGAGGAGATCCTCTTTCCGAAGAAAAATCTGAAATTATTGGAAGCTCTACAGGCAGATTCTCATATTTTTCGGGAACGGTCCCGCATTTGTCACAATAGATAAATGGTATAGGAGTTCCCCAGTATCTTTGCCTGGATATTCCCCAATCCCTGAGACGATACTGTACTTTAAGTAAACCAAGGCCCTTATCCTTTAGAAAATTTCCCATCTTTTTTATCGCATCTTCGGAAGAGAGACCTGAATATTGCCCTGAATTGATCAAAAAGCCCTTCTCAGGATACACTTCCTCCACAGTATCAGGATAATCATTTTTAGAATCTTCAACTATTACTCTTCTGATCGGGATATTGTATTTCTTTGCAAATTCGAAATCCCGGGAATCATGTGCCGGGACAGACATGATGGCACCGCTTCCATACTCGATAAGGACAAAGTTTGCAATCCAAATGGGAATCTTCTCACCGTTAAAAGGGTTTATTGCAAACTTCCCTGTAAAAAAACCTTTTTTTTCTGTCTCTTCCCGGTTTTTTATACTTTCAAGTTCGACCTCTTTAATAAATTTTTCTATCTCTTCTTTGTTCTCACTATCTTTAATCAGATCTCCCAACATGGGATGTTTTACAGACATTGCAAAAAATGTTGATCCGAATATTGTATCCAGTCTTGTAGTAAATACCTCAAGTTCAAGATCAGATTCGAATACCCTAAATTTTACTGCAGCACCGTGACTTTTGCCTATCCAGTTTTTCTGCATCAGCAGAACCTTCTGAGGCCATTGTTTCAGTTTACTGTGTTCGGAAAGTAATTCTTCTGCATATTCGGTGATTTTTAAAAACCACTGGTCAAGTTCCTTAAGAGAAACTTCGGAATCACATCTCCAGCACTTGCCTTCGATAACCTGTTCGTTTGCAAGCACAGTCGAACATGAAGGACACCAGTTGACTTCCGATTCCTTCTTATAGACAAGCCCCTTCTCATACATTTTAAGAAAAATATACTGGTTCCATTTGTAATATTCAGGAGTACATGTTGCAACTTCCCTGTCCCAGTCGTATCCGAAACCCATCCTCTTAAGCTGTTTTTTCATATAAGAAATATTGCTGAGAGTCCACTCCTTCGGATGAGTTTTATTTTTTATTGCAGCATTTTCCGCAGGCAGACCCAGAGCGTCCCACCCCATTGGATGGAGAACGTTAAAACCGTTCATTTTTCTAAAACGGACAATAACATCTCCGATAGAATAGTTTCTCACATGTCCCATGTGGATTCTCCCCGAAGGGTAAGGAAACATTTCAAGACAGTAAAATTTTTCACCGCTATTTTTCGAATCAGCTGAAAATGTCTTATTCTTTTCCCACTGTTTCTGCCACTTTTCTTCGATCTCATTAAAATTGTATTTCATATGGTTCCACCTGATAATTGATCAATTATACTCTATAACTCAGGGTGCTTCAACAGACAATTCCCGGCAGGAATTTGATATAAATTACTCTTTTATAACTCTGAATCCGCAATATTTAAGGTTGTCTGCAATTTTGAAAGATTTATCCGACGTCAGAATGGCAGAACCACCCATGATTTTATATTTACCATTTGAATCCTTTACCCATTCCGAAACATTTCCTCCAAGATCAAAGACCAACTCCTTACCTGAAGGTTTAAAAAACCCAACTTCTTTCAGGAGTACTCCCGGTTTATATTTTTGCAAATATTTGACTGCATTATTGTAATCATCCGGTCCGATCTTGTATCCGGCCCAATAATCAAACAAATTTCCGCTTCTTACAGAATATATTTTCTCTCCCTCTTTTTTTGCAGGCAGCCTGTATTTTTCTCCGGTTAATTTTGACAACCAGCTGCAATATTTCTGAATCTTCTCGGGATTAACACCTGAAACCGGATAATTGCCGGTACCGCTGCTAAACCTATATTTTGGATCAAATGCAGACCACTGTGCACGGGTGACTTCAAAACGTCCGATTTTCATTTTTTTGTAAATAACAGTTTCGGGAATCAGTTTTCCGGATTTTTCAGCTCCGTAAAATCCTCTGTATTTTGAAATATTTTTAAATTTTTTCAGCATCTCCAGCGGACTTCCTTTCTTAACCGATTCATTTTTCTCTTTAAAAGTATCAAAAAGATATTTGTCAAACCAATCAATTTCCTCTTTCAGCTTTCTTCTCTGGTGTGCAAGTTTCCTGGGGCCATGTCCTTCTCCGGGAAAACTTATAAATCTTACAGGAGCTTTACCTATCTCTTTTAGAGCCCTGTAATACTCCCATCCCTGCTCATATGGAACAGCCCGGTCAAGAGACCCGTGAAAAATAAGAGTTGGTGTAACAACTTTTTTTAACTTGAAGAGTGGAGATTTCTCTATGTAATGATTCAATTTTTCCCATGGAGGCCCGCCAAAGTAATAGTTATCAAACGCTACTCCAAATGCACAATTTCCATAATCACTTGTCCAGTTTACATCTCCGGCACCCAGACTCGCAACTTTATATCTTTCGGTTGTAATATTAAGGGCGGTTCCCAGTATAGCCCCGTTACTCCAGCCAATAATTCCAAGTTTTTTTGGATCGGCAAGTCCCTTTTTGATCAGAAAATCGACGCCCTTCTCTATATCCGGAATTTCATATTCATAGTAGTGACCGGCTATTGATTCCCCGAATTCAATCCCGTAATTTGAGCTGCCATGATAGTTAACTTTTAGAGAGAATGCCCCCCTTTCTGCCATTAGATGGGCAGGGTACGCCAGCCTGTCACTGAAAAAATCCATATCCGCACCGTTCGGTCCCCCATGGATCATGACAATCAAAGGATATTTTTTCCCCTTTTCATAATTCAACGGATAGTAAAGGATCCCTTCAATTTCATCATTTTGTGCTCCCATCCACCGGATAATTTCAGTCTTCGCCATAGGTCTTTTAAAGACAGGTGAATTGAGTTTCATAATTTCTTCATATGTAACTATGTTTAACCCGGATAATTTTCCCATGTAATACCTTACAGGCTTTGATGCTGTTGACCATGAATAGACAAGACTCTTTTTATCTTTCCCAATCATGAGAGACCTTATGTTTTTCTGTAAATCCCCGGAAATCCATCTTCTTCTCCACCCATTTCCCTTCTTGTAAAACCGTGCATATTTGTAATGTACACCATTCAGAAGCGGAGTAATGAATCCGTCTTTCAGAGGAATTATCCTCCAGCCGGAATAACGGTCCCACTTAAGGTCAATTTCAGAAGCACTTTTCGTCTTCAGATCATAGTAGTAGATCTTATTAACCGAAGCCATCGTATATATTGGATGAGTGCTGTATGAAACGGTCGCATATATTCCGGTCTCATCAGGGCTCCATGCAAAAGAACCTGTTGGTTTGAGCTTTCTGTCTGAAAATATTTCCCTGGATTTTTCTTTATTGAAATCATAAATGAAATAAGCAGGCCTGATCTTCTGGTCCTGACCGTAAAGCATGCTCAGACTGACCCTGTAAATTAACCGGGTCCTCTTAGGTGAAATTGTAAAGTTTGTTATCGGTTTTTTATTATCTGTGAGTCGTTTTTTTTTCTTCGATTTCAGGTTATAAGTGAAAAGTCTGTAAATCTTCCTGTGCTCTTCATCTTCAACCTGAACAGAAGTATCCTTTCTCTTCTTTTTTTCCATCTCAAAAAGAGT
>CAZNLS010000018.1:25381-29017 GCA_964573895.1 uncultured Clostridia bacterium
GTCTTCAGATTCCATTTCCTGACACTCCAGACTATCATTTTACTATCCGGTGCTATCCTTATTTCCGATATCCTGTCCGAAGTCAGCAGGTCGTCAATTTTCCATTTAAAATTACTATTCCCGCCGGTTTCAGTGAAAAGAAAACCCTGATTATAAATTGATAAAACAACCATCATGAGAGTTATAAAAATAATTTTTTTCATCTAATAAACTCCTGTCTGACAATTAATATAGAATAGTATTAATTAAAACTCAAATTCTAATTATCCATGAATTCATTATTTGACATTGGTTAGTAATGCAGGGGTTCAAAATATTGAACCCCTGCAAAAGAATGACTCTGTTTATCTTTATAGTAAATTAAATTTTTCTTAAATCAATCCCTGATCAGTTTTGTTGGATTTACCGGTTTTCCTTTATAGTGGACTTCCCAGTGCAGGTGAGGTCCGGTGCTGATCCCGGAGCTTCCCACAAGCCCGATAATCTTTTTCTTTTTTATTTTTTCTCCTTTTTTCACATAGATCTTTGATAACTGTCCGTATTTACTGATATAACCGTTTTTATGATCTATGACAACAAGATTGCCATATTTCTTTTTAAAACCGGCAAAGATAACAATCCCGTCTGAAGGTGCAATCACATATGTTCCTTTTTTTGCAGCAATATCCTGGCCATTGTGAAAATCTTTTTTCCCGGTTACAGGGTTGATCCTCCAGCCGAATCCGCTGGTGAGATTTCCCTTTACAGGCCAGATGTCAGGAATATTAAAACTTTTTACCCTCTTTGATGTGGGTATACCTGTTCTCTCATTATCAAGTGCAAAACGGACAACTACATAGAATTTAACTTTCTTTGGAATCCCGTCAACAATATACGGTTTGTACCTCCAATTATAAACAGCCTCAAGCGCTGCACGTGAAAGAATCGGATTCCCTCTCAGAACTCTTGCCCTTTCAACGACACCATCTTTTCCAATAAAAGCTTCAATTACAACATTTCCCGATACTCTTGCTTCATATGCAACCCTGGGATATACGGGTTTTACTTTTTTTATTAGAACAGGGTCTTTGACCATTTTTATTTTTTCCAATGCTTCTTTTCTGAGCACACGTTCTCCTGCAGCACGACTCAGGGAGAGGAAAAACGGTTTGTCCAAAGAGTCTTCAAAGCCGAAAACAGATGACCTTTCTTCAGGCAGGTTGAGTGCAGTCTTCAGAAGATTTTTATTCTCATCTACATTTAAGACGGATAATTCGAATTTGCCGTTGTCCCCCTTCATAAAAACTTCGATCCTGAATTTGTGACTATTCAATATAACAATCTTAAAATGCTTTTTCTTCTCATCCGCCCTCCAGCCCCATTTTGTTTCAGTTAAAACCCTTATTCTTTTGAGGTTAAATATCCTTACAATCTCATCCCCTTCTTTTTTTTCATCGGAACCAAATTCAAAATTCCCGACAAAAATCGGTTTTAAAAAATAGGATGAGATAACCTCCTTTTTAAGGACTGTATTTGATTTTATACCTTCATAAAATCTCATTTTGATAAAAATATCATTACCGGTTTTCAAATCACTGTAAACCAAACCTGAAACAACACAAATAACAGTTAAAAATATAAACATTTTTTTCATTTTGCCCTCCTAAATTTTTTGAACCCAGACCATAAGTCTTTTACGATCTTCAGAAAAAAAATAATAACCCTTTGCTTTTTTACCTTCGATTTCAAGTGTCTTTATCTCTATTTTTTCTTTCCCGTTATCGGTGGAAAGAGCGAAATTAATTTTTTGAACTTTTGTTTTTGGAGAATATTTAATGAATAGAACCATTGCAACAAATATGATGGAAACAGTGACCGGGATCATCCATTTTAGTTTTTTTCTCTTTATTTTCTTAAGATTTTCATTTTGAATCAGAATTTTTTTTCTGACTCCCATCCAGATCTCATTATCTACCGGTGCATCCTCAATTTTAAGCAATCTTTTTACTTCATCCTCCTGTACACTTCCAAGATCATATTTTTCGAGACAGTCAGAGTAAAAATGATTCAGGAAAAAAGATCTCTTAAAATTAAAAAATACTAATCTATAAAAAAATTTTATGATCATACATTTCATATTTTTAACTCCTTTGATAATTCCAGTAATTTTTTTAATTTGCTCCTCGCATTAAACAGATGAACTCTCACGGTATTCTCCGAACAATTCATTACTTCACCAATCTCTGCTGCTTTCATGTCAAGGTTAAGCTGCATAACGAGAGCACTTTTTTCCTTTGAAGATAAATTTTTTAAATAAGGCCCGAATATTTCGGAATCCTGAATTTTTGTATTTTTTTTATTTTGGGATTGTTTAGTTCTTTTTTCGTTCCTGACCATATCGAGATGCTTAATGAAATATTTTCTACGTCTCAGATGATCAATACTCTTATTAAATGCTATGGACATAATCCATGGTTTAAAATTTTTATCCTTATCAAATTTATCGAGTTTTATGAATGCAGTCACAAAACTATCCTGAACAATGTCAAGTGCATCTTCTCTTTCGGTTACAACTGTTCTCACAAGGGAAAATACCGGATTCTCATATTTTTTTACAAGCATTTCGTAGACCTCCCTGTCTCCGTCTATGCATCTTTCTATTACAGTTATGTCGTCCATTAACTTTGTTCTACCTCTAATACGGTCGAACCGTTGTGTTCATTTAGTATAAAAAATATTTTGTATGAATTAGTGTCCTTTATATGTAGCATTTTTTTTAAAAAAAACTGGTAAGAAAATTGCATTCAATTCTCGGGTGAGAAAAACAAATTTCTCATTCGAATTATACTATTTTAAACAAAAATATATTAAGATAAACAAAGGAGTAAACAATGAAAAGATCAACTGTCGTTTTAATCTTTTTAGTAATTCTATCTTTTTCAGCCTGCATTATGAGATTCCCCGAAATCTACAAAGATGACTATGAATTCGGAAACTACCGGATAATATTGAATGTGACACCTGATGATTCTCATGTTCTTCTGAATGGAAGATTTATCGGTGAAGCGTACGAATTTTCAACCCCGGAATCTGCAATAAAGCTGAGATCTGCAAATAATTCCATTGTAATAAAAAAAAGGGGGTTTATTGAAGAAGAGATTGACCTGAGAGATTATCATAAAAGAAAAATTGAGATCGCACTTGCATTGAAGCCGGTCAGATTAAGTTCTCCTGCTCCTCCCGAAGTAAAACAGAGAGATTATAAGGTTGTAAAAGAAAAAAAGGTACCCAAAAAAATTGAAGATTCACCAAAAGTTTCAGATTTTACCTCTATAGAGTTAAAAATCTTCCCGCCTGAATCATCTATCTACCTGGACGGAAAATTCTGGGGAGTTTCTCCCGACAAGGGATCTATCGGCAATTTTACCCTTGAGAAAGGTAAACATAAAATTGAGATTGTAAAGCCCGGATATAAAACTGAAAAAAGGATTGTTAATGTGAAAACAAAAAAGAAAATTAAACTCACAATAAAATTGTTAAAAAAATAGAGCGGCTGCTTTAATTTTATTTTGATTCATGAGGATCTCACACAGATACAAGTTTATTTTTCTTGCTAACCCGAGAACAGCAAGTACATCAATCCGGAAGTTACTCGAC
>CAZNLS010000018.1:29117-31338 GCA_964573895.1 uncultured Clostridia bacterium
AAATATGAAATAGAGAGATTCGGTTATAAATTTTAATAATTTTCAGGATTGCTTTTCCTTGAGCTCCACAAGTACACCGGAAAAGCCCGATGGATGAACGAAAGCAATTTTTGCATTGTGGGCTCCGGATTTTGGTGTCTCATCAAGCATCCTGATGCCGCTGTTTTGAATAAAAGATATCTCTTTTTCAATATTATCCGTTTCATATGCAACATGATGAAGTCCGCCGCCTCTTTTCTCAATGAATTTTGAAACAGGTGAGTCTTTGGATAAAGGTTCGAGAAGTTCGATACTGACTTCACCAATTTTAAAGAAAGCAACTCTAACTTTTTGCTCATCTATTATTTCAGTCCCCTGAAATTCAAATCCGGGGAGTTTTTTATATATTTCTATCTCTTTATCCAGATCTTTTACTGCAATTGCCAGATGATCTATCTTCTTAAACATTGTACCCTCCCGTATAAGGCATGAATATTATCCTGATTACAATAAATTGTAAATAGGCAGAATATGAAAGAAGCCCTACCGGATGCAGAATTTAATTTCTAATTGTTTTTTCACATTATCAAAATAATTTCTGTTATAATTATTGTGTAAACACTCTTTTTCCACAGGAGATTCGGATGAAAAAAAACATAGCATTAATTGGAGCAGGAAACTGGGGGAAAAATCATCTGAGAAATCTTCACTCTTTGGGAGTTCTTAACTCTGTTCTTGAACTTTCCGAAGAGATAACAACCCTGAGAAGCGGAGAATATCCGGGATTGAAGTTTACAATGAACGAAGATGACATTTTAAATAATTCTGAAATAAAAGCTGCCGTAATCGCAGCACCTGCACATCTTCATTATAAACTTTCAAAAAAATATTTGAATGCAGGAAAGGATGTCCTTGTTGAAAAACCGATGTCACTTCATACGGAAGAGGGAGAGGAGCTTATAAGAATAGCAAATGACAATAAGAGGATACTTATGGTAGGACATATTCTTCAATACCACTCTTCAGTAATCAAACTTAAAGAGATCATTGACTCGGGGGAATTGGGGACTATAAGATATATCTATTCAAACAGACTCAACATTGGAAAACTGAGGGCGGAGGAAAATGTCCTCTGGAGTTTTGCCCCTCATGATATATCCCTTATCCTCATGTTTTTAAACGGTGAAGAACCGGCAAATATTTCATCCTTCGGAGGAGCATATATAAACAACAAAATATTCGACACTACAATAACAAACCTCAGCTTCAATTCAGGTGTAAAAGGACATATTTTTGTGAGCTGGCTGCATCCTTTCAAAGAGCAGAAACTTGTTGTGATCGGAAGCAAAAAAATGGCGGTTTTTGATGATGTCAGCAGGGAAAAACTTTTTATTTATCCCCACAAAATAGAGTTTGAAAAGGGAAATATTCCCGTTGCACACAAAGCTGATTTTGAAATTGTTGAGCACTCAAAAAAACAGCCTCTTGAGGAGGAATTGAAACATTTCATCGATTGCATCGAAAAGAGAAACACTCCAAGGACTGACGGATCTGAAGGATTAAAAGTGCTTAGAATACTTGAAAAAGCCGGAGGAAATCTGGAGAATTTAGGAGAAAGAAATGAGTAAAAAAGGGTTTTTTGTCCACGACAGCAGTTATGTTGATGATAATGTTGTTATAGGTGAGGGAACCAAAATATGGCATTTTTCCCACATCCAGTCAGGAACAAAGATCGGAGAAAAATGTGTTTTCGGTCAAAATGTCAATGTGGGAAATAATGTAATTATCGGAAACAGAGTGAAAGTGCAGAATAATGTATCAATCTATGAAGGAGTTGAATTGGAAGATTTCGTATTCTGCGGTCCGTCAATGGTTTTCACAAACATTTTAGACCCACGATGTGAATTTCCTCAGCGAGGATCAGAATTCTATAAAAAAACAGTTGTGAAGAGAGGAGCCTCCCTGGGTGCAAATTCAACAATTGTATGCGGAAATAGTATAGGGAAATATGCCTTTGTCGGAGCCGGTGCGGTAGTAACAAAAGATGTTCCGGATTATGCACTTGTAACAGGAATCCCTGCAAAAATTTCAGGATGGTTCTGCCGATGCGGGGAAAAACTCTCTTTTAGTCCTGACAGTAATTCTAATGAAAAGACCGTATGCTCCAGATGTAAAAGAGAATATAAAAAAACCGGAGTAGAAGTCTCTGAAGCCGGTTAACCGCTTTTTGCTCCTTTAAACA
>CAZNLS010000019.1:0-30598 GCA_964573895.1 uncultured Clostridia bacterium
CGTTTTCTCTGTATTCAACCATATCAGTTCGCTGAAAATAATTATAACATAAGTTGAGCTATCGAAGTACCCATCTGCCTGTTGCAGTAAAATGTTTGTTTGACTTTTAAAGAGTGTGAATATATAATTCCAAAGCTAAAGAGAATCTAAATTATGGATGAAGTTATCTACCCCGAAGAAAAAAAAAATATCTTTCTCCCGATCTTAGAAAAGAGCATAGTTGATCTTGAAGATATATTTCAACTCTCAATTTCAAGAAGAGGAAACAAGATCATGTTTGACGGAGAAAATGCAAAAAAGAAGGAGTTCAAAAAGTACCTGAAAAATCTTTTCACATCCATTGCTAACAAACAGGATTTCAATATAAATGATTTCCAGTTGAGCTTAAGTCTTGCTAAAGAGGGTAAAACATCCATAATCAGCAGTGAACTCAGAGAATTAAATAAAATATCAATAAATGGAAAATTTGTTTATCCAAAAACCGCAAATCAGAAGAACTATATCAAAGCATCCATGAAAAATGATCTCGTATTTGCCCTTGGACCAGCAGGAACCGGTAAAACTTTTCTGGCAATTGCAATTGCACTTCATCACCTTCTGACAAAAAAAGTTAACAGGATTGTTTTAACCAGACCTGTCGTGGAAGCCGGAGAAAAACTCGGATTTCTTCCCGGTGATATTCAGCAGAAGATTAACCCGTATCTTCGCCCTCTTTATGATTCTCTTTACTATCTGGTAGGTTTTGAAAAAACTTCCGACCTTATTTCAAGAGAAATTATTGAAATTGCTCCTCTTGCATATATGAGGGGTCGCACAATTAATAATGCTTTCATTATTCTTGATGAAGGGCAAAATACAATAAACTCTCAAATGCAAATGTTTCTAACACGTTTTGGAGAAAATTCTAAAGTAATAGTAACTGCAGATCTGTCCCAGATCGATATACCTAATCCTGAAAAATCCGGCATTTTCAGGGCTATTGATATTCTTGAAGGAATCAGGGGAATAGAAATAGTTCGTCTCAACGATATGGATGTAGTACGTCATAAACTTGTTCAGAAAATAATAAGGGCATATGAGGATTCTCAGTAATTATGAATTTTGAATTAAATCCATTCAGGAATTCACTAAATTCAGGAGAAAATACCAGAAAAAAACCTTTGGCTTCTTATATACCCTTAATTCTATTCCTCCTGGCATTGTCTTACGTTATATATATTCCTCCACAAAAATCCATTGAACAAACAGGGGTCAAAGAAGGAGACATATTAAATAGAGATATAATCATAAGAAAAGATCTTACGATTATTGATGAAGAACAAACAAAAAAGAAAATAAAGGAATTACAATCTTCTGTTCTGCCTGTTTATGAATTTCTTCCTGGCAGTAAACAAAAAAGGAATGAATATATAAACCGATGGTATGACATTCTTGAACTATCCAGAAAGGAATATTTCCGAAGAAAGATAACACTCTCACATATCAGCGAAAAAATCAACGGGGAACTTGGTCCCCAGCTGACTACTAAACTTTTAAAAAAAATTTTTAAGATCAACTTGTTCGGGTCCCTCAAAAGAGAACAGCTTTCAGGGTTTATTGATTCTATTGCAGTTCCCGGAATAATCTCAGCCAAGAAGAGTGCAATAACAGGTCCCGGAAATGAAATAAAAGTAATTTACAAAAGCGGCTCTCCACGGATCATTCCAGTCAATAAATTGATTGATCTGAAAGAAATGGATTTAAAAATAGCTGAATTTCTAAATAAAAATAGTAAGCTTAGCAGAAATGAAGCAGGAGTGATCTCTTCGGCTTTAATGGAATTTATTGATGTGTCTGTTTCTTACTCTCTTAATCTCACAAAAGATGCAAAAGCAGATGTTACATCTTCAGTTAATCCGGTTGTAATAAAACTTAAGACAGGAAGAATAATTTTGCGAAAAGGTGATGAGGTAAAGGCCTCGGATCTTAAAATTCTTAAATTGATTGAAAAAGAAGAACGTGTAAGAAGCAATAAACTCTCAAAGTTCTATGTGATTCTTTTCCTGATGACCTTTATTCTTTTCTTCATGGGAAAACTATTTAAAAAATGGGAAAAGAACGGTACTAACGGAAGGAAACTAATATCCGTATCCCTGTTCACACTTTTCACATCAGCGATTATTTACAGAATTTTGCTTTTTATACTCCCGCTTGTGTTTAAGAATTTATCATTAAACTTCAACCTTGATATGAATGTCACTTTTTTTGCCCTTCCATACACTTTCAGTGCTTTAATAATCGCTTTCATATTTAATGTTGAATCAGCAGTATCCTTTTCATTTGTTAACGCCATTATCGGCTCAATTCTCTCAGAGTGGAATTTTTTCGTCTTTTTATATATATTTTTAGGATGTCTTGTAGTTATTTTCGGGATAGAGTATTACCAGAGGCTAAAACGTTCCCCAATCCTGAAAGTATCTATAATCTGGCTGATTCCCGTTAATATTCTCTTTTTGCTTCTCTATAATCTCGCAAACGGAAAAAGTGATTTGCAGCAACTTTTATCTTATGCCGGAATTGCTGCTTTTTCCGCATTAATATCTGCCATACTTGCCAGCTTTTTAATACCTTTATGGGAAATACTATTTAACCTTCTTACTGATCTGAAACTTGTTGAACTCACAAATCTCAATCTCCCGATTTTCAGGGAGATGCTTGAAAAGGCTCCGGGTACTTATCATCATTCTCAGATGGTTTCTTCACTTTCCGAATCTGCAGCACTCGATCTTGGATTATCTCCGCTTCTTCTTAATGCCATGGCTCTGTATCACGATATAGGAAAGATTGAAAATCCACAGGTATTTACTGAGAACCACACTGTATATCCGAACCCGCATGGAGAATTAACTCCAAAAGAGAGTGCCAGAATTATTATCTCTCACATCCAGAATGGACTTGAGAGAGCAAAAGCTCTTAAATTATCAGAGATGATTTCCGCAGCTATTCCCCAGCATCATGGAACAAAGCTTGTCAGTTATTTTTATAATAAGGCTATTGAGTCTGATCCGGATAATTCAGAAGAGATCGATAAAAATATTTTCAGATATCAGGGTGAAAAACCAAAATCTATCGAGACTGCAATAATTATGCTTGCCGATCAGGTTGAAGCTGCTTCAAAAAGTCTTTCATCGCCATCTGAAGAGGAACTTAGAAATGTAATTCAGAAAATTATTAATTCTGATATAGCAGATGGTCAATTTGACGAATGTGAGAGGCTGACATTCAAAGCTATAAATATTATTAGCAACTCTTTTTATAAAAAGCTTTCATCTATTTATCACATGAGGATTTCTTATCCGGGGTTTGATTTCAAGGAGAACGGAAAAGAGGAAAATGGTAAAGATCAGAAGGGGTAACTATAAATTAAACACAAAGGAATTAGAATCATTCGGCAATTTTATTCAGAATAAATCTGGTACCAAAGGTGATATTACAATTGTCATAGGATCGGAGAGAGACTCCTCTGATCTGAATTTAAGATTCAGAGGAAAAAACTATCCTACTGATGTTTTAAGCTTTCCGAATAATGAAAAAATAGATAACAGACTTTATCTTGGTGATATATTCATATGTTATGAAGTCGCAAAAAAGCAGGCCGAAGAATCCGGATTTGAAATTGCTAAGGAAATTAAAATCCTTATAGTTCACGGTATTCTGCATTTAGCAGGATATGATCATGAGATTGATAATGGAGAAATGTTTGAAAAACAGAAAGAATTGTTAAAATTACAAGAGATTTGATGAGTATTCAATATGGAACTGCAGGATGGAGTTATAAAGACTGGATCGGAACCGTTTATCCGGAAAATCCCGGAAACGGTTTCAACAAACTTGGATTTATATCTGAGATTTTCGATTTTGTCGAAGTCAATACTACATTTTACAGGATTCCGTCACCTTCCTTGTCAGAAGGATGGATTAATAAAACCCATGCTAAACCGGAATTTGGATTCTGGATAAAATTAAATTCCATCTTTACACACAAAAGAGAATATAATAATAACAATGTATCTGATTTCATCAATTCCGTAAAACCTCTTCATGAAGCTGACAAACTCGAGGGTGTTTTAATTCAGTTCCCCTATTCTTTTAAGTTTGGGATTCAGGAAATGAAATATCTTGAGGAATTATTCGGATATTTCGGAATATTCACATTAGCTGTAGAATTCAGACACAGGAGTTGGAAAAACAGGGAACTTCTCTCATTTTTCAGTGATTATGAAGTCATTTGGGTAAATATAGATCAACCGGTTATATCAGCATCTCTGCCAATAACAGATATCGTAACAAATGAAAAATTAACATATCTTAGATTGCATGGAAGAAACTATAATGACTGGTTTTCCGGATCAGGACGCGATGCCAGATATAATTATTGTTATTCATCCAAAGAACTCTTTGAAATTGGAGAATTAGTTAAAAAACTAAAAAAAAAAGCTCAAAAAGTATTCATATCCGGGAACAATCATTATAAAGGAAATGCTGTTAAAAATCTTTTAAAATTAAAGGAAATATCTGAATCAAAATCGGGGTGAGAGGATTCGAACCTCCGACCTCACGGTCCCGAACCGTGCGCGCTACCAGGCTGCGCTACACCCCGAATAACAGGATATTCTATCATAAAAAATTAAAAGGTAAAGTGTACTCTTTTTTTCAGATTGAAAAAGAAAGGTAAATCCATCTGCCCGGAATTTTTACTCCGGGGATCTCTTCGATCATAGTATTAAAAATGTTATCTGCATGCAAAGAAAGTTTGAAAATACGATAACTAATAGTAATAACACCATCAAGGAAGTGCCCCTTCTCTCTATTTTCAAAAATTCTTTTGAATTCATAATTCAGATTGAGGCGCACCTTTCTATGAAGATCAAAAAAACCACCGGCCTTTATAAGCAGATCAGGAAATCTTAATCCATATTTGGATATGAAAGTGGTGTTTTTTACATTAACATAAGATTTTTCAAGAGAAGATCTGATACCGCCATTTTTTATATCTGCAGCAAATGACAACTCGAACCCTGAAAAATTGACACCGGAAATATTAGATGCTTTCCATACTTTCTCACCGGGGGATTTTAACCAGTCAATCATATTTCCCTGTATTCTGTAAAAAACAGACATATTGAAAATGAAACTACGATGAAAAAACGAGAATTCGAGGCTGTTGTTAAAACTTCTCTCATTTTCCAATTCAGTGTTTCCCAAATTTGAAGGAGAGTTATAGAAGAATTCTGTAAATGATGGATACCGGATATTTCTCGAACTGGAAAAGGAGACTGAAAAGCTGTTCCCGAATATTTTTTTAAAATTTAGATCAAAAAGCATCTCATATTTTCCGTTCTTGGTTAAATCGAGCCTCATACTCCCGGCAGCTTTCAAATTTTTAAGAGAGTAAAAGATATTAAAAAATCCTCCTCCTCTCTTTCTGTTATGACTGCCCATGGCTGAACTTTGCATATCTTCAATTCTTAAATCTGCTCCAAATGAGATATCTGTTATTCTATTTTTGATAACTGAAAATATTCTAAAATTATTTATTTCCGTATTGGAATCATTTTTATAAAAATCGGGATTATATCTGTCCAGTACAAAATGATCCCTGTGCCTGGAATTCAGGTATTCAATGCCCATTTCATATTTTCCTAAATTCTTTTTAAGTTTCAAAGATACCAGATCGGAATTAATATCTTCAAGTGACGAAAAGGGAGCATAAAAATTTTTTGCACCAAAATCCTTTTTTATTTTTCCTAAAGAAAAAACCGCTGAATAACTTTTTCTTTTATATCGTCCATTTACAAGAAAGTTTGTAATATCAAATTCCCGGCCTTCATAATACCCTCTTGAATTCTTTTTTCCTCCTGAGACACGTATTTTTAACTTGCCTATCTCAAATCCCCTGGAAATTGTTCCGGAAAAAAAGTTCTTTTCACCTGTGGTTATTTTTAACTTTAATTTTTTATCTTTTCTCAGGATAATATTTACTGATCCTGAAAAACCAGAGGGAGTCATATCAACACTTGTACCTGAAGATATCTCTATTCGATCAATATCATTAAATGTAAACGGCAAATCCGAGTTGAAATGCCCTGTCTGAGGATTATTTACAGGGATTCCTTCAACCATCAAACTGATCTGCTCAAAATTTCCTCCTCTCATAATGAGGTCATAGGAAACATCACCGGGGCCTCTTCTTGCAACAGTTATTCCAGGCAGGTAACGGAATAATGATGAAAGACTATTGATATTTAATTTTTCCAGTTCAGCACGGGAAATAATTGTTATGCCGGCAAATCGATCAGGAGATGAATATACTTTTTCGATTACATTAACCTTCTCAATAATTTCGGAAATTCCGGCCGCAGAAGAGAACAACAACAATAATGTGAATAATATGATATGTTTTTTCATGATCAGCAAATTTTATCAGTGATATTTCATTTTTGTCAAACTAATACCGGAACTAAATTCAATATTGCACGTTAAATAATATAAAGAGGAGAAAAATGAGGAAACTTTATAAAAGTAGAAAAAACAGAGTGATTAGCGGAGTATGCGGAGGAATTGCCGAATATTTTGATGTAGATCCTGTTTTGGTAAGAATTCTTTTTGTACTATTCTTTTTCTTCGGGGGTTCAGCAATACTTGCATACATTATCGGAATGATAATAATTCCTGAAGTGCCTTCGAATGAAATTGAAATCCCGGCAGCAAAAAAAAATAAGAAAGATCCGGTTAAAGAGCAAACTTCAAATCCGGGGAAAAACTCATTGATAATTGGATTAATTTTGATTGTACTCGGAATTTTTTTCCTTATGGGGCAAGTTCCTTTCTTTAGGATGTATTATCACTGGATAAGACATAATTTCTGGGAAATACTATTCCCATTGTTCCTGATTCTTATCGGTTTTGTAATAGTTTTTAACAGTAAAACAAAAAATTAGAATCAGAAAAAAATTGTCGAAATAACCTTGTACTTGTATTCTTCATTATTGTAAAGATATCCGTTATTGTACAAATGTAAAGCCTTCATAAGATCTCCATTTGCTACTTTTAAATAGTTTTTCAATATTCTTATTCCAAGCTCCACATTATATTCTATATCAAATATCCTTGATGCATTTATTTTCAGTTCATCTTTCCAGACTTTATAGTTTATTTGCATCAATCCGTAAGCACCCCTGTTTGATACGGAATAAGGTTTAAATGCACTCTCAATTTCTATCAAGGCAAGTATCAGGTCCGGATTAATATCGTGCTCAATGCTTTTACGAAAGACAACCTCGCTTATTTTTGAAAATAGCGGGTATTTTTTCTTCATGATTTTCTCTTTATATTTTAAGAGATCTATTCTATTCAAATCCGAATTTTGTCGGTCTATGACAGATTGTAAAGACCGTTTATTCTGCTCCAGTTCAATTATCCTGGTTCTTTTATCGTTATTATCTTTTGATAAATATACAACAATCACAAACAATACAAGCAGATAAAAAACTAAAAAAATTCCGGGACTTATTATTTTCTTTCTCTTCATCTCCCTTCCTTAAAAACATTACTTTAACAATTTAATACAGTTTTGTCAAGTTTTTTTTACAAAAAACTTTATATTTAGTGTTTGCAGCTTTTTTGCACACTATTTGAAGCATTATCAAAAAGACTTCATTTTTCTAATTTTCTATGTTTTTTTTATAAAAAAAAGTTTATATTTAAATTTAACTTGAATTGATAGTGCTTTGATAATAAAATTATTTTCAATTATGCGAGGTTATTATGAACAAAAATACTGGAAGAGCACTTATCAGTGTTTATCACAAAGAGGGAATAGAAGAAGTTGCCGGTCTTCTATCAAAAAACGGCTGGGAAATTATTTCCACCGGGGGAACATCAAAATATCTGCAGAAAAAGGGTATAGATGTAACTCCGGTAACCTCCCTTACGAAATTTCCTGAAATACTGGACGGAAGAGTTAAAACACTTCATCCGGCGATATTTGCCCCTATTCTTTCAAAGAAAGACAAACACCACTTAAACGAATTAAAATCACAGGGAATGGAAAAGATCGACCTTGTGATCATTAATTTCTACCCATTTGAAGAGTATCTGGATAAAAAAGATTCAACCCTCAAAGAAATGATTGAAAAAATAGATATTGGCGGACCATCCATGGTTAGAGCTGCTTCAAAAAATTTCTCAGATACCATTGTTGTTGTTGACAATAAAGATTACATGAAGATTACAAAATTAATCATTTCCGGAACCGGCCCTGATGGTGACCTGAAAAGAAAACTTGCAGCCAAAGCATTCTCATATACTTCTTTCTACGATTCTCTAATTGCCGGTTATCTTTTGGATGAGAATTTATTGGCAAGTGAATATTTTTCTGTTAGCGGTAGAAAATATGCGGATCTGAGATATGGTGAAAATCCACATCAAAAATCTGCAATGTACATAAATAAAAATGACTCACCTTTCAATTCTCTTGAACAATTGGGTGGCAAAGCTCTTTCATATAATAATATTCTGGATTTTTCAATGGTATATGAAGTTTTGACTAGTTTTTCCGATACCAATAAATCATTTTGCGTAATAGTAAAACATCAGAACCCTTGCGGTGCTTCTTTAAGAGACACATTAAGTTCCTCATTTGAAAGTGCATTATCAGGAGATCCTGTCTCTGCTTTTGGAGGTATTGTCGGTTTTAACAAAAAAGTTGATGAAGAAACCGCAGTTAAAATAAACAAAATATTTTTTGAACTCGTTATAGCTCCGGATTTTACTGCCGGGGCAATTTCAATTTTAAAAAAGAAAAAAAATCTGCGTATAATTAAAATAGATACGGGATTTATCGAAAAAAATGATATAAAAACAATTCCCGGGGGATTCATAGTTCAGGAGAGAGACAATCTAAGTCAGGAATTATCTGAATTTGAGATCAAGACCGGAAATCTTAGCCGGGAAGATCTGAAAGGAGATCTCTTTTTCGGATGGAAATTGATAAAATTTGTTAAATCAAATGCAATAATAATTGTAAAAAACAATAAACTTATAGGTGTCGGAGCAGGCCAGATGAGCAGGATAGATTCTGTAGATATTGCTATCCGCGGGAGTAATAATAATGATATTCAGGGAGCTTGTATGATATCGGATGCATTTTTTCCTTTTAAAGATTCTATCGAAAAAGCTGCCGGTGCCGGGATTAAAACAATTGTTGAACCCGGGGGATCTATAAGAGATAAAGAAGTTATAGATGAGGCAAAATCAAAAGGAATTACTTTAGTTTTTACCGGGATCCGTCACTTCAGACATTAGGTTCTGTCTGTCTAGTCAACATTTCGAGTGAAAGACCAATTTTTCCCAGGTTTGAATAAAAATCACTCACTGGAAAACCCATTACATTAAAAAAACATCCTGAAATTCTTTTTATAAAAACTGATGCCAGGCCCTGCACTGCATATCCACCCGCCTTGTCAGAATATTCTTCATTATTAAGATAATATTCAATTTCTTTACTGCTTAGTTTTACAAATTCTACAAATGTCTCTGTTATCGAAAATATTTTATATTTATTGTATGTAAGATGAACTCCCGTAATAACTCTGTGCTCACGTCCTGACAACATTTGAATCATTCTTGCTGCATCATCTCTGTCGGTTGGTTTCCCAACTAATTGATTGTCAATTAAGACAATTGTGTCGGCACTTATTATCATACTATTCCTGTATAGATCAGGATTTATACTCATAGTTTTTTCAAATGTAATCCTCTTTAAAAAACCGTTAACAGACTCTTTACTACTCTTTTCTTCAATAACATTTGGTTTCACTATTTTCGGATATATACCAATCAATTTAAGGATCTCATTTCTGCGAGGAGAAGAGGATGCCAGAACTGTTTTAACAAATTCACTCATTAGTCGGATCTGTGATACTTATTTTTCTTTAGTTCAAATTTTTCCATCAGATAGCGAACTGATCGATAGTTAAGATTCAACATTTCCGAGGTTTTTTTTATATTAAAATTATTTAATTCCAATGCGTATAAGATAATTTCTTTTGAAAAATCATCAATATATTCATTAAAATCAAATTTCTTTTCAAGGATCATTTTCTTATAATTATCAGATCTGCCGGGCCGGCTTTTGAACGTATATGCGATTTCTTCCGGAAGTGTTTCTACTGTAAGAGATGTACCAGTCTCAAGTGCAATTGATCGCTCAAAGTAATTCTCCATTTCCCTTATATTTCCGGGCCAGTTATAATTTGATAATATATCAATTGCATCTCTTTCAATACCCGTGATTTTTTTACCAAACTTTTTATTAAATTTCGAGATAAAATGTTTGGATAGGAGTGAGAAATCATCCATCCTCTCTCTTAACGGCGGGACTTTAATGGATATAACATTAAGACGGTAATAAAGATCAAACCTGAAGCTGCCATTATCTATCAGCTCCATTAAATCTTTGTTTGTTGCTGAAATAATTCTGCTGTTAATCTCGATTTCATTATTTCCCCCTACAGGTCTAATAGTTCTTTCCTGAATTGCCCTTAGAAGTTTTACCTGCATTTGCTGAGACATTTCACTAATTTCATCGAGAAACAGGGTCCCCTTATCAGATTCGAGAAAAAGTCCCTTTTTATCCCTGAAAGCATCTGTGAATGCACCCTTTATATGACCGAAGAGCTCACTTTCAAGCAGATTTTCGGGAAGTGCTCCGCAGTTGACTGATATGAATTTTTCTTTTGCTCTACTACTTCTCTTATGAATTGCCTTTGCTATTAATTCTTTTCCGGTTCCGCTCTCGCCTGAAATTAGAATTGTCGAATCTGTGTCAGCTACAGTTTCAATAAGTTTAAAAATATCATTCATATTAGGATTTTTG
The DNA here is from genome assembly GCA_964573895.1 of uncultured Clostridia bacterium. Taxonomy (GTDB): domain Bacteria; phylum Acidobacteriota; class Aminicenantia; order UBA2199; family UBA2199; genus CAZNLS01. The sequence goes on from CAZNLS010000019.1 coordinate 10,919, forward strand.
CCTATTATACTTTCAAACTCATCCCTCTCCTGTATTTTTGTTCTTAAATCAACAATTTCCTTTTCAAGTTCTTTTTTACTAAGTGTTTTTCTTATAACGATTTTCAACTCATCAAGATTGAAAGGTTTTGAAACATAGTCTTCTGCTCCAAGTTTCATTGCTTCTATTGCATCATCAGTAGAGGCAAATGCGGTGATCATCAGAACAGGGATTTCCGGTTTAATTTTTTTTATTCTTCCCAGGAGTTCTATTCCATTCATACCGGGCATCTTTATGTCAGAAATAACCATCTGAATATCACTGTTTTTCAGGTGTTTAAGAGCCTCTTCTCCGGATCCGGCAGAAATAACGGAGTAATTTTCTTTTTTTAAAACAATGGAAAGCATATTTCTAATGCTGGGGTCATCATCTACAATCATTATAGTCATGTTTTGCTGAAGCATATGATCACCTCTGTTCCGACTCCCGCTTTTGAAATTATATCAATCGGGAATCCATGTTCATCCAGAATTCTTTTAACAAGAGACATTCCCAATCCAATACCCGATGTAAATTTTGTATAAAACGGGATAAATATTTTTTCAACTTCTTTTTTACTCATGCCTATGCCATTGTCTTTCACAGAAAGATACATCATGGAATTTCTGTTAAACACTGAAATTTCTATGAGGCCACTCTCCCTGACAGACTTAACGGAATTGTTTAATATATTGTATATAACCTGTCTGATTCTTCTCTCATCTCCATTAACGAAAATATTGCTATTATATTTTTTACGGATCATAAGATCCGGATTTTTCTTTATTACAAATTCACTGACTTCTTCAAGTGATGTAAAAAGATCAAATTTTGTATTTTCAATGGGTGGAGTTTTAGTGAACTGAAGGAATTCTTCAATTGAATCTGATAACCTCTTTGACTCTTTAATGACAATATCCATCAAATTCTTCATATCCTCATTTAATTTTAGTTCATTTTTTATAAATTGAATGGAACCTGAAATTGAAGCGAGAGGATTTCTGATTTCATGTGCAATACCCGCTGACATTTCACCTATTAATGCAAGATGTTCCTTTTTTTTTAGAGATTCTTCAATTTTTCTTCTTTTGGTCAGATCAACAATAATAAAAACATAAATTTGACTGAAGGAATATATATCTTTGATGGTGGATATTGATATTTCCAAAATATATCTTGCTCTTTTAAATTCAACCGTATGCATGTCTTCGGACTTTTTTATATTCTCCATAAGATCAGAGTCACTCTTTATCTTTAATATTTTAAAAATATTTGAATTTTCACTAATATTGAGCTGCTTTTTTGCTTTTTCATTTAATGAGATTATCTTTCCATTGGATTCACAAATAAGAAAACCACTCTCCATTCTCTCAAGAACAACATTATTCAGCATCATAAGATCGTCCAGGTTTTCCTTAATACTTCTTAATTCCCTTTCCTTTCTTCTTATCTTCTCAAAGTAGAAAGATGAAATAAATGCAAAGAAAAGAAATGCCATAAATCCTGCCAGAAGATTATAAATGAAGCTTTCCTTCGAAATATCACTATAAAGAAGCCCGGGGAATGGATCAATGATTCGAAGGTACATCAGGTCTGCCAGAATACCATATGATATATACGAAATAGCCGCAGTAAAATACGTGAATACCTTTCTTTTTGACATCGCAGATATTGATATCGGGAAAAAATATAAAAAGTAGAATGGACTTGAAGATCCGCCTGTAAAATAGACTATACCTGTAATAATAAAGATATCAAGAAAGATTTGAACTGTAATAGAGAGACGAATTGATATCTTTTTGAGCATTAGAGAGTTAGAAAAACTGAATATGATAGAGATAAGTATGAATATCAGTATTGGAATCGGCTGGAAAGGCAATTTAAATAAAAAAAGCAGCACAACCAGAAAAAGAAATACAAAAAGAACTGTTATCCTAATTGTATTGGCCAGAAAAATTCTTCTGTAAAGATCTTTTTCTTCAGGACTATTCAAAATATTTTTGTTTGGTATTTCTGTTAACCCACTTTTCCGATAATATCAAACATCGGAAGGTACATTGCTATTATAATTCCTCCTACCAGACCGCCCAGAACGACAATCATAATAGGCTCCATTAATGATATTAATGCCGATACAGAAGCATCAACTTCCTCATCATAAAAATCTGCAATTTTTCCGAGCATTGTTGACAGAGCACCCGTTTGTTCACCAACCATCACCATCTGAGTTACCATGAAGGGAAAAACTTTCTCCTCTTCCCAGGATTGGCCCAGCGGTTTTCCTTCCTGAACTGAAGCCCGGCTTCTGAGAACAGCATCCGCAATAATTGAATTCCCTGCAGTTTTCGCCGTGATAGTCATACTTTCGATAATCTCAACTCCGGAATTTAGCAGTGTTTCTAAAGTTCTTGTAACACGAGCCACTCCGACTTTTCTAAGAAGTTCCCCAAGTACAGGTACCTTCAACTTCAATTGATCAAAAACCCTCCGACCTTTGTAAGTACTATTATAAGCTTTTAATGCATATAAAAGTCCTGCAATCGATCCGACAATAAGCCAAAAATTTCCTCTCATAAACTCGGAAGAATCAACAACAAACTGGGTTGGAGCAGGGAGTGATGCTCCTAATTGTTCAAAAAGATCCTGAAATATCGGAACAACTTTAGTCAAAATCACTCCTGTTAGAATAATAGCGATAATAACAACTGCTATCGGATAAGCCATTGCCGATTTTACTTTTCCCAGAAGTTTTGACATGTTTTCCATGTACTGAGATAACCTCATAAGGATCGTATCCAGGTTACCGGATGCTTCACCTGCCTGAACCATACTAGTGTATAGCTCATTAAAAACTCTTGGATGTTTCTTAAGGGCATTTGAAAAATTAGAACCTGCTTCAACATCTTTTCTCACATTATCCAGAACATCGGCAAATCCTTTATTCTTCTGCTGAGAAGCTAATATACCCAGTCCCTGGGTGATCGGAAGACCAGCATTGAACATTACAGATAACTGCCTGTTGAAAACTGTAATATCTCTCAGGGAAACTTTTGCTTTTCTCTTTCCAAGGAAAGGGATGTTAATAGAACTTTTTTTTCGTTCAACCTGGAGTATCTGAATCTGCTCTTTTTCCAAAGCTTCAACAAGTTCCTTTTTTGACCTGACATTCCTTTCGCCATCAATAATATTTCCTAACCTGTTTTTACCTTTATAAACAAATATCGGCATATTTCCCCCTAAAAATTACTAAATTTTCCACCTGATCCGGATGAATATGAACCACCGCCGTAGTTTGGCTTGAATTGCCCCGAGATAGCATTTGCTCCTCTTTTTACCAGTTCATTTAACTCCTCGGGATTATGTGAAACCGTAAGTGCCAATTCAAGTGAAATATCCCTTTTAAAATAAAGATTTGCAAGAGATTGATTAAAAGTGATCATTCCGTATTTTTCCTGACCTGTCTGCATTGTTGAATAAATCTGATGAATTTTGTTATCCCTGATCAGATGACGAATAGCAGGGTTTGGAAGCAATACCTCGACCGCAAGACATCTGCCTCTTCCGTCAACTTTCGGTAAAAGACTCTGAGTGACGATTCCCTCGAGATTCATTGACAACTGAGTTCTGACCTGATCCTGCTGATGCGGCGGAAAGACATCAATAATCCTGTTAATAGTCTGTGAAGCTGAGTTAGTATGCAATGTGGCAAAAGTAAGGTGACCTGTCTCCGCAATAGTTATAGCAGATTGAATAGTTTCAAGATCCCTCATCTCTCCAATAAGGACAACATCAGGGTCCTCTCTTAATACAGATCTCAAAGCTACATCAAATCCTTTTGTGTCAGCATGTAATTCTCTCTGATTAATTAAAGCTTTTCTATGAGAGTGTAGATACTCAATCGGATCCTCAATTGTAATAATATGTACGGATCTCTCCTTATTAATTTTATCTATCAGTGAAGCAAGAGAAGTAGTCTTCCCCGAACCGGTCGGTCCCGTTACCAGAACCAGTCCTCTTGGTTTATCTGCAAGAGATGCAACGACCGGAGGAAGCCCCAGTTTTTCAAAACCCCAGATTTCATATGGTATTCTTCGAAATGCTCCGGCTACAGCTCCTCTCTGCATAAAAACATTTGCACGGAACCTCGCAATTCCCTTGATCCCGAAGGAAAAATCGAGCTCCCAATTTTCTTCAAATTTATACTTTTGATTATCATTCAGAATACTGTAAATAATCTGTTTAGTTTCCGCAGGTGTGAGAACCGGGTGGTCAATTCTTCTCAATGCCCCGTTTACTCGTATGACTGGAGGTGAATTTGTTGAAATATGCAAATCTGTTCCTCCTTCATCAATCATAATTTTTAGAAGCTGCGGTAATGGTAAAGCCATATTTATCTCCTCTACATCCTCGAAGTTTCCCTGAGTACTTCCTCAATGGAAGTATCACCTACTTTAATTTTTTCAATTCCGCTCATTCTTAAAGTAAGCATCCCCTTCTCTTTTGCTTTTTGACGCAATTCTGAAGTTGATGCTCCTATTAACACCTGTTCCTTCAGCTCCTCATCTATCTCCATAACTTCAAACAATCCTACTCTTCCTTTATATCCTGAATTATTACACTTTTCACATCCTTTAGCTTCATAGATTTTAACAGTTTTAGCTTCTTCCGGAGCAAAACCTATATCAATTAAGGATTGGGCAGGAACTTTGGCAGGACCTTTGCAGCTTTTGCATAACCGCCTTACAAGTCTTTGTGCGACGACAAGCCTTACGGCACTTGAAACAAGGAAGGGCTCAATACCCATATTAATTAGTCTCGCAATTGTAGAAGGTGCATCATTGGTATGAAGAGTTGAGAGGACAAGGTGTCCTGTAAGAGCTGCTTTTATAGCTATATCAGCCGTTTCAAAATCTCTTACCTCTCCAACAAGAATAATATTCGGATCCTGTCTTAGAAATGATCTCAGTGTTGCAGGAAAACTGAGGCCAATGGATTCTTTTATATTAACCTGATTTATACCGAAAAGATTAAACTCAACCGGGTTTTCAGCAGTCATAATATTAACATCTTCACTATTTAGTTTTTGAATTGCCGAATAAAGTGTGTTGGTCTTTCCTGACCCGGTTGGACCGGTAACAAGTATAATCCCCCATGGTTCCTGGATATTATTGTCAAATTTTTGAAGTGATCCGGTTTCAAAACCCAGTTTCGTAAGATCAAGCATCAGATTGTCTTTATCCAAAATTCTGATAACTATCTTTTCTCCATGAATTGTAGGCAGCGAGGATACCCTCATATCAATTGCTTTCGCAATATTATCTATTTTTAGTTTGGTTTTTATTCTTCCGTCCTGAGGCAGACGTTTTTCGGCGATATCTATTCCGGAAATCAATTTAACTCTTGATAATACTTTGTTTTTAATATTCATCGGGGGATTCATATATTCCTGAAGTATCCCGTCGATTCTAAATCTCACTCTGAAAACTTTTTCATACGGTTCGAAATGAATATCAGAAGCTCCTTTTGAGATTGCATCCTGAAAGATCAGGTTTACGAGTTTTATAGCCGGTGCATCATCACCGGACTCAAGCATCAGAGATTCATCATCTTCCATATCCTCGATCACTTCTATTGACGAATCATCACTTAGTTCAATTTCTTCAAGAAATTTCTGAGCTTCAATTCCAGTAGTACTCCCGTAATATTTTTCAATGGCTTCAAGGATTGAAGATTCCGGAGATATAACCGCCTGGATCCTCAAATTTGTTGAGAACCTTAATTCCTCCAACACAAATAAATTTGAGGGGTCACTCATTGCAATTGTAAGGATAGAACCTATCCTGTGAACAGGCATTACAATATGCTTTCTGGCAATTTCTGGTTTTATCAGTTCCACAACCTTCTTATCGATTTCAAATTTTGATAAATTGATTGACGGATAACCGAACTGCTTACTTAAAGCCTGTGCAATATCCTCTTCAGATACATGTCCCAGTCTGATTAAAATACTTCCCAGCTTTCCCGGTTCATTTTTTTGAGTTTCTAAAGCCGATTCTAACTGATCTTTTGTAATGATTTTATCTTTTAGAAGAAGCTCCCCTATCTTCATTTCCATGATGCTATTTTAGTTAAATGATATTTTATTGTCAAACTTTTCATCTGATAATGTAGAATCCGGATACTGCCAGACTTCTTACTTTTCCGTCATTCCCAAGACCAACAGCTCCATCAACAAGAAACTTCCCCGTATTAAATCCAAAGCCTAATCCATACAGGATATTGGCTCTTTTTCCGAAAAGATAGTGTTCTGTCAGATCACTCATCAAGCCTGCCCGTACCATAAACTTTCCATTTGAGAAAAGTTTTTCAACTCCCATTGATACAGGTTGTATGTCATCTTTATCGAAATAAATATTTCTCTTTTTTAAATCCACATCAATATAAATTCCAATCCTGTTATCAGGACGGAAGGCTGCAGCAGCAATGATTCTCTGTTTAACTTCCAGTGTATCCGATCCCGCTTCTATCTTAGGATCACCTACATTTTTAACAATGATTGCAAGTTTGAAGCTGTTTCCTATTGTTGAATTCAGAGAAATATCCGCAATTAATTTTCCAAATTTATGTTCGGGATCAGACCATCCTGAAGATGTCAAATCCTTTTCGCTCTTGTTTTGTAGGAATATCTCATCAGTGAGAGATTTTCGTGACACGGATATTTTCCCGTTTAAATAATGAATTGCTACTCCTATATTAATATTCCTCGAAATATCTACTCCATATGCCAGTGAATATTTTTTATAATTCAACCCTGTAAAGATCATTTTCAAATTTTCGGCCATTTCATCAGTAAGAATTTCTCCTTGAGAACCGGGATCATTTGTCCTGTCAGGATTTATAATTGTCAGATTATAAAAAGAGACTGAAAATCCATATCTTTTAACAGCAAAACCGGGTATATTTGAATTAAATCCTACAAGACCGAATTTACTACTAAAAAGAGTTTTTAGACTTGAAGTCAATGATTTCCTGGTCTCACTGTCAATTGTGGAATAATTCTTTAAACGCTCAAGATCAAGTCCAGACAGAACATCATAGAAATTTTTATAGGCTAAATTACCCGACTGATACTGATATCCGGCCATTGGGATCTTCAATTCAGATAAGAGTGCAGGATTAATGAATATTGAATTTATATCATAATTAAAAGCAGATGAACTCATGCCGAGAGATAAAGATCTGGCACCATAAAAATATGGAATTATTGCATTTAATGAATAACAGGAAATGAGTATATATAAAAGAAAAAAAGATATTTGAATTTTCCTCATATTCTCCTTATATCTTATTGAATAATAAAAGTCAATGATATAGGGCGTTTATTTCATTTTTTCGGAACGCTTAAGCCTCATATCTGCATTTTTTCTGATAATTTCATGATAATTAACATTAGCGATAATTTCCCTGAGGCGGTATACCGGAAGAAAGGGAATTATTTCTATCCATATTTTGATTGGTGCCATAGAGTCAAAAGAGACTGCTTCGGCAATAGATCTCAGTTTAATCCATTTGGAGCCTGAGAGGAGGCCATACAAAATTTGCCGGTCCGTTTTTCCATTAACTATCCTGACTATAAGATTTTCAGTACAAAACCTGCTTTGAAGAATAATTTCAAGGATTTTCTCATTTTTCTCATCAACAAAATGAGCTAACAGAGATTCCGGAGCAATTTTAATAAGACTGAGTTTCTCTCCAATTGCTATTTTTCTGTATCTTTCTACAAATTCAAGTTCACATTTTTTTCTAAGAAACGGGTTTGTTCTTTTATTTGCAATCACCCTTACAAGCTCAATATTAAATAATTTTGGTATGATCTCAAGACCCAGCCTTACCTGAAAAGAGGGGCTTTGCACAAGATTGAACAGGAAAATGTGACTCTCTCTGTTCTCAAAATAGATATCAGTTAACACTCCCTCGGAAAGACTTCCAAGCCTTATTTTTTTTAAAAGTTCTATCTTGTTTCTTTCCAAGTCTTAAAAATATATCAGTATAAAGAATACTGCAATCCATAACAAAAGATTTATCATAAAAGGGAAATCGGAAAAAAGTATCTCCTCGGGAACTTCCCCTTTGCTTTTAACATAAGTAAGATACAAGTATCGGAAAATTCCGAATATAACAAATGGGACGGTAAGAAACAGTTCTTGTGAATGAAAATAGTTTTGAACATCCGGATTTACAACGTAAATAATGTATGATATCAGTGTTGCTGAAGTTGTTATCGAGATAAGCTGATCCAGAAAAGGAATTGAATAGTCCCTGAGCGAATAGCGGGTGATATCTTTTCCGCTATTACTAATAGCAACTAATTCCTGTCTCCTTTTAACAAGTCCGAGGAACAGAGCGAGCAGGAATGTCATTATAAAAATCCAGGGTGATAAATAAATTCCGTTTATTTCTCCGCCTATCATCACCCGTATTACAAATCCGACAGCTATGATCATGACATCCAGGACTGCTATTCTCTTCAATACGAGTGTATATAGTATGTTAATGACTATGTATAAAATAGAAAGAAAAAAAAATCTTATGTCAAAAAGAAAAGAGATAAAAAACAGAATAGTTAAAGAAATAATTGCAAATAACAATGAAGCTGACCTGCTAATTTTCCCCGACGCGATCGGACGCATCATTTTAACCGGATGATTTTTATCACTTTTTAAATCTGCACAATCATTTATTATATATATCATTCCGGCAATAAAACTGAAAATAAGAAATGCAAGGAATGATTTTTTTAGATATTCAGGATTCGTAAAATTATGAGAAAAAATTAGCGGAGCGAAGATAAAAAGGTTTTTTATCCATTGACGGGGCCTCATTTCGGAAACGATCATTGAGAACTTCAACATATCGGAATTATATCAGCATCGGGAATACCAAATCAAATTTTAAAAAGCGGGACACTATCTCCTTTCGCAGGTTTTTTTTTGAAATATTCATAACATCTTTTTGTAACAACTCTTCCCCTGGGAGTAATATTTAAAAGGCCCATCTGAACAAGATAAGGTTCATAGACATCTTCAAGTGTTCTCTTGTCCTCTTGCAGCGCAGTGGATATGGTTGATAATCCAACCGGACCTCCACCGAATTTTTCAATAATCGTATTTAGAATCTTTCTATCGACTTTATCAAGACCTTCACTATCAATTTCCAGTGCTCTGAAAGAGTATTCAACAATCTTTTTAGTTATAGTTCCGTCACCTTTAACATGCGCAAAATCCCTGATCCGTCTTAACAGCTTATTGGCAATTCTTGGAGTCCCTCTGGATCTTCTGGCAATTTCCAAGGCTGAATCGGGGAGCATTTTTACTCCCAATATCTTAGCACTCCTGATAACAATATTTTCAAGTTCTTCCGGTTTATAGAAAGAGAGGCTGACGCTAATTCCAAATCTGTCCCGCAGAGGTGACGACAGTAATCCCGATCTTGTTGTTGCACCTATTAGGGTAAAGTGTTCGAGTTCAAGAGTAATGGTTTTAGCTCCGGCACCCTGGCCGATTATCACATCGAGTTTAAAATCCTCCATAGCTTTGTATAATATTTCTTCAATACTCGTCTTTAATCGATGGATCTCATCTATAAAAAGGACATCTCCATTTTTTAAATCCGTTAATATAGCTGATATATCACCTTTTTTATCTATCACAGGTCCTGAAGAATATCTAATATCCGAATTCATTTCGCTTGCAACAATCGAAGCCAGAGTAGTCTTGCCAAGTCCGGGCGGACCATAAAGTAGTATATGTTCGAGTACTTCACCTCTCTTTTTTGCACTCTCGATAAATGTTAGAAGATTGCTGATATTTCTTGACTGTCCGGAAAATTCCTTCAGGGAATCAGGACGCAGCGATTGATCCAGCCGTTCTCTTCTCTCATCCATTATTTACTTTCTCCGGTTTCTATATTACTGGCTTTTTTTAATACAAGCCTGAATAATTTTTCAAACGAAACTTCCCCCCTCTTCTCCTTTAAAATCTCACTGACATTATGCCGTGCTTTTTGGGACGAGAAACCCAGATTAATTAAAGCTGAGATAAGTTCGTTTTTAATTCCTGAATCACCGCCTTCAGTCAAAGATCCGACAGAAAGTTTTCCCGATAATTCCAGGATGACTCTCTGTGCAGTCTTTTTTCCTATCCCGGGAATCGAACTCAGTTTCTCAACATCACTGCCTTCAAGAACTTCCAGAAATTCTTCAGGAGAAAAAGATGAAATCATTAAAAGGGCTGTTTTTGCTCCGATTCCACTTACTGATATCATTTTTAAAAAAAAATTCTTCTGGTCGGAATTCAGGAATCCGTATAATCTGATCTCTTCATCTTTTATCCTCACGACAGTATACAGAAGAACCTCTTCATCATCTGATATATCAAAATAATAAGATGCGGGAGTATTTATTTCAAAAAAATAGTTCTCCCCGGTTTGAAGGAAAATTTTCCCGGGTTCACGTTTTCTTACAATCCCTTTCAGAGCACTTATCATATTGGATCAGCTCCTTTTTTCGGCGAGTGCATAGTGGCAATATGCTGTTGCCAGTGCATCACTCTCATCAAATCCCATTTTTTTGTTTTTCAGACCGAATATATACTTAATCATCTTATTTACCTGCTCCTTTGAAGCATTTCCATTGCCGGTTGCAGAAGTTTTTATCTCTCGGGGAGAATAAAAAGTAAGATTTTTCCCGTTTATTAGTGAATGAGCAAGAACTACTCCTCTTATTTTTGAGAGAATATTCATCGATCTGACATTTTTACCTAAAAACCCCTCTTCAATTGCAGTTTCTTCAGGAGTGTAATCTATGTAGATTCTGTCAAGTTCACTCAAAAGATATTTCATTTTTTCATTAAAATCCGAACCTCGCAGCCTGATCTCACTCGAAAAGATATAATCCGGCTTGCTGTTCAATATTTTAATAATCCCGATACCGAAAATAGATGAACCGGGATCGAACCCTGCTATTATCATTCGTTTTCATTAAATTTTTCAACTAAAGCGGGATCAATATCAAAATTTGACCAGACATTTTGTGTATCATCGAGGTCTTCAAGTTTGTCAATAAGTTTTAATGCCTGCATACCCTGCTTTTCATCAAGTTTAACGTATGTTGAAGGCACCATGGAAATTTCTGCTGACTCCCACTCTATTTTTTTTTCTTTAATTGCATCAGATACGGCATTGAAATCCTCAACTTCCGTAATAACAACAGAAGTATCATCATCATCCCTTATATCCTCACCACCGCTTTCAAGAACCACTTCCATCAATTCATCTTCATTTACTTTGGATTTATCAACAATGATCATTCCCTTTTTTTTGAACATCCATGCAACACAGCCGGATTCACCGAGATTTCCGTTATATTTCCCGAATGTGAACCTAATCTCAGCAACTGTTCTGTTTTTATTATCCGTCAGGCATTCAACAATGATTGCAACCCCTCCGGGACCGTAACCTTCGTAAGTGATATCCTCATAATTGACCCCCTCCAGTTCCCCTGTTCCTCTCTGGATCGCTTTCTTTATATTGTCACCGGGCATATTTACCGCTTTTGCCGCATCTACGGCAGTTCTGAGCCTGGGATTGCTCTCTATATCTCCTCCTCCAATCTTAGCTGCTACTGTTATCTCCTTAATAACTCTTGTGAAAGCTTTTCCTCTCTTTGCATCGGTAGCAGCCTTTTTATGCTTAATAGAGTGCCATTTTGAATGACCTGACATGTTTATCTCCTTAATATATTTATTTTCAACTCTTTTGCAAGATAAGTATTATTAAATCTCTTTTTTGCATTTTCCAATAATTTTTCCAGCTTTGAATCATTATATGAGGGATTATGATGGAATAGAATAAGTTTTTTAACACGGCATTCCCGGGCATTCATCAATGCCATATCTATGGTACTATGTCCGTATCCGACTTTTTCATTCCCTTTCTCGAAATAGTCCTGATTTGTATATTGTGCATCATGGATCAAAACATCCGCATCTTTTATAAATTCTATATACCTCTTCTCAAGTCCATTCGGAGTCTCTATGTCTGTTGCAAAAACAAGCTTTTTATCAAAAAATACAACTCTGTATATTAAAACTCCCGATTTCGGATGTGTCTCATCTTTGATCCATTCAAGTTTAAGATTCTCTGAGATCTCTACACCACGATTTTTATAGGGGTTAAAATCTTTAAACCTGATCTTTGCAGGTATCCCTTTGGGACTTATAGGTGAAAGCGGGGGCTTAAATAGAGAATAAATGGTATTCTTAAGATTGAAATCTTTTGATCTGAAGCAATGTAAAGTTATTTCGCAGTCATTCATGTAAAACAGACTAAAAAACGGAAGCCCCATAATATGGTCAATATGCAGATGGGTGAGATAAATATCAAGTTTTTTTATTTTCTTTCTTTTCTTCAGATATTCACCTGCTCTGATAATCCCGCTCCCGGCATCAATCAAGAACAGTTTATCACCATTTTCAATAAGAAGACTTGTAGTATTTCCTCCATATCCGATAAATTTCCCGTCAGAAACCGGATAACTACCTCTCACGCCGAAAAAGATATATTTAAGTTGTTCCATTTAAAAGTTCTTTAAAACTTTGTAGACACACAGCCCTCCGCACATTGAACAGGCATCAGTGTCTGAACTTCTTTCACTTCTTTTCTCCCTGAATTTATCAGGATCCAGGCAAAGTGTCTCCTGTGTATCCCAGTCAAGCTTTTTCCGGGCTTTTCCCATATTGTAGTCTTTTTCAATAGCTCCTGCAACACCTTTTGATATATCTCCAACATGAGCTGCAATTCTTGATGCAATTATGCCCTCTTTTACATCTGCTTTATTAGGCAAACCCAGATGTTCAGCAGGTGTAACATAACATAGAAAATCAGCCCCGGCTGATGCGGCAATTGATCCTCCTATTGCAGATGTTATATGATCATACCCCGGAGCAATATCAGTTACGATCGGACCAAGCACATAAAAAGGTGCATCAAGGCAAAGTGATTTCTGAAGCTTGATATTAGTTTCAATCTGGTTCAGCGGAAGATGCCCGGGACCCTCAACCATAACCTGAACACCTGCATTTCTTGATCTCTTGACAAGTTCACCCAGTGTCATCAGTTCCTCAACCTGACCCCAATCCGTTCCGTCGGAAATTGCCCCCGGCCTTAGTCCGTCTCCCAGAGAAAGAGTTACATCAAATTCCGATGCAATCTTAAGAATCTTGTCAAAATGCTCATAAAACGGATTTTCGCTTTTATTATGGATCATCCAACCGGTAGTTAAGGATCCGCCTCTTGAAACAATACCCGCCGTCCGCCCCTGCTCTTTTACTTTTTTTACAGCTTTTTGCGTAAGACCTGCGTGAATGGTCATGTAATCGACTCCGTCTTCAGCCTGTGACCTTATAAAACCCAGCATTTCGTCAGGAGTCATTTCCACGAAAGTTTTTCCTTTTTGAAGAATATCGGTTACCATCTGATATATCGGAACATTACCGAACGGAATAGGTGATCTTTTTATCAGCTCCCTTCGGATAGTGTCAATTTCACCGCCCGTACTAAGATCCATTACGGTATCAGCCTTGTATTTAACAACCATTTCAAGTTTTTTGATCTCATCATCCAGGTCAAAATAGTCCGATGACGTCCCGATATTTGCATTTATCTTCGTTTTTAGTGATTTGCCGATCCCGATAGGATCAAGATTTGCATGGTTTATATTAGCGGGGATCACAACCTTCCCCGTTGCAACCAGTTCCATCAATTCATCCGGATCTTTATTTTCCTTCAACGAGACTTTTTTCATCTCATTTGAAATTATATTTTTTTTTGCCTTATCTAATTGTGTCATAAAAACCTCTCAAAAATATTATATCAAATAACACATTTTATCAAGAAAGTTGACTATTAATTTTTATGATATAAAATTAATTTTCATGAATCACCGGAGGAAAAGATGAAGCTTAAAACATTTTTAAAAATTGCTGTTTTTAGTGTCATAAGCACTTTTATTTTTTATTCGATCAATGCTGTTGAAAAAATTGATCCTAAAAAACATGAGCAATCGGTAATAAAACAGAGGAATGAAAAAAACAGATATTTCAAAACTTCCCCGGTATCACCAATGGCAGGTTTTAAAAGAATAACACTCCCGGAGTCATCGAAACAATTTTTATCATATCAATCGGGAGAGTTGATTTTCAGCGATGCTAAAAGTATCAAACATGAAGCTGAAATATATTTCAGAAGAGGAAAATGGAGATTATTGCGTAAAAGAGATGACAGTATTGAGGAGTTAACCGGCTTCAGATCAACAAAGCTTGGGAAATTTACACTTAAATATTACCCGGTTAAAGGCACAATTGTCCTCGTATTTTTCAATCCCGACAGGGATAAAATTAAGAAATTTAAGCATCTTTTTTATTATCCTCCCGATATAGGGTACAGAGTTAAAGGGAAATTAATCCTTTTTAAAAAACCGGAAAGAATAATGGTTCCGACTAGTAGAAAACTGGAGAAACCTTTTTTCAGATATGGGAAGTTCAAATTCAGACTTAAGGGAAAAGATTTTGAACTTACTGTGTTAAAATCCTCCCTTGATCAAAAAGATAATGATTCCAAATACCTGTTCATCCCGTTTGCGGACAAAACAAGCGGGATCGAAACTTATGAAGGAGGCAGGTTTATCGAAATGGATGAGCCGGAGGGAAATGAAATGATCCTCGATTTCAACTTATGCTTCAACCCGTTATGCAATTATGCCGATGTCTATAACTGTCCTTTACCTCCATTTGAGAATGAACTTAACATAGAAATAAAAGCCGGTGAAAAGACATACCCTCACTAAGAAGCAATAAAGCTAAAACCTTAAATTATAGGTCAATTTTTTTCTACCTTAACCTCGGTGTCAACATTAAAAAATCTGTAATCTTTGTATTTATACTTGGTCTTTGTCCTTTGAAAGAATTTTCTATTCAATATCCTGTTTAATAGCCATCCCCCATAGTGCCTCTCCACTATCTGAACAGATGTTGGGAAACGCAAACCTCTCCACTCTTTCCTGAATTCCATAGTTGCTCTTAAATCCACAATACTTCCAAAGCTTTCGGATAGTTCTAAAATTTTTCTGAATCCTCCGATTGATACAGGATTTACCTCTATCCTGAGAATAGAATAGTTACTGAGATCAATCCATACTTTTCCGTAGATTGAACCTGAAATAAGAAATTTCTTTGGAAAAACTTCCACTACTGCAGACTCTATTCCATTTATATGTTTTTTACCGATAAATCGGAAAAGATAGTCATTTTGTTTATCATCCGAAAAGATTGCAAGCGGGGTCATAACAATTTTTTTTGAAACAAATGTTTCACTTTTTAAAAAATCATCTCCTCTTTTTATTTTGCCTTTAATCAGCTTTCTCTTCTCCTTAATTCCATTTTTATCCTGTATAAGTTGATAATCAAAAATATATCGGCTTGAGGTATTCCAGAAAACATCAGCCCTGTTTACTTTACCAGGTTCTCTCTTGCTTATCATAACTCCTGTATTGTAATTATATTTATTGGTCTTTTTTTCTCTTAGTTTCCTGAATTCTTTCCTTTTTTCCACAATATCTTCAGTACAGATAAAATGAAATATGGAACTCCTTAAATTTTTACAATATTTTGATGTTCCTGCAAGTATTACCGAAAGTTCTTTTTGCTGAAGAGTTGTCATTTTTTTTATCTCTTTTTTAAATCGTTCACTTTTATTCACAAGCATTGTCTTCATTCTTTTATTTGAATTAAAGATCCCCTGAACTAACGCTATATTCAGATCTCCACTCACAATCACTATTTTTTCTTCAGCATCTTTTCCCGAAACTACTTCAACTGTATTTTTTCTTTTTGATGCATACATAATATTTTTTACTATTTTTATTCCATTTTTATCACTTTCAAGTATTTTATAAACATCCAGATATTTTCCAATGAAGTCCTTCGGAAGAATAATCTTTTCTTTTTTTTTATTCTTTTCTTTATTTAACAATTTCACTTCAAGTCCTTCGACTTTCAGGGGGGTATTAATAAAAGTATGTCTTTTAAGTAAATTTAAGACGAGGACCTCTTTTTCAAGTTTGTTCATTTCCATATACTTTTTACTCTTCTCCAGACTTTTTATGGTATTTATCTTTAGACCTTTCCTTACCGGTTTAATCAAAATAGTTCTGATTCTTTTTTTTAATTCAGGTATATTCGGAAAAGCTATTTCATAATAAGAGGAATTCAAATTTGTAATTTTGGATTTTATCGATTCCTTTGCTCCCTCCATATACTCCCCGCCACTCTCTCTGGCCAGAGATTTTAATATATCTTCTCCTGTCCCATAGCCTATTGCTTCATAATCCTCAGTTGTTGTGGCAGGATTAATGATAAAAATAACCGAACTGCTCCTACCTAACAAAGATGCTGATTTTTGCATCAGTGATGAAAATTCTTCATCCGAATGCCTTACAATTTTTCTGGCAAAATATGATATCCCTTCTGAAAAAAAGTATATGAATTTATTATCATTTATCTGATTTAAAGCAAAATATAGTGTTTCAAAAGAAAAAAAGAATGTTCTGCTTGTATTTTTTAAAGAAGTTCCAATTTCTTCTTTATGAAATGCATTTTCACTCGCAGTATATTTGGGTCTGGCTCTGGGACCTAGCCCGGAGATTTGAGAGCTATTTACAATTGTAATTATGTTTTCAATGCTTTTCCCATAAGAAGTCAGATTCACTCTCTTATTCAGGATGTCAATTATTTTTGACTTATCATTCCCGGGACCATATATATATTTTAAACCTGAAAAAAGATTTACTTCCAAAATAACGAATTTAGAACTTTTGTCACTTTTTTTGATAATATCTCTGGAAATTGACTTGCATTTTTCCAGGTTTTCCAAATTTGAAAAAACCGTATCAAACAGAAGTACAATTACTTTATCCCTTTCCGGGACTCTTTTTTCTGCAATTTTTATTGATCTTTCATCTTCTGAATTAAATGATTTTTTGTAAATTATAAAATCAGATATCAATTTATTATTCATGTATAACTTAATATCTTCTTTCTTTAGATCTTTTACAGAACTATTATCTTTATTAGAGGCAAAAAGTGGAACAACCCACCAGTCCACATAAACCTTTTCGAAACTTCTTATATCTGAAAACAGAGTAAAGGAAAATAGTAGTATAAAAACCTGAATTAGAAATTTTTTCATAATTACCCCCGATGATTGCATTACTCAAATAATTAGCAATATTTTTTCCAGTTTTTTTTTTAAAAGTGTAACAATTCCACTACATTATTCGATTCCTATTTCTATATTGTGTAACAATTCTACTACATTATTCGGTTCTTATTTCTATAGTGTATAAAAATTTACAATTCTAAACCATTCCTGAGAATCCCATGAATGCAAGGGAAAGCAGCCCGGCAGTGATAAGAGCAATCGGAGCACCTTTCATCGCCTCCGGGATCTCGACAAGTTCGAATCTCTCCCTGATGCTGGAAAAAATAATGAGGGCAAGCGCAAAACCGATTGCCGTAGCAACTGCATATACTACACTCTCGATGAGATTATACTCGTTTTTTATCACAAGAAGCGCCACACCAAGAATTGCACAATTTGTAGTTATCAGAGGCAGGAAAACCCCAAGAGCCTGGTAAAGCGGAGGACTCACTTTTTTCATTATCAATTCAACCATCTGTACAAGCGCGGCAATTACCAGAATAAATCCTACGGTCCTCAGGAATTCTATATGAAGAGGGACAAGGATAAGTGTCTGAAGCAGATATGTTACTATTGTTGCGAGTGTCATAACAAACATGACAGCAGCACTCATTCCTGTCGCAGTTGAAATTTTCTTTGAAACACCCAGAAAGGGGCAAATTCCCAGAAACTGGGAAAGGACAATATTGTTAACAAATATTGCACTGATCACTATTATTAAATATTCCATTTATTATCTCCTATGCCTTCATCGACTTAAGTTTGTTAATAAATGCTATCAACATTCCCAGACTTATAAAAGCTCCCGGGGGAAGGATGAAAAGAAGCATGGTTGAAGCATTTTCCGAAACAAATCTCATTCCGAAAACAGACCCAAATCCGAGTATCTCCCTAACTGACCCGAGTATTGTAAGGGCCACCGTGAATCCGAGACCAATAACGAAACCGTCTACTATCGATTCCAGGACCCCGTTTTTAGATGCATAAGCTTCAGCCCGCCCGAGAATGATACAGTTAACAACAATGAGCGGAATAAAGATGCCCAGCTGTTCGTTTAAGTCAGGTGTATATGCAGCCATTGTTAATTCGATTATTGTAACAAAACTTGCTATAACAACAATGAAGACAGGGATTCTTACCTTATCGGGAATTAGGTTTTTTAAGAGCGATATTACAAAATTTGAACCTATTAAAACAACAGTTGTTGCAATCCCCATTCCCATTCCATTTATTGCTGTCCCCGTTACTCCAAGCGTGGGGCACATTCCGAGGAGAAGAACAAACGTGGGGTTATCTTTTATCAGCCCCCTGATCAGCTCTTTTTTCAAATTCATTTTTTCCCTCCTTTAACCAGACCTTCATATGCAAAATTGACAGCTTTACAAAATGCACGTGAAGATATGGTTGCCGCTGAAATAGCATCGATTTCACCTTTATCTTTTTTCACTTTCAGACCGTCTGACGGAATGCTCTTCCCTTTGAACTGATCCCTGAATTTAGAAGTACTCATTTTGCTTCCGAGACCGGGAGTTTCCTTGTGCTTTATGACCGTTGTATTAACTATTTTTCCATCCACATCAAATCCAACCATTATCACTATTTCTTCACCAAAGCCCTTTGCAAATGTCCTGACAGCTGTTCCCACCAGGGTTCCTTCCTTTTTTGCAGGATAGAATTCGAGACCCTCATATCCTTTTACTATATATTTTTCATCATATGGATTATTATCAAATTCGGGAGTAACACTCTTTATTCCCTTAATAGTTTTCTTCAACTGCACTTCAGCAATTGCATCTTTGGTACTAATATAGGTAAAAGCCAGAGCAAGTGCTGATACAAGTGCAACAAGAGTGAGAACTAACGTCATATTTAAAAAAGTTGAAGGTAGTTTTTTACTTTCAGCCATAATTCACCTCTTTACCGAATCTTTTCGGTTTGGAAAAATTGTCAATTAGAGGAACGAATGCGTTCATTATCAATATGGAATAAGAACATCCTTCAGGATAAGACCCGAAAACCCTTATCAAACCGCAGAGAATCCCTCCTGATACTGCAAATATTATCTGTCCTTTGACAGACATGGGACTTGTGACCATGTCCGTTGCCATAAACCATGCACCCAGCATTGCGCCGCCTGCAAGAATATGAAACAGAGGATCTGCAAATTTTTCCGGATTAGCGATCCATAATGCTCCTGTCAGACCCGCGAGCGACAGCAGGTAAAAAAACGGAATATGCCATGTGATGATTTTTTTATAAATGAGATAGAGACCTCCTATAAGTATTGCCAATGCCGATATCTCTCCAAGTGACCCGCCCATTTTTCCAATAAACAAATCCATATAGGGT
>CAZNLS010000020.1:0-30283 GCA_964573895.1 uncultured Clostridia bacterium
GATCGGCAGAAAAATCAGAGATGCGGAAAAACAAAAGATACCCTATATTTTAATAATAGGTGATGAAGAGGAAAAATCCGGTAATATATCCTATCGGATTCATTCTCATGGAGATAAAGGATCTATAGACCTGGATACATTTTTAAAAGGTATTTCCGGGATCAGGGAGGAAAAATTATTAGAATATGAGATATAAAAGACCTGTCAAAAAGAAAAAATTGCATAAACTGAATGAGGAGATCAGATCACCCGAAATAAGATTGATCGATGAAAACAAAACGCAGATAGGAATAGTTCCAAGAGAAAAAGCTTTGGAACTCGCACATCAGAAGGGCCTGGACCTGGTTGCAATATCACCAAATGCAAAACCACCTGTATGCCGGCTCCTGGATTATGGAAAATATCTTTATTCGTTGCAGAAAAAAGCACATGAAGCCCAAAAAAACCAGAGAAAGATCCATATTAAGGAAATAAAATTTACTCCTGTTATCGGAGAACATGATATTGAAGTAAAATTAAAAAAAATAAAGCAATTTCTTGAAGAAGGTAATAAAGTTAAAGTTACTATCTGGCTGAGAGGCAGGCAGAAGAGAAAACCGGAAATGCTGGATACAATGACCAAAAAAATGGTAGAAATTTTGACCGAGATCTCGGAAATAGAATCACCGCCAAAAAGAGAAAGGTGGAACTGCTATATCCTGATCAGTCAGAAAAAAGGAGGAAAAGATGCCAAAACTAAAGACGCACCGAGGGGCGAAAAAGAGAATTAAGGTAACAGGGACTGGAAAACTTGTCAGAATGAAGGCAAATGCTTCGCATAATTTAACAAAAAAAAATAAAAAGAGAAAGAGAAATTTGAGGCAATCCACAGTTGTTGTTGCAGAGGAAAAGAAAAGACTCAAGAGCCTGCTGCCAAATTCATAGGAGGAAAAAATGCCGCGTGTTACAAGAGGAAACAAAAAGCTTTTAAGAAGAAAAAAAATATTAAAACTTGCAAAGGGATTTTTCGGAACAAAAAAGTCTAATTACAGGACTGCAAAGGAAGCTGTTGAAAAATCATTGACCTATGCTTACAGGGACAGAAGAAACAGAAAAAGAGATTTCAGAAGATTATGGAACATAAGGATCAATGCAGCAGTAAGAGAATATGACCTGAATTATTCAAGGTTTATTAACGGATTAAAAAAGTCAGGTATTATTCTTAACAGGAAAGTTCTTTCAAATTTAGCTGCAGAAGAGCCTGATACTTTTAAGTTAATTGTGGAAAAAGTTAAGCATTCCATATGATTAATGATCTGCATGATGAGATCGAACGGTTAAAAGAGGAATTCAGGAAGAAAACAGATTCTGTAAGATCTCAATCTGATTTAGAGGAAATCAAAGCCCTCTTTTTGGGGAGAAAACGGGGAGCAGTAACTTCGTTGCTTGGAAAACTGAAGTCTGTTTCTACTGAAGAACGTCCAAAAGCAGGGGCAATGATAAATTCTCTGAAAACCTATATAAGCAGTCAGCTAGAGTTAAAAAAAATTACCGGATCCGAAAATGTTAAGGAATCTAAGGATTATACATTGCCTTCTTTTAATTATTATGAAGGGAGAACTCATCTTATAACTTTTATAATTGAAAAGCTCGAGGATATTTTTCTGAACCTTGGATATTCAATTGCCAGCGGTCCTGAAATAGAGCTGGAAAAAAATAATTTCACATTACTGAATTTTAAGGAAGACCATCCGGCAAAAGATGAACAGGACACATTTTTTATTGAAGGATATAGTGAAAAATTACTGAGAACCCATACTTCTCCTGTCCAGATAAGGTATATGTTGAAAAATGCTCCCCCTTTTAAGATAATCGCTCCGGGTAAAGTATTCAGAAAAGATGAGCCGGATGCAACTCATTCTCCTGTATTCCATCAGATAGAGGGACTCTTAGTTGATAAGGGGATAACATTTTCTCACCTGAAAGGAACTCTGGAACTTTTTATAAGGTCTTTTTTCGGAGCTGAAATTAATCTTAGGTTTCGTCCAAGTTATTTCCCCTTTACCGAACCTTCGGCGGAAGTTGATATAAGCTGCTTTCTCTGTTTCGGAAAAGATAAAAGCTGCAGAGTATGCAAGGGGAACGGATGGCTTGAAATCCTGGGGAGTGGTATGGTTCACCGGGAAGTTTTAAAGAACTGCGGAATTGATCCTGATGAATTCAGCGGGTTTGCGTTCGGTATGGGAATAGAGAGAATTGCAATGCTTAAATACGGAATAACCGACCTTCGATATCTGTATGATAACGATCTTAGGTTTAATTCCCAATTTGGATAAAAATGGTTATAAATTCAAAACTTTTAAAGAGATTTATTAATGTTAATGCTGATCCAAAGTACCTTAAAGAGCTTCTTGCTTCAATAGGAATTGAGGTTGACGGGATTTCCGATTACAAAGGGACTACTATTTATGAAGTTGAAATTACTCCAAACAGACCTGACTGGCTGTCTCACTATGGAATTGCCAGGGAAATTTATGCAAAGGAGAGAGAGCTTGAATTCCGGCCAATATCTTTCAGAGGACCTAATCCGGTCAGTTCGGGAACATTTAAAATTGCAATCGATAATAAAGATGATTGTGCCAGATATTCAGGTGCAATATTAAGAAATGTAGTTGTCGGGGATTCTGATGATTCGGTAAAAGAAAGTCTTGAGAGTCTGGGACTCAGACCGGTAAATAATCTTGTTGATATATCCAATCTGATCCTGATGTTGTACGGACATCCCACCCATATTTTTGATCTCGACAAGATCAATGGAAATGGTATCAGGACCAGGCTGGGGAAGCAGGGAGAAAGTATTAAGCTTCTTGACGGAACTGTTGTGAAAATTTCAGATGCTGATCTCGTAATAGCTGATTCCGAATCACCTTTGGCACTTGCCGGAATAATGGGTGGAGAAATTTCCGGGGTTTCATCCTCAACCAGGGATATTGTGATAGAGAGCGCATGGTTCAATCCGTCCAGGATTCGACGCTCTGCAAGACGTTTAGGCTTAAAGACCGATTCATCTTACATCTTTGAAAGAGGAGCAGATATTGAAGCGGCAGCAGGGATTGTTTCATTTGTTATTGATATGATCAGGGATGGTCAGACTGAAAAGATTGAGATTACGGATGTATTTGATGAATATCCCGGAAAATCAGCTGAGCAGAAAGTCGTCATGGAAAAAGATTTCCCGTCGCGATTTACCGGTATTCAGATTGAATCAACTGAATATAAAGAAATTCTTGAGAACCTCGGATTTGGTTTAACTGAAAAAGAAAGATCATTTGAAGTTTCGGTTCCATCTTTCAGAGTAGATATCAACGGGACAGAGGATCTTGTTGAAGAGATCATAAGGATATATGGTTACGATAAACTGCATTCCGAAGTTCCCACAACAATAAACAGTGGGATATTTAATGATAGAAAGAGAACGGGAAGTAAAAAAATCTGTTCACATCTTCAATCGAGAGGTTTTACAGAAGTAATTAATTACAGTTTTCACTCTTCTGCCAGCAATAAAATTTTTGAAGATAAAGAGAATTCGATTTTGCTAAAGAATCCTATTGGGAGTGACTTTTCCACCCTGAGGAATTCATTACTCCCGGGCCTCCTGAGAAACACAAAGTTGAACCTCAATAATGATTTCAAAGGTGTTCATCTAATGGAAACAGGGAAAATTTTTAAGAGTGAACAAAATATAATTTCAGAGAAATTGGTCCTGGGATTATCATCCTGCGGAGAGACTCTTCCATCCAACTGGAGGAACAGTTCCGGAGAATCTGCTGATTTTTTCACCTTCAAATCTGAAATTGGTCTCCTTCTGGATTCATTCAGACCCGGGCTCGATTTTAGTACGAAAAAATCAGATAAGAAATTTTTTGAACCCGGAGCGGGATTTTCAGTTCTATTTAACAATACTGATTTAGGTTTTATCGGTGAAGTTAATTCAAAACTTCTGGCAGAGTTTGGAATTAATAAAGAACTATTTTTTGCAGAACTCGAATTTGATAAACTACTAGATATTCCGGATGAACGAAGTTTTAGTCAATGGAACCGGCTCCCATCTTCAATTCGGGATTTGTCATTTGTCGTAGAAAAAAATATTGCGTATGGAGATATCGAATCTTTTATCAAAAGATGCAGTGTGAAATATCTTGAAGATTTTTCTCTTGTTGATGTGTTTGAGGGGGATAAAATCGAAAATAACATGAAAAGTATGCTTATGTCATTCAGGTTCAGAGGAACTGATAAGACACTCAAAGGTGATGAGATAAGTGCTATCTTCGGAGATTTGGTGGATAAGATGAAGAGTACTTTTGGCATAAGTATACGTTAAGGAGCAGGAATTATGGAAAGTCTTAATAAACTGGAAGATAAGATAAGGGAGATGGTAAGTAATCTTGAATTGTTAAAAAAGGAAAATGAAAAACTAAAAAAAACGATAAATGAGATCAGCCGTGAACATAAATTAGGTGAAACTGAAAAAGAACAGATCAAAAAAAAGGTAACTGCACTTATCGGACTAATTGATTCTATAAAAAATGAAGAGTAAAGAAATTAGTGTCAGTTTACAGGGAAAATCCTTCTCCTTTTTAATTCCCGGAAAGATAAAAAATGAGGATTTTTTAGAAATAGTCAACTATGTTGACGATAAGTATACAAGAATAAAAAATGAAACAGGAGAGAGGGATGTTTTTAAACTTGGGCTACTCTCTTCTGTCAATATTGCAGAAGAACTTTTTTCATTAAAAAAAGAGAATGAGAAATTAAGACAATTTGTAGAAGGAATTGACAGATTAGTATCGCAAGGAGGGGATAAGGATATACCGGTTATCACTATTCAAACAAAAAAGAACTGAGGGAGAAAAGAATGAATATAACAAATATAATAATGTTTTTTTGCGGCATCTCAATTGCTGCGATTTTACTCTTTCTATTAAGAAAATCTTTATTCGTTAAGGAATTCAATCAAATAAAAGTAAAGAAAAATGAGCTGGAAACTGAAAATAGGAATAAATTTGATCAAATAAAGAATAAATTGAGTCAGGATCTTAAAGATGAGTTCTTGTCATGGAAAAATGAATATAATAAAAAACACAGTCAGAAAATAAATAAGCTGAACGAAATGGAAAAAAGGCTGCTTCAAAAAGAAGAAAATATTGATAGAAGATATCTTAATCTTGACAATAAAGAAAAAGAGCTGAAATCTATGGAGAAGAATATTAGGTATGAAGAAGAGGAGTTGAAAGCACTGCAGGATAAACTCACCAGAACATATGAAGAGGAAAAATTAAAACTTGAAAAAATATCAGGAATGACTGCGGATGAAGCCAAGGAAATACTGATCAAGCAACTTGAGAATGAAGCAAAAGTTGAGTCGGCGAAAAGAATTAAAGTAATTGAAAATGAATTGAAAGAGAAGAGTTCATTACTTGCAAAAGATATTATTTCAACGGCAATTCAGAGGATCGGTACTGAACATGTAATGTCTTCAGCAGTAACTGTTATTGATCTTCCTAATGATGAAATGAAGGGAAGAATAATCGGAAGGGAAGGGAGGAATATCAGGGCTCTTGAAACCGCAACAGAAGTGGATTTCATCGTTGATGATACTCCTGAAGCAATTATAGTTTCCTCTTTTGACCCGGTTCGCAGGGAGATTGCAAAGAGAGTTTTGGAAAATCTTATCTCCGATGGAAGGATCCACCCCGCAAGAATTGAAGAGGTTGTTGAAAAAGAAAAAATAAATTTTGACAAACACTTAAAAGAAGTTGGAGAAAATGCAGTAATGGAACTGGAACTGGGAGATATTAGTTCCGAACTTTTTATTTATATAGGCAAACTTCATTACAGAACGTCTTATGGTCAAAATGTCCTTCAGCATTCAAAGGAGGTTGCAATGATCTCTGCAATGATGGCTAAAGAGCTTGGTGTAAATATGAATGTTGCAAAAAGAGCCGGATTTCTTCATGATATAGGAAAAGCTATTGACAGGGAAACAGAAGGTACTCATACTCAATTATCAGTTGAGCTTTCAAAAAAGCATGGAGAATCGAAACAAGTTCTTGATGCAATCGCTTCTCATCATATGGATGTTGATTTTGAATCGGTCGAAGCTGTCCTTGTTCAGGTTGCCGATGCAATGTCTGCAGCAAGACCGGGTGCTCGGAGGGAGATGTTTGAGGCATATATAAAACGTCTGGAAAAACTTGAGGAATTGAGCAAATCTTTTGAAAATGTAAACAAAGCTTATGCTCTCAGAGCGGGAAGAGAAGTCAGGGTCATTATTGATTCAAATGAGACCGATGATAACAAAACTTTTATCATATCAAAAGATATTGCAAAAAAAATTCAGGAAGAGATGGAATATCCCGGTCAGATCAAAGTAACGGTTATACGGGAGATCAGAGCTACAGAATATGCAAAATGATAGAAGTGTAAGGATAATATTTATAGGGGATGTTGTCGGGAAACCCGGCAGGAGGATGCTGGCCGAATCAACGCTTGAATTAAAAAAAAAATATAAACCCGACCTGATTATCGCCAATGGGGAAAATGCTGCAGGAGGATTAGGAATAACAGATAATACATCGAAAGAAATTTATAATGCCGGAATTGATATCATTTCAGGCGGGAATCATATATTCGATAAGAGGGAATCAGCTGAACTTTTAAATTCAAATAAAAATATTCTCAGGCCGATGAACTATCCGGAATCAGTTCCGGGACATGGATGGGTTGTATTTCCCCTTGAAAGCAGGATTGAGATAACTGTTGCAAATCTGCAAGGCAGGGTTTTTATGGAACCGGTTGTAGATAATCCCTTCAATAAAATTGATAAATGGCTGAATGAAAAAAGAACGAAAATAATTATTCTTGATTTTCATGCTGAGGCTACGGCAGAAAAGCAGGCGATGGGTTTTTATCTTGACGGAAGAGTTTCTGCAATGCTTGGGACACACACACATGTCCCGACTTCAGACTTAAGGATCCTCCCGAATGGTACTGCATATCAGACTGATGTCGGAATGACAGGCTCACTTGATTCGGTAATCGGGATGAAGAGAGGCCCTGTTCTTGAAAAGTTTAAAACCGGGCTGAATCAGAGATGGGAAGTTGCAAAAAAAAATGTGATAATGGATTTTGCTGTTTTAGATATTGACCCGGTCACCGGCAGATCTGTCAACGTTGAATATTGCCGTAAATATTCCCAGGAAAGTTTTTAAATAAATTAATTACAATCAGGTTATCAACGACATTGCTTCCTGGCGTGTAGCTGTTTTTTTTCTGAATATTCCTCTAACTGCAGAAGACATAGTAGTAGAACCCGGTTTTTTTGCTCCTCTCATCGTCATACACAAATGTTCTGCTTTGATAACCACCATTACTCCCAGGGGAGACAGTGAGTCAACCAGAGAATCTGCAATCTGCTTTGTCAGTCTTTCCTGGATCTGAAGGCGCCTTGATAGTGAGTCTACAAGTTTCGCAAGTGTGTTTAACCCGATGATCTTTCCCTCTCTTGGAATATAAGCAATACTGGCGGTTCCAAAGAAAGGCAGCAGGTGGTGTTCACACATGGAATAGAGAGGAATATCCTTTAGAATGACCATTTCATCATGCCTCTCTTCCGAAAGTGCTTTCATAAAATCAGCCGGGTCCTTATTTGTACAGGCAAGTACTTCCGTTAACATTTCGGTCACTCTTCCGGGAGTATTTTTCATGCGAACCGAATTTATATCCTCTCCTACACCTTTTAGAATTAGTTCAACTCCTTCCTCAATCATCTTGTGGTCAAACCGGGATTTACTCATTTCACACCTCAATTATTTATACTTCAAATCGCTCCCGGGCGTCAAGTTTATTTTTACCGTAAAAATTCTTGCAAAAAAAAATCAGGTGACTAATATTTAAATATGCTGAAAGATTCTAATGTTTACCTTAAACTTGTAACCCTTCAATCAAAACTAATATCAAGATTGAGAAAGCTGCGGCTCAATGAACACACTTTGATGGTAATGATTGCAGTTGTAATTGGTGTTCTAGGTGGATTCGGTGCAATTTTCTTTAGATTTCTCATAAGGTTTTTCCAGAGGATTTTCTTTGGTACATGGGACTATTCCCTTGCCTATGTTTTAAAACTTCCATGGTATGTAAAACTCTGTGCACCTGTTATCGGTGGTTTAATAGTAGGACCCATAGTGTACCGTTATGCCCGTGAAGCGAGGGGGCATGGAGTTCCTGAAGTGATGGAATCAATCCTTTTAAGAGGTGGATCGATAAGAGCCAGAGTAGTTGCGGCGAAAATTACCGCATCAGCTGTTAGTATCGGTTCAGGAGCCTCCGTAGGGAGAGAAGGGCCGATTGTTCAGATTGGATCAGCCATAGGAAGTGTTTTAGGGCAGTTTTTGAAAATAACAGGGCCAAGACTCAGGACTCTGGTTGCATGTGGTACTGCGGCAGGAATTGCTGCAACATTTAATGCTCCGATAGCTGGGGCACTTTTTGCAGTCGAAATCATTCTGAATGATTTCGGTATATCGCAATTCAGCCCTGTTGTCGTGTCCTCTGTCAGCGCAACTGTTGTTTCCAGACATTTTATAGGTGATTTTTCAGCTTTTGTTATTCCACATTATCAGTTAGTGAGTGTTTATGAAATGATTCCATATGTTTTACTTGGAATTCTGTCGGCTTTCACGGCTCTGGCATTCATAACGGTTCTATATAAAACTGAGGATCTGTTTGAGAAAATTAAAATCCCCGGGATGCTGAAACCGGCTATTGGTGGTATATTTATCGGTATTATTGCAATAAAATTTCCCCATATATTCGGTGTTGGGTATGATACTGTAAGTCTAGCCCTCAATGGACATATAATCTGGTACTTCCTTATATTCCTTGTTTTTTTGAAGCTTGTAGTTACATCTGTAACCATAGGATCAGGTGGTTCAGGGGGAATTTTTGCACCATCCCTGTTTTTAGGTGCTACTCTCGGAGGATTCATCGGAACGATCGTTCATAATCTTTTCCCCGCAGTCACCTCAACTCCCGGTGCTTATGCACTTGTGGGGATGGGTGCGGTAGCTGCAGGAGCAATGCATGCACCAATAACTTCAATACTTATTATTTTTGAATTGACTAATGATTACAGAATAATTCTTCCTCTCATGGTTACATGTATAATTAGTGTCCTTATTACTTCTCACGTGCGTAAAGATTCTATCTATACACTGAAGTTATCCCGAAAAGGGATTGACATATTCAAGGGGCAGGAAGTAAATGCATTAAGATCATTGAAAGTATCACGGGTTATGAAACCTGATTTTGAAAAGGTCTATGCAGATACACATCTCCATGAATTAATGGATCTGACTGTAAAAAGTGTACATCCGAATTTTTTTGTTGTTGATGACAATAATCGTCTCCTTGGAATTATATCAATATTTGACCTGACAACGATTCTATATAAATCCGATATACTGGAATCTATAATTGTCGCGTATGATCTCTTAACTCCATCAGCCCATCATTTTACACCTGACGATACGCTCGATGTTGTGATGAGGGCATTTTCGGAGACGGGATTCAGTGAGTTACCGGTAATTGACAGAAGTCCGGACGGTAAACTAATAGGATACATATCTAAAGATGATGTAATTGAGGCATATAATGGCGAAATGTTAAGACGTGATATGGTCAGCTCATTTTCCAGCTATATTAATTCAATACCTAAATTCAAAAAAGTATCATTGAAAGATGGGAATATACTTTCTGAGATCCCGGTACCTGACAGGTTTTCAGGGCGTTCTTTAAAAGAGCTGGATATAAGATCCAGCTTCGAGGTTGAGGTGATTATGATTAAACAGTCTTCGGAAGCAGCGGATATCGGGGTACGCTTAATAGTTCCCCGGCCTGAATATGTTTTCAAGGGAGATGAGACTATTCTTATAATAGGATCCAACGATGGAATTAGGAAAATTTCTATCTGAACATCTGCTGAAACTGTTTAAATGATATTCGGGTTCAGAGAACTTTCTTGACAGAATTCTTCTAATTTGTAAAAATTTATTTGTGGAAATGAAAAAGAACAGTCCGGAAATTTGGAGTATTGGAGGAGGAAAAGGGGGAACGGGGAAGAGCTTCATTTCATCGGCACTCGGATTTTTTCTGAGTGAAAACGGAGGAAGAACTATCCTTATAGATGGCGACCTGGGAGGTTCAAACCTACACTCTTTCTTTGGAAGGGATAAGATACGTGGAACTCTCACAGATTATTTCAAAAACCTTTCCGATCTTCAGGGTATCTGTTCGGAAACAGGAAGGAGCGGTCTGAGATTTATTGCAGGTGATATGGGGACAATTAATCCAAAATCTGTACCTTTTTTCAGACGGACGAAGTTTTACAGGGATATTTCCGAACTTGAATGTGATCATGTTATAATAGATCTGGGTGCGGGATCGGTTTTAAATACAATTGATACCTTTTTGATTTCCGATAAAAAAATTGTTGTAACAACTCCTGAGATCACTTCAATTGAAAATCTTTATCTATTTGTCAAAAAAGTACTGATAAGATATATATCTGATCTTTATAATGACAAGGGATTTGGAAAATTAGTGAGAAATTTTTGGAAAGGCAGGGATCGCTCCAAACAGGTTGAATCTTTTTCGGGATTTATAGAATATTTAAGAGAAATTGATCCGGCACTTAAAAATGAGATAGACAACGATTATAAAAAAATGAATTTCAACCTGATCGTAAATCAGGTTAAAAACCGGGAACAGGAGAAATCAGGTATTTCACTTTGCAGTATCTTAAAAAAACATTTCAAGGTCGGATCAAAATTTACGGGATTTATAAATTATGATGAAAATTTCTGGAAAATGATTGAAAAAAAAGAACCTGTAAATGAAATTTGGAAATCGGGAGAGATAAAAAAATCGATTGAGCGTATTGGGAATTCTATAAAGGAGGCACCAGTTGGATAGTGCTGAAAAAAAAAGACTGCTTGATATTCTGGAGATCGACCATTTTGCAGGTCCTAAAGAAATAGAGGCGGCATACAGACATCTCACCAGGCTATATTCTAATATAAAATCACCTGAACTTTTACCAATCGCAGATGAACTTGATGAAAATGAAATAAATGAAATATTATCTTCAATCAGGGAAGCATATGAGAAACTGGCTGCCGAAATGCCTGTTACTGAAGAGATAAAACTGGAGCAGGATGACACTTATGATTTTAATCTGTTTAATGATGATGAGAAGGAATATTCAGTTTCAGGTGAATATTTCAGACGTGTCAGAGAAAAAAAAGATATGAAGATAAAAGATATTGCAGAGTTACTTGATATTCCTTTTAAACTTCTTGGAGCAATTGAGAGTGAAAAGTTTTCGAAATTCAACAATGACGGGTATTTACGATGGCTGATAATAAAGTATGCGGGATATCTCGGTATTGACAAAATGAAAGCTGCCGAAGACTATATGAAATTATACCGTTCAAAAAAATAAAAAAGATTGACAAAATCCAATTTTTAAACTATATTAGTAATGACCGAACGGTCGGTCAATAACATGGCAGCAAAAAAAATTATTAAATCTGAAAAGAGGGAGCAGATCTTACTTGCCGCTATTTCTGTCTTTACAAAGAATGGAATTAACAATTCTACAATAAGAGATATTGCTTTATCTGCCGATGTTGGTAAGGGAACCATATATGAATATTTCAAAAATAAAAATGAAATCATATCTCAGGCATACAGGTATTTTATGTCTATGTTTGATACAGGAATAGAAGATATTGTTCTTAAATCCTCTTCCGGCAAAGACAAATTAAAGATGATAACTGATTTTATTATCGGTTTCATCGATAATGATAAGAATGACATGATGAATCTTATTTTTGATTTCTGGGCTGAAAGTATTAGAACTAAAACTTCAAAAAATATCATATATATGGAAATGAGGCATTTTTACGGATCATACAGATCTCTGGTAAGAGACCTGATTTTAGAAGGTAAAGAGGATGGAAGTTTTAGAGATGATATAGATCATGATTCACTGGCATCTCTTTTTGTTGGAATGTTAGATGGAATAATGGTTCAATGGGTGATAGACAGAGAGCAGATTAACCTGTCCCTGATCAGACTCGAGTTAATCAGACTCATCGAAAAGGGGATTGGAAAATGAGGAGGTATCTATGAAACGAGGCAGTTTAATCTTTAAATTAAGCTTTATATTTATTTCAATGTTCTATTTTTCTTCAGTAACCGGACTTTTTGCTGAAACAGATGAATTTGCTGCAAAAAAAATTGTCCGTAAAATTGATGAATTGTACAGAAGTGATTCCAGCTATGCAATGATTGAAATGGAGATAGTAACTCCCCACTGGAAGAGAACTCTAAAGATAAATTCATGGAGTATGGGTAAAAAACACACATTTATCAGGATACTTGAGCCGAAAAAGGAGAGGGGAATGGCGACACTTAGAATTGATAAGGAGATGTGGAATTTCTTCCCGAAGACTAATAAAGTTATGAAAATTCCTCCTTCAATGATGATGGGTTCGTGGATGGGCTCCGATTTCACAAATGATGATCTTGTAAAAGAATATAACTATCTTGATGATTATCACTTTTCCATAATAAATCCAAAAGATGCAAAAAAAGGAATAAAATACGTTAAATGTATCCCGAAAGCGGGTGTACCCATTGTGTGGGGACATGTAGTCCTGGCAGTAAAACAAAATGATTATATGCCTGTATTTCAAAAATATTATGATGAAAAGGGAAATCTTAAGAGGGAGATGTATTTTCGTGAAGTAAAAAAAATGGGAAATAAATTAATCCCTACGGTAATGGAACTGGTTCCAACAAAAAAAAAGGGGAAAAAAACTGTAATCAGATATCTCAAAGCCGGATTCAATATTAAAATAGGTAAAAAAATATTTTCTCTGAGAAACCTTCGGGCAGGTATTTAAGATGCTGATGTTTAAGATCGCATTCAGAAATATTTTCAGGCAGAAGAGAAGGAGCCTTTTAACCGCATTAAGTATGTTTGGGGGATTTTATCTCGCTGCTTTTTTCATCGGATGGTCGGATGGCTCTTATAATGACATAATCAATATGTTCACGACAAATGAACTTGGTCATATTCAGATTCACAAAAAGAGTTATCTTG
This sequence comes from uncultured Clostridia bacterium, assembly GCA_964573895.1. Classification (GTDB taxonomy): domain Bacteria; phylum Acidobacteriota; class Aminicenantia; order UBA2199; family UBA2199; genus CAZNLS01. Next base: position 13,208 of record CAZNLS010000020.1, read on the forward strand.
ACACTCCTTCAATCTATAAAACAATTGATGATTTCAGTTCTCTCTCAAAAGAAATTGATGATATTGACGATATTCGCGGATATTCTCCCAGAGTATATTCTGCCGGGATTGTCTCTGTTGGTGAAAAAAATGCAGGAGCAAAGATAATCGGGATAGACAAAGAAAAAGAGAATAAAAATACTAATTTTTATAAAAAAATTGAATCCGGAAGAATATTTGGTGATTCTTCCAATGAAGTGCTCCTCGGAAAAGGGCTGGCAAAAATTTTAAAGGCGAAAATCGGCAATGATCTGGTAATTGTTACTCAGGGGGCAGACGGCTCGGTTGCAAATGATAAATACAGGATAACAGGAATTATTAACAGCGGAAATGATTTATCGGACAGGGTCTCTATGTACATTTCTATTAAAGCAGCTCAGGAGCTGCTGGTTCTCGGAAACAGGATACATGAAGTAGTTATAACGCTGAATTCGCTAAAAGATGTCGCCGATGTTTCAGAGATGCTTTCAGAAAAACTTAAAGGCACGAAACTTTCAGCTTCACCCTGGCAGGTTTTTGCCAAATCTTTTTATGATGCAATGAAAGCGGATCAGGAAGGGATGTGGATCATGCTTGTGATAATTGTCCTTGTAGTTGCAGTAGGTGTTCTTAATACTGTCCTTATGTCGGTTCTTGAGAGGAGACGGGAATATGGAGTTCTTAAAGCTGTCGGTACAAAACCCGGCGATATAATTAAGATGATCCTCTATGAAGTTAATGTACTTGGAATAATTTGTATATTTTTTGGCACTGTACTTGCACTTATCACAAATTATCTTCTCTCAAAGAAGGGAATCACTCTCCCGGAACCCTTCAGTTACGGTGGTATGAAGTTTGAAACAATGAAAACTGAGATCAACTTAAGAAGTTTTCTGATACCTGCAGTCACTGTTTTTATATCTGCAACGATTGTAGGCTTTTTCCCGGCCTTAAAAGCAGCAAAAACAGATCCTGCCAAAGCGATGAGACAGCATTAAATGGAGGAGCAATGAAATTTTTTATAAAACTGGCATGGAAGAATGTTCTAAGAAATAAAAGGAGAACAATCATAGCATCAATTGCAATTGGAATCGGACTTGCGGCACTAATCGTCTCCGATGGTGTTATAATAGGAATGAAAAAAAGTCTTATTGATTCTGCAACTTCCACACTTCTTGGGGAAGCTCAAATTCATCACAAAGATTTCAGGTTATCCCAGGATGTTGAAAAGACTATTGAAGATCCCGAAGGAATTGAACATAACTTGAAACTGGAACAAAAAGTGAGTAATTTTTCAAAGAGAGTTATCAGTTTCGGAATGCTGACATCTCCATCGAATGTTGAGTCTGTTGTAATATACGGCATAAATCCGGATAAAGATAAATTTCTCACAAAAATCGACGAAAATATTTCTGAAGGTTCATATTTTGGCGGCAAAAACCCGCGGGATATTGTCATCGGTGAAAAACTTGCAAATGTTCTTGAAGCCGGGATTGGAGACAGAGTAGTTATAACAGTTGCTCAGGCTTTTACAGGAGATCTCAGCCAGGAAATGTTCAGGATCTCCGGAATCTACAGGTTCGGGATAAAAGAGATGGATAACGGCATGGCCTTCATCAGACTTAATACTGCACAAAAGATGCTGAATCTTGCAGGTAAAATTCATGAAATAGCAATTACTTTTACGGAAATGAATTTTGCAGAAAAAAAGGATGCGGAATTCTGGAAGAAATATTCAACCGGAAATAACGAGGCCGTGAGCTGGACGAATGTGCTGCCGGAGTTGAAAAAAATTCTCGATATGACGGATATCAGTATGGCTGTAATGGCGATTATTTTATTTGTCGTAGTCGTATTCGGAATTGTCAATACTCTGTTCATGTCTCTATATGAACGGATGTTTGAATTTGGGATTTTAAGGGCTGTAGGAACCAGACCTTCAGGTGTCAGAAAACTAATTATATTTGAATCCGGAGTTCTTGCATTTATCAGCATTATTATAGGTGTTATCCTGGGATTCATTGTAATGATGCTTCTGCTGAAATGGGGAATTGATTACAGGGGGATTGAGATATCAGGTGCGATAATGAGAGAAATGCTCTACCCGGTGGTCAAGCTAAAACAATTTCTTCTTTATCCTGCAGCAGTTTTTATTTTTACACTGATTATCGGAATTTATCCGGCCAGAGTAGCAGGAAAAATTGTTATCACCGAAGCTATGAGAAAAAGTATGTAAAGAGTGTGAAAAGAAAAAAGAAAATTTAAGGAGAATACAATGACTGAAAAAACTTTGATAGAGACATTAGACGTTACTAAATCTTATAAAGATAACAGCATTGAAGTTAAAGCTGTAAGAGGAATATCCATAACCATAAATAAGGGGGAATTTACTGCAGTTGTCGGCCCTTCGGGTTCGGGGAAAACCACTCTTTTAAATATAATTTCAGGTCTCGATTCGCCTTCAGGTGGGAAAGTTATACTCAATGGCACTGATCTTTCCATGATGAAGGGAAAAGAATTGTCCGATTTCAGGAGGGATAATCTGGGATTTGTGTTTCAGTCCTACAATCTGATCCCGGTTCTGACAGTTGAAGAGAATGTAGAATATATCATGCTGCTCCAGGGGGTATCCGGGAATGAGAGGCGGAAGAGGGTTAAAGATATTCTCGATGAAGTCGGATTAAGTGATATGCAGGATCGGCTGCCCACACAGTTATCAGGAGGGCAGCAGCAGAGAGTTGCAATAGCCAGGGCAATGGTATCCAATCCACTACTTATCCTTGCGGATGAACCAACTGCGAATCTGGATTCAAAAATGGGATCTGATCTGCTTGATATGATGAGAAAACTTAATTTAGAAAAAGGTATGACTTTTCTCTTTTCAACTCATGACAGGATGATAATGGATAGAGCCACCAGGCTGATCACTCTGAGGGACGGAATTGTAGTAAATGACAAAACCAAATAAAAAGTTGTTTATTATACATTTTGTTATATTAATGATAGTTCTGGGGGGACCGGTATTATGCAGAGCTGCATCAATAGATTTTTCAGGATATTTTAAATCCTTCTTTACTCTCCTTGCAAACAAAGGCACCTTTTCAAACGGTAAATTAACGGGATCTCCGGATTACGGTATTGTCACAAATAACATTAGGATAAAATCTTTAATGAAAATATCAAATTCAGTTGATATAAATATAGCATATGATATATATCCTTCAATCTCAAGCAATACCGAAGGAAAAACTTTTCTCCCGGTTACTTCAATCGAACCTGCTGCTTACAGGCTTAAAGATTTTAAGACTGTTCTCTATCCGACGGGCGATTTAGGGGAGGGAAATTTCACATTAAACCACAATCTTGATAGATTTTTTCTCACAATTAAAAGCAATTTTGCTGATATATTTATTGGAAGACAGTCTATCGCCTGGGGGAGTGCCAGAGTGTTTAACACAACAGATATTCTCACACCTTTTAATTTTAATCAGCTTGATAAAGAAGAGAGATCAGGTGTAGATGCTGTAAGAATAAGAATCCCTGTTGGAACCATGAATGAGCTTGACGCAGGCTTTGTTTTTGGAAAGAATTTCAGATTTGACGAAAGTGCATTCTATCTCAGATGTAAATTTAACATTCTTAAATTTGATATATCACTTATTGCTGCGGGATTCAGGGAAAATGTTCTTGCCGGACTTGATATATCATCATCGATTTTCGGAGCCGGTGTATGGGCTGAAATGGCACTTGTACGAACCTCCTTTTTTAAACAAGAGACTTCGGATGAACAATTTGATTATTTAAGAATATCTGCAGGAGCAGACTATAATCTAAGAGGAAATTATTATGTTTATGCGGAGTATCTTTATAATTCAGCCGGGAAAAGTAGAGCAGTTGATTATATTAATATGTTCACTGAAATTCCATTTGCCGAAGGCAATGTTTTCCAGACATCAAAAAATTATCTCTCTTTAGGAGTGAACAAACAGATTCATCCTCTTATAGGTGCAAATAATCTGGTTATATGGAATATTGACGACGGATCGTTAATAATTTCCCCTGTTATAGATTACAATATAAAAGAGAATATATACATTTCAGCCGGAGCTTTTATCGGGATCGGAAAGAGGCCTGAACTAAATTTAAATGGGAGTGAATCAGAAGGAAAACTGACACTCAGGTCTGAATTCGGCTCCTATCCGTCAATCATATACAGCTCATTCAGAATATATTTTTAATTCTAATTGTTTACCTGGAAAGTTCTATCTCCTCTTTTTAGGAATCCTATAATCTGATTGATTGCTGCAATTCCGGCATTTATATTTGCCTCTGCTGTTTGTGCACCCATTTTTTTGGGGGTGAAAAAACATTGTGAAGAATAATTTTCAAGAAGATACTTTTCACAATCTGGTGCAATATCAGAAAGATATGAAATATCCTCTCTTTCATTTAGGATCTTTTTTAGGGAATCTTCACAGACAACTTCCTTTCTTGCAGTGTTAACAAGCACACCGTTTTTCGGCAGCAAAGAGAGCAGTTTATCATTTATTGAATCTTTGGTTTTCTCATTTGCAGGTATATGAAGAGATATATATCTGCAGGTTTTATATAGCTCTTCCACTGTTTTAAGGGGAGTTACTCCGTCACTTTCGATTATTTTATTATCTATGAAAGGATCAAATGCAAACACTTCCATACCGAATCCAGATGCTATTACTGCTACTGCTTTTCCAACGTGGCCATATGCATGTATGCCGAGCTTTTTACCCTTTAATTCCGTTCCCGCTTTGCCGTTAAATTTATTCCTTGCTGAATAGAGCATTAATCCCAAAGCAAGTTCCGCAACAGCATTCGAATTCTGTCCGGGTGTATTCATGACAACAATCTGCTTGTGTTTTGCGGTTTCAATATCCACGTTATCATATCCGGCTCCTGCTCTGACAATTATTTTAAGTTTATTTGCTGTATTAATTATCCCTGAATGGATTTTGTCGCTTCTGATTATTAAAGCCTCAGCATCTTTTACAGCTGATATCAGCTGCTCTTCTTCAGAGTATGATTCAAGCAAAGCAGTTTCATAACCATTTTCCCCGGCAATTTTTTTAATGGCTTCAACAGCATCCTTTGCAAACGGTTTAACTGTTGCAATTAATATTTTCCCGCTCATTTTTAACCTCCAATAAATTTTTATTTATTTAAATATTTTTAAAATTGAAAATTTGATCCCCTTAAACGGAGGCATAATGAAGCATTGTCCTCCCGAACAAACCTGACCTCCCCTGATTGTACCACCTGCAACTGTTATCTGCAGGTTTTTCTTTAAGAAAAGAGAGATATTTGCTGAGAAAAAATTATTTAATCCCATTACGGCATTGTGTGAAAACTGGTATAGGAAACTAACGGACAGTCCCGGATACAAAGATAATTGAATTGAATGATCACTTTCAGTAAAGATAAAAGAACCGTCTTTGTACCTTTTATCCTTTGAAGATAACTCTATACTCAATGTATCGTTTACTTCCACCTGGATATCAGCTGAAAATTTTTTTACCGGGTAGAGGATTTTTCTCACACCGTAAGAAAAAGCAAAAGTGACTTTATCAAAGAGATCCTGTGAATTTATTCCTGCATAGATGTGGTTTCCACCTGAGTCATACTCCCTGTAATGTCCGAAATTAATAAAAAGTGATATATCGGGATCGAAAAGACTGTATGTAAACTTTACTCTTCCTCCGGAAGAATCTTTAAGTGTTGAAATTTCATCTTCTCTATCAGCTGTCGGAGGATTATTCATTTCATTATAAAAATCTTTATAGTATTTATATTCGGCGCTTATAGTTACATGTCCCCTGCTGTAAGTTAAATTTGAATAGATCGCCTTTCCGTTTGTTAATTCTGCAGATGAATACGAAAGTACTGCCGCTTCGGTGTAATAGCTGAGATATCCAAACAGACCGGATCCCTGCATACTGACTGAACCTGTAAATCTGCCTCCCAGTTCACTGAAAGTATCAATATCGTTAACATAGCTGAAATGAAATCCGGCACTGTTTTTTTTCCCGTATTTATATCTGAACTCTCCTCCGCTGAGAAACCAGTTTTGAATATTGGTTTCATCTTTAATTATACCGCCAAGGATAGTTGCTCCAATTTTATTGATATTTATATCCGCCTTTAATCCCTGTATTGTTCTCTCTTTGAAGATATCGTCATTTTTCAGGACTGAAAGAACAAGTCCTCTTCCGAGAAGAGAATAAAAGTCGCCTGCTGAAATTCTGACATGTTTGGACCTGAAATGAACAGATTTCCTGAACAGATCGAATTCCGGATTTTCAAGTGTTTGATTAGGACTCTGCTTAAAATAGTTTTTTAAACGTAAAGTGAAATTGGAGGAAAAATTTTTTACCTTGGAAAAGAAAGAAAGCTCTTCATAGAACTGTTCCTGATTGTTTGCGGTTTTGTTGAGATTCAGGATCGTCTCATTTGTAATGTAAAGGTTTATATCTCCAATTTTAAAAGCATTTGCAGGGAGGACAATCAGAAGCAGTGCTGTAACTAAAAGCGGGATAAATGCCCTATTTTTCATTTGATAGTGTGATTATTCTTTTTGAAAGATCTTTTCCCAGTCCGGGAATATATCCTGTGTGTGTATATCTGATCTCTCCTTTCTTGTCTACTATCATAGTGAATGGGATCTTTGATGACGGATTATATAGTTCGGAGACCTTCCCGTCCGGATCCAGTAGGACGGTAAATTTATATTTTTTACTTCTGATATAATTTTCAATTCTGCTGAATGATGATGAATCATCCGTAGAAACCGCTAAAACCAAAACCTTATCATTGAGCCTGACACTGATATCATTCAATTTCTTCAGAAGTTTTTTACAGGGTTTGCACCATGTTGCCCAGAAATCTATAAGTATAATCTTACTTCCAATGTGATCACTGATATTAAATTCGTCACCATTCAATTTCTTTAAAGAGAATTCCGAAATGCCTGCTGTAAAGATGGAAGCAGTAAAAAATAGCATTAATAATATTAAAATTGAGGATTTTTTCATCTTAATTTGTTATAGAAGATCTTCTATCTTCTGAATTATCTCCTCTTCATAGAATCCTTCACGTCTGTATTTAATCTTAAAATCACGCCCAATAATGACGTTGAATGGAATTCCTCCGAATGAAAAATATCCGGTTAGAGAACCGTCGATATCATTTACAACCGTAAATGAAATTTTAAATTCTTTCACCCAGCGTTGAAGATCACTCTGATCAGATCTAAGACTATTCTCATCCTGATAGATGCACTGGACTATTTCGAGTCCTCTCTCTTTATACGTATTATAAAGCTCCATCAGCTTGGGAGCCTCTTCTCTGCACGGGCCACACCACATTGCACTTATATTCAACAAAATTACTTTTCCTTTGAAAGTATCAAGAGAAAAAGTGTTACCGTTCTGATCGTTTTCCGTAAAGCTCTTTATTGTATCACCGATTCCCTGACCGTTTCCCCCGTTATCATTGTTATCATTATTTGTTTCGCCGGTACTCTTTTTGCAGCCTGGAATGATTAAAATCATGGTTGTCAAAAGGAGTGATATTATTATTTTAGATTTCATGATTCCTCCGTTTTTTTAAGAATTTTTTATACCTTAATTCTTTCTAACATTCAATATTTTATTTATATTTCAGCATTGTGAGGAAAATCGCACCTGGCAGGATTCGAACCTGCGGCACTGGGATTAGGAATCCCAAGCTCTATCCTCTGAGCTACAGGTGCAATAAAATATTATATCATTTAAGTCCCGGCATGGTCAAACAATAACCCTGAAGTGATGCATAAAATGACTAATCAAAATTTAATCCAATAATCAATTGAAAAAAGCTTGGATTTCTGGCATTATTATTATCATGGATGACAGGGAAAATCCAATTACCGGAGAGAACAGGGGGATCAGATTTATAATAATCGGAGTTGCCCTCTTCTTCATTATTTTTGTAATAATCAAAGTCCTTTTTGATGAGAGCGAGAATTTTTCATCACTTCTGACTAATGTAAAGAACAGCCAGACAATGCTTTTTGTATTGTGGACTATCATAATTCTTTTTAGTATTACATTTATGTTTGTTTTTATCAGGAATCTAATAAAACTCTATTATGATAAAAACAAGGAGAAGACCGGAAGCCGTTTTAAAAAAAGGCTCGTTTTTTTCTTTATTATTTTCACAATCGTTCCAACTGTATTTTTATTCTTTTTTGCAACTGAACTGATTGACCGTGGGATTGAAAAGTGGTTCAGAACTGATATCGGATCAATTATGCAGAAGACTAATGAGTTGAAGGAGAGTTATTACGGAAAATCAAAGGATGATCTTAAATACTTCTCCAGAATAATTTCGACCGGGATCAGAGAAAAAAAGATGTATACTGAAAACAACTCAATATTTCTCAGGAACTGGGTGAAGAAACAGATGATAAATTACAGGCTTGATGTTGTCAATATTTTCATGAACAGTAAAGAGATCATTTCACAGTTTAACCCGGTTATTCCACTCCAGGAATATAAGGATCTGTCACTAGAGGATGTTTACAAGGTGTTAAGCGGTTCCGATTTCATCAAAGTAGATTCCCTTGAAAAAGGTGAATTAATAAGAAGCGGAATACCTTTTAATACTCCCACGGGAGACAAAGTCCTTGTGATAATCGGGAAATTTTATCCGGATAAATACATAGAGAATCTTAAAAAACTGAATGCAATGGTAGATAAATATATGCAGCTGAAAATGATCCGGGATCCGGTTAAGACCACTTATTATCTGCTATTCGTTTTTATATCAATACTGATTGTTTTTTCAGCTTCATGGGTTGCTCTCTATCTGGCCAAGGGAATCACTACACCAATAGAAATGCTGGTTGATGCTGCAACCGAGATAACAAAGGGAAACCTTGATGTAAAGATTGATTACATTGCGAAGGATGAATTCAATACACTCATTAATGAGTTTAACAAAATGATAAATGATCTGAAAATCAACAGAAAAACACTACAGAGAAGAACATTTGAGCTTAGACACAGAAGGAGCATAACAGAAAATATTCTTAACAATATTACTTCCGGTGTTATATCAATAAATGAACGTGGAGAGATTGTTGAGATAAATTCTGCAATTGAAAGAATACTGGGAATTAAAAAAACAAAATTAATAAATAAACAGTTTTCGGATGCATTCAGTATGAACCCCTACAAAGATATAATGACTATCATTGAAAAGGCGTTCAAATCAAAATTCAAGGTTTATGAGAAAGATCTTGATATCAAGATTAAAGGGAAGATCCTCAATATAGCTGTTAAAATTTCTCAAATGAAGAATCCTGTAAATAAAAAATTTGGTGGTATATTAGTGGTTTTAACAGATCTTTCTGCATTGATAAAAGCGCAAAAGATGATGGTATGGCGGGAAGTGGCAAAGAGAATAGCCCATGAAATTAAGAATCCGCTGACCCCGATTCATCTTTCGTCCCAGCGTATATTGAGGTCAATAGATCTCCCTGAAGATAAGTTCAGGAAAATTGTTGAGGATGGTCTGAATATAATTCTGATTGAGATAGACTCTATCAAACAGCTTGCAGATGAATTTTCTTCCTATGCAAGACTTCCGGAGGTTAAATTCTCAAAGGGTGATATCAATCAGATACTTGAAAAACTTGTGTCTGTATATACATCGATCTACAATTCAGTTGAATTTAAGGTTGATCTTGATGCAGAAATACCCATTTTGATAAAAATGGATACGGAACAGATCAAGAGGATTTTTGTAAATATAATAGATAATGCGATCGAAGCAATGAATAATAAAGGTATAATAGAGATAAAATCAATCTATAATAAAGAGAGCCAGTTTGTGAGAGTTGAAATTGCCGATAATGGAGCCGGTATTAGTGATGATGATAAAGACAAACTCTTTCTTCCCTATTTTTCTAAAAAGAAAACCGGAACCGGACTTGGTCTTGCAATTACTCATAACATTATTGAAGAGCATAATGGAATGATATCCGTGATTGATAACAGACCTACAGGGACCAGGTTCATCATAGAACTGCCGGCATAATATTTTTATTGTTATTGAAATGCAGGATGAAATTATTTAAAATCCCGTATTAAAGAAGAAGGAGGAATTTTTGAAAAAATCAGCTCTGCTAATTTTGCTTATATTTATGGCTTCAACTTCTCTGATTGCAGATATAAATTTTAATGGATATGTTCAAAACTGGTTTTCCATTTCAACTGATAATGTAACAGAAAATGAAGATATGATCTATGGCTTTTCAAACCGTAGGATTCGGCTTGCATCTTTCGGAAAACTCGGAGAAAAACTCGGATGGAAAGTTTTTTTTTCCTTTGATAAGTTCTCGCCCGATGTAGTAGAAGCTTTTCTTACATATTCAGTTTCAAATTCAATAAACTTCAGTATAGGAAAACTCAGTGCTCCGGGAGCAGCATCAGGTTCGATTACATCTTCAGAAAAACTTGATTTTATCGAACGTGCGCCGGTCACAAAATTATGGGGATCAAGAAATGCTCTTAGCGGATATCGAGCTGTCGGCTTTGAGATGAGTGGAAGATTTCTTACCAACAGGATATTTTACTCTATAATGATTGCAAATGCTGCAACAGATAAAAATAACTGGATGCCTTCAATAAAATCGCGCAATTCGTTTAACAATCATAATGGTCTTGCCTTCTGGGGGAGGCTTGAAGCATATCCGGTCTCCGGTCTAAAAATCGGGGGATTCTACGGATCAGGGACAGAGAGTAATACTGAAGGTGTCTCATTGAAAAGAGGTTCTTCGGGAGCTCATATATTTTATGTAAAAAACAATTTTAATTTTAAGGTTGAATATATTTCCGGTGAGATAACAGGCGTAAAGTATAATGGGATGTATGTTCTCTCAGGATTTAAAACCGGGAAATTCGAGCCCCTGCTTAGATATGATTATTATACTCCGATTTCAGGAGGCGAGAAATTCACGGATTACACGATCGGACTAAACTATAATCCTTTTAAAAGGGTCAAGCTGCAGGCAAATTATATAATAAGGAAAGAGAGTGAAAAGTTGATAAATAATAATATATTCTATATGAATTTCCAGTTTTCATTTGATTCAAAAATTAAATAAGAGAAGATAGAAATAATTAGTGAAGGGTTAAGATCTGAAGTAAATCCTCAATGGTTCAACCTGGAGGTCTTTCATCCCCCTGGAACTCCCTGAAACCATATCTTCCTGATCCGGTTTAAACTTTGCCGATCTTGCCCCCAAAGCTGCCAGTATTGCAGCACCTGTTGGAGTACACATTTCAGTTTCAACGGGGCCTTTATTCCACGGGATAAGATATTCTTTAAATATAATGGCTGTGGCCGGAGAAGGAACATCAAGAGACCCATGAGAAAATTTTACTTTTCCGGCTCCTGCAGACACCGGTTGAAGAAGCCTGCAGTCTATATCAAGGCCAAGCGATTCAAGACCGGATACAGCCCCGACTATATCAATTACAATATCCTGGGCTTCATGGAGGTGAGCACTATAATGATCTGAATTTGCTGAGTGGTCGCTCATTTTATTCAATTGCGGATGTTCCCGGTGTGCACGAGATTCAGACATCAGCAGAATATCAAGAATCCGGAATCCGAATGCCCTGTAGTAATCCCCCGTCCCGAATTTTTCAAAAGTCTCCCTGATTATTTTTTTTGCCTTATTCCCTTCGAGAGACCTGAGCCTGCTCACGAGAGAAATTATTAATCTTACGGAACCATCCGTGAGTCTCTTGTTAGCGATCAAAGTTTTTCCCAACATGTTCCCTGCAAATTCCATCCTTTCTCTGAGTGTTCTGAAATCCGCACCTGCACTGACCAGTGAGGCTATAAACATATCTCCTGCAAATCCTCCTGAGGGGTCAATGAATAGAGGTTTTAATTCTTTCTTCATTTGTTATCTGCAAATATCAGGTCTGAAAGCCGGCTGCAGATATCTCCAGCTCTGCCTTCAAGAAATACATCAGTAATTGTAACAGTATAATTCGATCTGGCAGTATTTATTTCGATAATCTTCGCTCCTTCATCCTTTGCCGTAAAAGGTATTTTTGATGCGGGGAATACTTCACCTGAAGTGCCTACGATGATCTGGAGATCGGATTTTTTTGAATTTTCGATAGCAGTGTTGAATTCATATGCTGGTAGGGGTTCTCCGAAAAAAGTAAAATCAGGCTTTAATATTGATCCGCAATTTGAACATTTTGGAGGAAGGTTTTTAAATATATTTTTATTGAAATCGCATTTAAGCCTGCAGGAGATGCAGATGAGTTTTTTTACAGAACCATGGATCTCAATAATATTGTATGAGCCTGATCTCCTGTGAAGATCATCGATATTTTGTGTAATCAGAACCTGAAGGAGACCATTTGTTTCAAGCCGGGAGAAAAAATTATGGGCACTATTCGGATTGACATTAAGTGAAGAATCATAAAATATTTCTCGGATAACCTGCCACGATTCTTCAGGTTGATCCTTGAAAAAATTAATATCAAGGTATTTCGGATCATATTTACCCCAAATTCCCCCCTCTCCCCTGAATGGAGGGATCCCGCTCTCAACAGAAATTCCTGCACCGGTAAAAAGAGAAGTATATGATGAATTAAGTATTAGTTCTGCAGCGGAGTGAAAATTATTATTATCCATAAAGTAGTGAATATTACCAGATACTTAAAAATGTGTCAAAACAGAGTGTAGTTTTAATTGAATTAATCCGGTTAATTTGTTATATTTTTGGTATGGAAGAGACAAAAATCCTGATTATTGATGATGAAAAAAGTATTCTGGATTCAATCAAAATGGTTTTGAATTATGAAAACTATTCGGTAAAAACTGCAACGGACGGTCTCGGAGGAATTGACCTGTTTAAAAATTTCAAACCTCATATAGTCCTGCTTGATGTTAAAATCCCCGGAATGGGAGGGTTGGAAATACTTCGGACATTGAAGAGTATAGATGATTTTTCAGAGATTATTATGATATCCGGCCATTCGGGAATTGAGGAAGCAGTGGAGTCTTCCAAACTCGGTGCATTCGATTTCCTTGAAAAACCTATTTCAAGGGAGAAATTGATCCTTACTGTAAGAAATGCTTCTGAAAAAGTAAACTTAAAAAAAGAGAATTACTACCTGAAGAGCATCAATCTGAAAAGTTATGAATTGAAGGGGTCATCCCCCCTTATGCAGGAATTGAAGAAAAAAATCGGCAAAGTTGCCAGAACAAACTCCACTGTACTTATTTTTGGAGAAAGCGGAACAGGCAAGGAATTGATAGCAAGGAATATTCATCTTCTATCAAAGAGGCGGGAGAATCGTTTTGTACAGGTGAATTGTGCAGCAATTCCGGAAGAGCTGATAGAGAGTGAATTATTCGGTCATGAGAAAGGTTCATTTACGGGTGCTGTTGAAAGAAAAATCGGGAAATTTGACAGCGCTCACAAAGGGAGTATTTTTCTTGATGAGATCGGGGATCTAAGCATGAAAGCTCAGGCTAAAGTCCTTCGAGTCCTTGAAGAGGGTGAAGTTCAAAGAGTCGGTTCTGATGAAATTAAAAAAGTTGATGTCAGAGTAATTGCTGCAACAAACAAAGATCTGAGGGCAGAAATAGGGGAGGGGAAGTTCAGGGAAGATCTGTTTTTCAGGCTGAATGTAGTCCCGATTATCTCTCCTACTCTAAATGAGAGACTTGAAGATATTCCACTCCTGGTTGAATATTTTGTAAACCTTTTTTCAGAAGAGAACAATTTTAAAAAGAAATTATTTGGACCCGACGCTATGGAATCGTTACTGAAACATAATTGGAAAGGGAATATAAGGGAATTACGCAACCTTGTTGAAAGAGTATTGATAATGTCGGAGTCAAGAGTAATAGGGCTGAATGATTTGCCAGATTATTTCAGATCCAAAGATTCCTGGGAAGATATTGACTTTTATGCTATCAAAAAATGGAGAGACTTTAAAAAAGCTACAGAAAAATTGTTTATAGAAAAAAAGCTTGCTTTGTTTGACAATAATATTGCACGGACAGCAAGAGAAATTGATATACCCCGCAGTAATCTGTATAAAAAAATTGAAAACCTTGGTATAATTGCCGAGGATAAAAAAGGGGAAGCGGGTAACGGGCCGCTGCGTGAAAGCGCGGAGGAAAGTCCGGGCTCCGAAGGGAAGGATGGTTTTTAATGAAAACTGCATGACGCTGGACGTCCTGTAAGGAAAGTGCCGCAGAGAACAGACTTCCCATGTAAATGGGTAAAGGTGAAAAGGTGAGGTAAGAGCTCACCATTTCTCCCGGTGATGGGAGAAATTGAGGTAAACCCCATCCGGAGCAAGGTTAAACAGAAAGTGATTGAGGCTTTCCCGGCCGATACTTTCGGGTTAACTGCTTAAACGTTCGGGTAACCGGATGTTCAGATAAATGGTCCGTCAAGACAGAACCCGGCTTACAGCCTGCTTCCCCCTTTTTTATTTGCTTTTTATAAAATGAGCTCCCTTTGATAACTTGTTCTTAAGAGAGGCTTTGACGACAAGTTGGGCTGCTAAAACCGAATCTCTGAGGTTAATAATACTATCACTGATCTCAGTTTTCTGGTAAAATTTGATTATTCTGTGCTGAAGGTATTCAAGATCGGCTTTAGCCCGCTCAAGTCTTTTTTCAGTCCGTATTATCCCTGCATAATTCCACATTATATATTTGATTGTAGTGTGATCCTGCAGAATAAGTGCCGGGTCCAGTTTTTCCTGTGGATATGGATATTGCCATTCCGGAATCTCGGATATTGTGTAGGGTATTCCGTTTGTTTTTATATTTTCGATAATATCAAGAGCTGCATTATTTCCCCATACCAGACCTTCAAGCAGTGATACAGATGCCAGCCTGTTAGCACCGTGAACCCCGGTTGAGGATACTTCACCAACTGCATAGAGATTTCTAATTGAAGTTTTCCCCTTAAGATCGGAGAGAACTCCACCACATCCGTAATGTGCTGCAGGAACAACAGGAATAGGTTTTTTTTCTATATCAATACCAAACTCGAAGCATTTGTTATATATTGTTGGAAATCGTTCTTTTATATTTATGTTGCTTATAGATCTAAGGTCAAGATAAACATAATCACTGCCGCATTTCAGCATCTCCTCATATATTGCTCTTGACACTTCATCCCTTGGTGCGAGTTCATTAAGGGATGAATATTTTTCCATAAAATATTCACCTTTTGTATTAAGGAGTTTTGCACCTTCGCCTCTCACTGCTTCGGAAATTAAAAAACTGTCAGCTTCCTTGTGGTAAAGAGATGTTGGATGGAACTGAACATATTCGAGATTTGCAAGCCTGGCACCTGCACGATAGGCCATGGCGATCCCTGACCCGATAGCACCTGAAGGATTAGTAGAATTGAGGAAAATACTGCTAAGCCCGCCTGTGGAAAGGATAAGTTTTTTTGCAAATATCCTTATTACTTTTCCTGTCTCCCGGTTGAGAACATATGCACCAATTACTGTGGGAGGTTCATATATCCGCATAGGATTGACTGAGTGGTGTGATGTCGTCAAAAGATCAATTGCAGTATGTCTGAAAAGGATCTTAAGATTATTTTTCTTTTTATTTAAATATTCAAAAAAATGTTCCTGTATGACTTTGCCGGTCATATCCCTTACATTCAAAATCCTCCTGGCTGAATGACCACCCTCCTGTGCCATATCATATGAATCACCTTTTTTTGTAAATGGAACCTTTATTTTATCTATTAATATTTCCTTTACAAGATTTTTTGAGTTGTTTACGACCTGCTCCACTGCAGGGCGGTAATTAATTTTATCCCCGGCCTTAATAATATCTTTGATAAATTTTTCAGGATCTTCATTTTCCGATAAGATAGCTATCCCTCCCTGAGCCTGACTTGTATTAGATTCCGTTATCCCTGGATCTCTGGATATCATAATTGTTTTTATTCCCGCATCAGCAAGTCTTACTGCGGCAGTAGAACCTGATATGCCGCCCCCTATTATCAAGACATCTGTTTCTAAATAATTATTCATCTTATATCCTTTAATCTTCAATTTTAAGGCTGAGGTCGAGGGACCTGTATGAATGTGTAATAGATCCGGATGATATGAAATCAATTCCCTTAATCAGATTTTTACTGATATTTTCGCTTGTAATATTTCCTGATATTTCGAATTTAATATTTCCTTTCTTCATTTTAGCCGCTTTTTTTATCAGATTATGATCAAAGTTATCAAGCATAATTATATCTGCCCCTGCTTTGATAGCTTCGCTGATTTCATCAAGGGAAGTGACTTCAACTTCAATCTTTTTTCCGATGTTTTTTTCACGGACGGTTTTTACAGCCTTGGTTATTGATCCGGCCATTTTAATATGATTATCTTTGATCATTGCCATGTCTTCCAGATTCATCCTGTGGTTATGTCCTCCGCCGGAAATGACCGCTGCTTTCTCTAAATACCGCATCCCGGGTGTAGTTTTTCTTGTATCCAGGAGGATAATATCAGTCCCCTTTAACTTTTCAGTATATTTTTTTGTGCCGGTAGCTATCCCCGATAACCTCTGTAAAAAATTGAGAGCTGTCCTTTCAGCTTTCAGGATCGAACTCTCTTTCCCGTGAATGCTGATCACTTTATCTCCAAAAAAGGTGTTTTCACCATCACTTTTTAAAATCTCAACTGAAATCTCCTTGTCCACAGCCAGAAAGACCCGGCGGAAAACATCTGTTCCTGCAATAACTCCCTCTTCTTTTGCATAGACAGATGCATATACTTTCCGATCATATTTCAAAAGTGAATTTGTTGTGATATCGCTGTCGATATGATCTTCTTTTAATGCAATTTTGATCAGATCCTCAAGAAGAGATATTTCCTCATTCATACTGAATTATTATATTTCATCTTTCACAAATAGTAAAGTGAAAATAATATAAAATGTATTACAAAATAAAAATAAATAAAAAAA
>CAZNLS010000021.1:0-15700 GCA_964573895.1 uncultured Clostridia bacterium
AAGTAATCATATATATGAGTATAAAAAAATATTCGGCTATTAATTTCCTTCTGTTTTAGTTTTAGGTTCACTTACCTCTTCAGTAACTCCTTCGTCTGTGCCGGGAACTGTATTTTTTCTGCTATTGTATTCTTCAAGTGTCATTATATCAGTAATTAAATATCTGCTTCTTTTCAATTTTTTTCCTGAAAGGGTCAATAGATATTTCTTTAATACAAAAACATAGTTTTTCACTTCCATATTGAGAAGTGTTATTTTCAACTCAGCTTTAACAGTTCGACATTTCCCTTCGAACATTTCAAGATTTTTCATGTTTGGCCTGCTTACAGATGCTTTCATAACATTTCCTGTCACTTCAATCTGTTTTTCCAGTTCTTTTTTCTGTGAAACAACAGTTTTAAACTCAGCAAGAATTCCATCCTTCTCTTTTTTCTTTTCATTAATCTGATTTTTTAATTCATTCTTTTTTCTTGAACCTCTTGCATCAACAAGTAAATCCTCTATATCCTGAATTTCATCGTTAATGTCACTGAACTTCAATTTGATCTCATTCATTTTCTTATCTAAATCAGCCAATTTTTTCATCATCCCGGGAAGTTCAATATTAGTATCAACCGGTTCGGAAATAGATACGATCTCATAAGACTTGTACTTGATCAGTTTGGGAGTAATGGCCATCGCCGACATTGTATCGAGGTCGCCTTTCTCACCGACATTCATAGCCTGAAAATATTTTGAAATAGTAACTTCTTCTGCTTTCTGGCAGGAAGTTATAACTAGAAACGTAATTAATAAAGCAACAAATAAGATTCTTTTCATTTTTTTCTCCTGTTTGCTTTATATTTTATCTGATTTTAATAAAATTTCAAATACTTTTCCATCATTTAAGTTTTTGACCAAAAAATCATTTTCTCTTTTTGAAGAAACCTTTCTTTATTTTTTTACCGGAAAAACTTTTTATACTAGCCAATTCTTTCTTAGCCATGAAGTGTCCGGGTTGTAATTCAAGTATCCTTTTGAAACATTTTTGTGCCCTGGATAACTTTTTTGTTTTTTTGAAAAGTAACCCGAGAGAAAAGATTGCATCAATGTTAGACGGGTTAATTTCTATTGCTTTGGAAAGATTTCTTGCAGCCTCATCTGAAAAAAACTGTACATGGATCTGGCACTTTCCAAGCAGCAAAAGAAGATCAAAGTTTTTTTTGTTTACTTTTACCATATCTTTTAATATAGGGATAGCCTCATCATAATGTCCTTTTTCATATAAATTAACTGCTTTTTCTTTTAAATTTTCAACATTACTCTTTTCATCGGAAGCAGAGGAATCAGGAACCGGAGAAGAATGGGCTTGATCGCTAAACGAAGGAATTTCAGCTTCATAAGCTTTTACTTTTTGATCTTTAATATATTTTTTAATAAAGGAAGTTACATAAACGGCTGATTTTTTTATTTCAGGAGCAGTAGCTGAACCGAAATTATCAGGATTAAATCTTATTAATGAACGATGAAGAACCTCTTCTATTTCATCAGGAGTACTTTTTTCCCCTATACCCAGACTTGAGAACCAATTATTACTATTTTTTTCCAATTCGGTTCTAAGTTTTAATAATCGGCCGATTTCTCCCTCTATATCCTCTCGAAGCTGATTCCGTTCAAATTTAATTAATCCAAGCAGGAACAGAACAGAAATATGTTTCCAGTAAAATTCGGGAATAAAGCTTTTCTTTGAAATTATATCTCTGTTGGAATTGAATTCTCCGGATCGAATAATGTCATAAATCTCCAATTCATCCATCGAAAGAGCAAAATCAATAATTTTATTCATTCCGAATGCAACAGGAGTATTAAATCTGTGTAAAAGGCGTATATAGTCATAAACCTCGAACCTGGTTCCGGCAGAAAGAATAATTTCATCCAGGGGAATAAGATGATTGTAAAATTTATCCTGATTTTCCACTTTCAGGAATTCCCAGGATCCCTGGAGAATTGAAAAAGATGTGATTGCTATTCGCCTCATTCTGTATTCATCCGCTTCCAGCAGTTCATTTTTGTCAACAAGATGATCATTCAAAAGTTGCTCCTTCAGCTTAGTATCATTGCTAAAAATAAATCCGCTCAGATGATCAAACTGTGATTCGGAAATAAATCCTAAAAGATTTAATATAACAGCGAGTCTTTCATCAAAACTATTACTATAGGCAAAGCTGATCTTTCCTTTTTTGAATCCTATCTCTTTTCTTATATTCTTAAATGAAATTTTTAATATACCCGTATCACTTTTTTTTAATATACGTTTAAACTCAAAAAAAACAGGAATCGATAATCCCCTTTCCAATTCACTCCTTTTTTAAATATTAATGAATTGAATTTTTGATGTCAATAAAAAAAAAGGGAGGAATTTAATCCTCCCTCTTTTTTTCTTTTTACTTTATTTTATGGTGATAGGAATCTTTTTTGATTTTACCTCTTCGGATTTCCCAATTTTCAACTCAAGAATTCCATCTTTCATTACGGCATCTATTTTTTTCGAATCAGTCCCTTTTGGTATAGAAAATGATCTGTTGAATGATCCGTAAAAACTTTCCATTCTGTGAAAATCTTCCTTTTTTATTTCTGAATTCTCTTTTCTTTCACCTGAAATGGTAAGAATATTATCTTTCATATCAATTTCGATATCTTCTTTCTTCATTCCGGGAACTTCAATTCTGAATACAAAATTATCTTTTGTTTCGAATATATCGGTTGAGGGAGTCCAATCTGAAATCCCTTCCATGTCCTGAATTTCCTTTTTGAAGAATTCGTTGTCAAACATTCTATTGATGCCGTCATTGAATCTCATGATATCACCATAAGGTCTCCATTTTAAAAGTGTCATTTAAACCTCCTTTATGTTTCACTATATATATAACATTGATTATCAGCTTTGTCAACTATTTATAATTATTTAATTATCAGATATATTTGAGTGTATAATTGTAAGATATAATCGGGGGTTTTTACTTTATTTTTAACTGCAATGATGATAGTATGGTTCAATCTAAAGGAGTCTTTTGTGATTGAAGTCAGAAATGTCAAAAAATACTTTAAATTAAGCAAAAAACAGTTGCGCGAATCAGGAAATCCGAAAGGGGACAGAGTTTTAACTGCGGTTAATGATGTATCTTTTACCTGTTCTCCGGGAAGAATTTTTTCTCTTCTCGGTCCTAATGGTGCAGGTAAAACCACTATGCTTAGAATGATTGCAACTATGCTGAAACCCGATTCGGGCTCTATCACCGTTGATGGGAATGATACTGTAAAATCGCCATCTGTAGTTAGAGAAAAAATCGGATTCCTTACAGGCTCTACCGGCTTGTACTCCCGGTTGTCTCCATTGGAAATAACCGAGTATTATGGGAAACTATACGGGTTGAACAAAAAAAAGCTCAAAGAACGAAGAGATTTTATTTTTAATACATTGGGTATCGACAAATTTGCAAACAGAAGAATTGGGAAATTATCTTCAGGGATGAAACAGAAGGTTTCAATTGCACGAACCCTTATACACAATCCCGGAGTAGTAATATTTGATGAGCCAACAACAGGACTTGATGTTATAACTTCCAGAAATATTATGAAACTGATCCGGGATTGCAGGCAGGAGGGGAAGAGTGTTATATTTTCCACCCATATTATGGGTGAAGTAAATATGCTTAGTGACGATCTTGCAATTCTACATCACGGGAATCTTTTATATAACGGTACATTCGCAGACTTTAAATCAAACATGAGAGCAAATACATTCGAAGAAGAATTTATCAGAGTTGTCAGCGAGGAGGGTTAGAATGAAAAATGTACTGATAATTTTCAAAAAAGAGATGAAAGATATATTGAGAGACAGAAGGACCCTTCTGCTTATGATAGTAATTCCCCTATTACTGTTTCCAATAATAATAAACCTTACAACATCATTTATCACTAAATTGGAGAAAGGAGCAAGAGAAAAAATACTCAATGTTTCCGTTGTATTAAATGGAAATTCTCCATACATTCTGAACATTTTAAAAGAAAAAAAAGACATGACGCTTATTCAGCCGGGAACAGAGAAAGAAATGAGAGAAAAAGTTTCCAGGGAAAAGCTTGATTTTGCAATCATACTCGACCGTGATTTTGATTCACAGATAAAGCGAATGGATCCTGCTGTTATCAGACTCTATTACCGCTCATCGGCTAAAATGGATATAGCAAAAAGAAGGATTGACAAAATTTTAAAAAAATATGGAGACAAAATTCTAAATGAAAGATTTGCCAGATTGAATATTGACAAAAGAGCTGTAAATACACTCAACATTGATGTTAGGGATGTTACATCAATAAGAGAAAAATTCGGGGAGCGGGCAGGCGGATTTATCCCCTATCTGTTTGTTATATTTTGCTTTTTAGGTGCAATGTATCCCGCTATAGATCTTGGAGCCGGAGAAAAAGAGAGGGGCACAATTGAGACTCTCCTTGTGAGTCCAGCCACCAGATTACAGATAGTAATGGGAAAGTTTTGGGTTGTGACCGCTGCCGGAGTTATAAGTGCCCTGCTTTCCCTCGTGGGTCTTATAATATCAATCAAGATTAATCCTGCAATCCCCGCAGATATTCTGTCCATCATCATGAAAATAATTGATATAAAATCGGTAACTGTTATTTTCTCTCTTCTTCTCCCACTAAGTATTTTCTTCTCCGGTGCACTGCTGTCACTTTCAATATTTGCACACTCTTTTAAAGAAGCTCAAAGCATCATAACTCCCCTCAATTTCATAGTGATCATTCCGGCATTCATTGGAACACTTCCCGGAATTAAACTTGATGCGGTTACAGCAGTGATTCCTGTTCTAAATGTCTCTCTTGCATCAAAAGCAGTGATCTCGGGAAATGCATCTGCAATATTACTGTTTGAAGTATATATTTCACTCATAATTCTTGCATCACTTAGTATACTGTTTTGCGTTAGATGGTTTAACAATGAAAAAGTGATATTCAGGGAATCTTAAAGACCGGTATTCAAACATTTCTTGAGTTTTTTTTTTAAGCACTATACTATTTATATCAGGATAGTCATGAGAAATGGGAAGAGAAAATTTCTTAGAATTATTACCGAATTTATTATTCTAATTTTTTTACTAATATTTTTATCAATAATTCTCATTCAAAACAACAGCAGATTTTTTTTTAATTTGATAAAAGGAGGATTCCTATCGGCTGCACCCCCCGGATTGTATTCATTAAGTATAGGGAATTTTGAAGTGGACTTTATTTCCGGGAATCTAATTCTGAAAGATTTAAAATTAGGAATTAACAGAGATATTTTAGATAAAAGCGGTGCAAAAAAAAGAAAACTTGTAGAACTCAGCATTGGAAAAGCTGAATTTTATAACATTTCATGGATAGACCTGATATTCAAAAACCGGATTTCTACTGACGCTTCAATTCTGAAAAACGGAAATCTGTCTTATTTTTTTATTAGAAATCCTGTTTCCGGGAAAGGGGGAAAAAAAAGAAAACCATTAAAAATTAAGTCTGATCTTTTGAAAATCAATAATATCAGCTTTAAATATTTCACAAAATCAAAATCTATTCCAGAAGTTTCAATCAAAAAATGCAGCTTAAATCTGAAAAATTTAAGGGTCAATTCATCTTCGAAAATAAGTAGTAAAAAAAACCTCTATTTTTCTGATCCCGATTTGAAATTGGAGGATATTTTTATTTTCGTTAAAAACAGAAGATATTTTCTTAAAATAGGCTATATTGATCTCACAAAAATCCCCGACTCAGCTATTGTAGAGGATTTCACCTACTCTTCCTATAATCCGGGGAACATGAATAATTCAGTGCAGGTGAAATCAAAATACATTAAAATAGCAAGCCCGTTTTTCATGACATTGGATGAAGGTATAGGCTTCAAAGCACAAAGAATAGAATTAATCTTTCCTGAATTAAATGTTTTTCACAAAAGAAAGGCCAAAAAGAGAAAAAAAACTCATATTTTCCCTCATCAGTTTTTAGATAAAATTTCTTTTCCTCTAAGGACAGGAGAAATTGTAATAAAGAATGGAATTGTACGTTATAGTGAGCATAACCGGAACGAACCACGGGAAGAGACAATATTCATTTCGAAAATTTTCGGAAATTTTGACGGATTAAATAATATCCCCAGAAAAGACAGACCTAAATACAGGAAATTGAATCTGATCGGGCTTTTTATGGGAAAGAGCAACATGAAATTAGCCCTTACAATTCCAGGTAAAAATACAAAAAAAAATTATTACCTGTACGGCAGAATGTCCGGGACCCGGCTCAATATTATAAACGACTTCATCTCAAGAAATGCCAGGATCAAATTCAGGAGTGGTTATCTGGAGAAACTTCTGCTGCACCTTTGGATAAACAGAGATTATGCCAAAGGTGATTTATCTGTAATTTACAAAAATCTAAAAATATCAGTTTTAAAGAAAAAAAATATCCGCAGGAAAAGAGGACTTGTTTCTTTCCTTGCAAATACACTCATTAGAAACAGTAATAATATTGCTTCCCCAAAGTTCAGAAAAGCAAAGATTTATTATCCGATACCGGGGAATATATCTTTCGCAAATTATATATGGCGAGCCATTCTCTCCGGAATTAAATTCAGCGTTGGATTATAATCAACTATTTTTTATTCCTTATTCTGTAATTTTCTTCAGATTCGAAATTAACTTTTTTTAAACCGGATTTCAATAATAATTTGTTCAGGTATTGAAATTTTTTTTCAATAAATTCACTGAAATCAAAATCTATCTTTCCCAATCTTGATTTTAAGGTTTCGATGAAATTTAGTTGCGATTTATTAGGAGCTCCTCCATATGAACTGATAGCAGAATAAACTTCAATCAGTTTCCCCTGAAGCATTTCACTCGAATAGATAGAAGCTTTTTCATCAATCATCCTGTTCCTGATTTTCTTCGCATCCTTAATAGTTTTATTTAATAATTTAGATAACTTTTTGGACAGTTTCATTTTTTTCAATTTTTCCAAATTTTTGTTTATATCTTCAAGTGTATCGGCAATATATGCCATGTGCTCAAGCATACCGTATACTTCCCATATCTTTTTCTGCCTGAGTTCACGCTCTTTCCGACTATAATTTGTCAGGCTGTTCGGTTTTAAAACAATTTTAGAATCGTACTTCACTCCATTTTTTGTCAGCCTTATTTTGTAAGTTCCCGGATTCACCATTGGACCTCCAAAAACAAAACCTGTCAATCCAGGTGCCCTGCCTGCTTTCGGAGACTTTAATCTCATACTCCAGTAAACTCTGTTAATACCTCTTCTTTTGCCTGTAGGAAGTGTCTTAATTAACTTACCGCTTTCATCAAATATTTCCAATTTCAGTTCACCAAAAATATGTCTCTTCTTAAGGTAGTAAGTTATCGTTGCTCCTTCAGAAGGATTTTTACCAAAATATTGAGTATCCCCGGTCATAATTCCGCTCCCGAATCCGATATTTGATTCCGAAGGTCTCGCGGGAAGAATATAAACTTTCTCAGAAAGCATCTGGTTATTTATATGCCTTAGAGGTGTAATATCGTCAATAATATAAATTCCCCTGCCGTGTGTAGCGAGGATCAAATCGTGGGTAACGGGATGGATTTTAATATCCCTGACTGCAACCATCGGGAGAGACTCCTTAAAATGAACCCAGGATGTCCCCTGATTAAAAGAGACAAAAAGTCCGAACTCTGTTCCAAGAAAAAGTAGATTACTGTTTTTTAAATCTTCCCTGATTACATGCGAATATCCTTTTAACTCACCCGAAGCTAACGGCTTCCACTCTTTCCCGTAATTTTCAGTCATATAAACATAGGTATTCATATCACCTGTTCTGTGCCCGTCAAATACCACATAGGCTCTGCTCTTTTTAAATCTGCTGCTTTGGACTGACGGACACCAGGTATTTTTAGGAAGTCCGGGTATTTTTTTTACCGTATTAACCCAGTGCTTCCCTCCATCTCTGGTTACCTGCAAATTGCCATCATCGGTTCCTGTCCAGATTATTTTTTCATCAAGAGGAGATTCGCTGATAGAAATTATTGTGCAGTGATTTTCCGCTGTTGTATTGTCAGGTGTCAGTCCCCCGGATTTCCTCTGCTGCTGCTTTTTTTTATCATTTGTTGTCAAATCGGGAGAAATCTTTTCCCAACTGTTTCCCCTGTTAGTTGATACAAACAGGAATTGAGATCCGATATAAAGTTTGTGTTTGTTATTCGGACTAAGAGCGACTGCCGCATTCCAGTTGAATCTGAAATCAGGATCATTTTTATTCGGTAAAGGTTTTATTGATGCCAACTCACCGGTTTTTTCATTGTATCTCTGTAACATTCCACCCTGCCAGGAGAAATATATACTATTTCTGTCAACCGGATCTCTGAACATATAGAATCCGTCACCACCTCCGATATCTTTCCAGTCTCTGTTCAGAATATATGATGAAGAAATTTTTCTGGAAGGACCGTACCAGCTATTATTATCCTGCAACCCGCCATAAACATTGTAAGGATTCTCCAGATCATAACTGACATGATAGAACTGAGAAACAGGAAGATTTGAAATGTGCCTGAATTTACCTGCTCTGTCGTAGGATACATATACTCCGCCATCGGTTCCAAGCATTAAATGCTTAGGATTATCGCTGTCTATCCAGAGCGCATGCTGGTCAGGATGAACTGTCATACCCATAAAATTCTCCATTGCAGACTCAAAAGATTTTCCTCCATTCTTACTCACAGATAACATAAAACTTGGGTTGTAGACTCGTTCGGGATCTTTTGGATCCACGACAAGACCTCCCAGATAAAAAGGCCTTGCTTTCACACCAAATCCCGTACCTCTGCGTTCCCAGGATTCTCCTTTGTCCTTAGACCTGTATATGAATGTTTTATCGGCTTCAATAAGTGCATAAACTATACTTGGGTCAGATTTATAAATATCAAGAACTATTCTACCAAGTGTTCCTTTAGGTAATCCCTTTTTTAGTTTCTTCCAACTTTTTCCCGAATCGGTACTTTTAAAAAGCCCGCTCCCTTTTCCTCCGGAAGTGAAAAAATAGGGTTTTCTCCTGAATTCCCACATTGCTGCATACAATACTTTCGGGTTTTTCGGATCCATATCTAAATCAATACATCCGGTGGATGGATCAATATATAATATCTTTTTCCAACTCTTTCCGCCATCAATACTTTTAAACAAACCTCTTTCAATATTTGAGTTCCATAAATGCCCTGCTACAGCAGCGTAAACAATATCCGAATTTGAAGGATCAACAATAATTTTACTGATTCTCTCAGAATCACTTAAACCGGAATACTTCCAATTTTTCCCTCCGTCTATTGATTTATATATACCAGTCCCGATTGAAATACTATTCCTCATATTAACTTCTCCGGTTCCAACCCATACTGTCTGTGGATTTTTCTGATCTATGGTCACACAACCGATTGACATCGTATATTTATCAAAAACCGGAAAAAAAGTGATTCCGCCGTCTTTGGATTTCCAGACGCCTCCGCCTGCCGTGGCTATATATATTATATTTTTATCCTTTGAAACAACATCAATACCGGTTATCCTTCCTGACATGACGGCCGGGCCTATATTCCTTGCTTTTATATCTCCAAAAAGTGAACTATCAACTTTTAGTTTTGCATGCAAAGGTAATATCGATAAAATGGAAAATGTTAATATAACAGCAATTTTGATTTTCATAGAACCTCCTAAATTTATTGGAATTAAAATTATAGAACAGTAGAAATGAAAATCCAATTTATATATAATAAATTATGTCAAAACGGAGGAAAAAATGAAAAAAATTCTTGTAATTTTATTTAGTATTCTGATTTCGTTATCAATAGCAAATGCAATAACTGTTGATGAAATTGTTTCAAAAAATCTTGCCGTAAAAGGAGGAGTGGAAAAATTAAAATCCATAACTTCAGTGAATATGGAAGGAAAAATGGTCAGGATGGGAATGGAAATGAAAATAAAGATGTGGTACAAAAAACCTTCCAAGTTTAGAATGGAAATAAATTTTTCTGATAAAAATATTATTACGGCCTATGATGGAAAGACAGCATGGCAAATTTCACCTTTTACGGGCACTGATGGTCCCCAGGAGTTGACAGGAGAACAGGCGGATCAAATAAAAGAGAATCTCGATATGTTTGAAGATCCGTTTATCGATTATAAAAAGAAAGGAAATAAAATTGAATTTACAGGTAAAGATGAAATGGAGGGTACTGAAGTTTTCAAATTGAAACTCACAAAAAAAGATGGGAGAATTATTAATTACTTTATCGATACCGAATCTTTTATAGAATTGAAAACAGAGATGATAAAAAAAAAGAAAGACGGAAAAGAAAGCAGATTTGAATCATACATGGGTGACTACAGAAAAGTAGAAGGATTTACAATAGCTCATTCGACAAAGATTAAAATAAATGGAAATGATATGGGAAACATAGTTATTGAAAGTATTAAGTTCAATCTGCCTTCGGAAGACTCTTTTTTCAAAATGCCTGCGAAAAATAAATAATATAATTTATAATTGAATCACTCTGATGTCAAAGGATTCAAATGCAAAGAGATAAAGCATTTTCTCTAATAAAAGAACATATAAAAAATAAAAATCTAATAAGCCATTCACTTGCCGTTGAAGCTTGTATGAGAGCAATGTCAGATTATTTAAATGAAGATAAAGAGGAATGGGGAATGGCGGGACTTCTTCATGATCTGGATTATGAATATACGGTTGAAGACCCTGATAATCATACAATTAAAAGTTCTCAAATGCTTATGAACTTTGATGTATCAAATGAAATAATTCATGCAATCAAGGCTCATAACTTCAAAGTCGAACCGGTGTCAAAGATGGATTGGGCTCTGTTATCTGTCGATCCCACAACCGGATTTATAATTGCTGTAGCTTTAATGCATCCGACAAAGTCACTCGAAGCAGCCAATATTAAAAGAATGAAAAAGAGGTTTAAAGAAGGTTCATTTGCAAAAGGTGCCTCTCGTGATCAGATAAAAAATTGTGAAAAACTGGGCCTTGATCTCGACAAATTCCTTATATTATGCCGTGATGCAATGAGTGGAATTCATACCCAGCTCGGACTTTGAATCTTTTTATCTGCGAGAATTCACTCTGAATTCCCCGCCGGAATACAGGTTTATATAAGATCTGCGGGTGAAATTTCCGTTCAGTTTAAGAGGACCTTCAAGAAGACGAACTCTGAAAAGCAGAGTCCTTCTCGGCGGCAATTTTTTCGGTGGAATAACATATCTGTCACCACGGATCATTCTTTTTAAAATAAGGTTACCGTTAACTGCATTCAATACTATTAATTCCGGTATATTTCTGTTCCCCCTGGGTTTGGTACAAAAAACTGTCACAGGTTCTCCGACATCAACTCCTATCCTGTAAACGGGGACTATTTTCATGGTCGCACCACGATTGATATTTTGGGAAACTGTTACAATGCCCCCGCCTCCGGTCCGGATTCTAATATTAATGTTATTTCTTCTGCCCATGACTCCCATAGCACCGATTCTACCTCTGGAATTACTGGCTTTAACCGTCCCTGTAAAAGCACCTGACCTGTCACTCCTGAGAGAATAACCATCAATAGTTACAGCTGCATTCACTGCGAAAATTCCGTTCCTGCTACTCCTTTTAACAACTATATATGAAGTTAAAGTATTATTCGCCGTATGATAAAGGACATATCCTTCAACATAAATCGGGGTAACCCCTCCCCTTGCTGTACGCTTTCTGAATACATTTCCCTGGGATAAGACAGGAAGAGATAGAATTAAAACC
The DNA here is from genome assembly GCA_964573895.1 of uncultured Clostridia bacterium. Classification (GTDB taxonomy): domain Bacteria; phylum Acidobacteriota; class Aminicenantia; order UBA2199; family UBA2199; genus CAZNLS01. The sequence goes on from CAZNLS010000021.1 coordinate 11,882, forward strand.
AGGGACAACGTTAAACTGAATACAAATATTTTACTGATAAAAAACTTTCTCATTTTTCCTCCGTTTAATGCATAATAATAAAACAGAGAAAAATATTCAAATCAGTTATTTTATTTTAGTTTTGGTTCTGGATTTCTTTTTTGAAATCACCACAATTCTCTCTTTTTCAATATAGTAATCCATTATTTCACCTGAAGTTTCACCGCTTTTTTCTTTAGAAATTTTTGCATTTCCGGAGAAACTGACCTTCTTTTTTAATATATCCCATGCAACCTCATCAGATCTTCCAGTAAGATTACTTCTGGTAAACTCAGTTTTTCCGGTACCTTTGAGCTCTGAAATTTTGTTTTCTTTATTAAAGCCGATCTTTAAAGTTCTGGCTTTGATTGAACCATCCTGAATGTTGAAAAATGCACCCTTATCTATTGTCAGTTTTTTTCCGCTATCTGAAAAAGTCATTATTCCGCCGCCTGCTTTAACAATTTCTCCATTATTATTGAACTTAAGATTTATATTTCCGGAAGAGACAACACTACCATCTTCCGGCAATCTGAAAGTATTACAGGTAAGTTCAGTCTCTTCCTGGAGAAGTTTGACATTCCCGGAATATACAACTTCACCTTTCTTTTCATTTATCTCAACTTTTTTTGAACTTAAAAAAATGGTTTTTGATGAAAAAACCGGATTCTCCGATTTTATTTTGACAGTTGAAACAATCTCTTTTTCCGAAAAAAGTTTGTTGTTTTTTGAATCCAGAGTAAAATCAGTCGATACAAATCTGCTTCCTTTTTTTTCTATTATTGAGCGTTTTCCGGAAATTGAAATAATACCGGTCTTTGCATTATAATCCATTATTTTTGAAGAACCTTTATAATCCCTGAATTTAAAGAGACAATTTGTCATAGCTGAGCAGCTTTTTATATTACCTGATTCATCATACTCAACTTTTATCCTGTTCGCATTTATGCTGAATGGGTCTTTTCCCGTTACATCAAGTTTGCTCCCTCTCAGGGTTCTGATATAGCTGACATTAGAATTTTTTGGATTAAATTTTATAAATATAAGATTTGATTCAACCCTGATCCTGTCTCTGCCTTTTTTCAAGTTTATAATCCCGTTTCCTCTGATTTCGAGACTCTCGATATTTCCGTTTTCAGAAAATGTAGCCCGGATTTTCCTGCCAAATGCTTCCCTGAATTCTCCCTTTTTTTCACCGCTAATATATACATATCCGTTTCCGCTTATAACACTACTTTTTATCTTTTTAAAATCTTCAGTAAACTGCATAGATATTTCCCGGCCTTTTAATTTTGATCCGGGACCTTCAACAATAGATCTCCCCCGAAAAACAATAACATCTGAATTTCCTAATATAATTAATTTTTTTGAATTGAAATCGTATTTTCTGCTATTTTTAACAAAACTTCCAGAAGTTTTAAAAAGGTTTAATACATCAATTTTTATATGATATTCAATGCCTCTCTTCGCAACTCCATCCAGATCCTTCAGCCAATATTCGACTGCAGATTTCGACGATATGAGAGAGTTCCCCTCCATAAACAAATAATCACTGGAGATAAGCAGAACATCCGATTCAACTTTCGCATCACCTTTTAAATAAAGATTAAGAAAATTATTTTCAACATAGCCGCTTTCAGAAGAGAATTCTGTATCCCCGGTCAATTTGCCTTTTTTAAAAATTTTACCTTTGATTTTATTCAGATACATTCTGTCCCTGTATTGTTCAGGTCTCGATTCATCAAAATCTTTTCTTGAACTTTGGCATTTAATCTCAAGTGAAATCTTGTTTTCAGAGTTAAACACCCTGTATATAAGATTTTTTCCGGAGGCAATCTCATCGCCGGAAAGGTTTTTTGTTCTCCTTCTTTTAATACTTGTTAAAAAATATGCAATAACTAAACTTAAAATAATAAAAATGAAACCCTTTGCAAACTTCTTAAAATTCATATCATCCCGGATAGTTTTCGAACAATCTTCCCCATTCAGATTCTTTCTTCCACTGATTCACAATCTTTTTTCCCTTGAAATTGTACCAGAGACGGTCATGATACAATTCTGAAGCAAAAATGAAGAGGTTTACAAGCGGTGTATGAAAAAACAGCTTCTGCAAATGTTTTAGAGGAGAATCATGCCAAAATAATCTCCCCGTCCCGGTTGCGAAATTTACACCCACTTCAAAATTCCAATTTTGACTCATAATATCCACATCTCCGACAACTTCTATCTCAGCCGGATCCCCCTTCCCCAGTCCCCTCTCATGTGCCAGATAAATACAGGGAAGTTTCTTCCAGTCAAATCCCATCAATTTTGCTGCAACCGAATCAATTGCAACCTGATCAGATGAAGCCAAAATGATATGTTTATCATGAGGAACAACTGTTCTCGGCCCCGGTCCCGAACCCGCAGTAGTGCCGTCCATTGTTGCAAACATCCCCGAATGTATCTCTTTGCCAATTTCCAGTAGATCCACAAGTGTCTCATGAATCCATGTATGTGTATAATGCCGTTTAAGGTTTAAAAGACCGCCAAATGCATTCTTCAAAGCACCAGTGTAAGTTGTATACGAATGAGTCTTAACCGTGGGTAGATGAACAATGTTTTTCCCGATGAAGAAATCCGGGATTTTTATTCCATCCGGGAATATTTTGTGGAGAGCAAGTGTTTTTTTTTTCGGTTTAAACTCAACCCATTTCATATCTGATTCTTTAAAATTAAATAATATCGGAATATTGTATTTCTTATAGATTGGCTTGAATTTCAGGTCCTTTTCCCCTTTTTCCGGAAGAGTTACAACCGTATGATTATGAACAGCAACAAGATCATCAAATCCATTTTTTTTTAAAGCGGAAATCGTTCCTTCAAGCTGCCATGGTGTTGTATTGACCCCCGGGAAAACATTATGCCAGGTAATATTATCCTTTAAAATTGTCTGTGAATTGGGATCCAAACTCTGTTTCAATCCAGCCAGTTTACATAGCTTCTCGTAACTTTCAATAATATTATCAGGATCAACTTTTAGTATTCCAACTTTAGATTTTTTCATTTCTATCCTCTCTTGAGAAATATCTATTATTATACCATATGAGTATCAGGCATATTATTCAGAAGAAAAATATATAATCTTCAATAATCAGGAATGATCTAATAATTAATTAAAGATTGATTTGAAACTTCAATTCGAGTAAAATCAATTTATGCTGAAAAAATATTTGGAAAAGAGAAAAAAGATAAAAATAGAGATGAAGAGTAAAAGAAAAGAAGTTGGAATCTTCAGGGAATATTTTGAACTCATTGTTGAAACTCTTGTATATGTATTTTTTGTCATGACCTTCTTGATTCAATCTTTTGTTATTCCCACAGGTTCCATGGAAGAGAACCTCTTGATAGGAGATCATCTTCTCGTTGATAAAATATCTTATTCACGATCTCTTGGAACATTGGACAGGATCTTTTTTCCCCAAAAAAAAATTACCAGAGGGATGATAGTCACATTCAAGGCTCCTCCCGAAATGGAAAAAGAATATGTAAAAAGAGTGATTGCTCTCCCTGGCGATAAGATCAAAATAGTGAATAAAAAAGTCTATATTAATAACAATCTTCTTATTGAACCTTATACCTATTTTAAAGATAATAATATTCTGGATTCTGTCAGGGACAATATGAGTGAATTTCTGGTTCCAAAAAATCACTATTTCTGTATGGGTGATAATAGGGATAACAGTTTTGATTCGAGATTCTGGGGACCCGTTCCTGCAGACAATATCGTCGGGAAACCCTGGAGAGTATATTGGTCATATA
>CAZNLS010000021.1:15800-30017 GCA_964573895.1 uncultured Clostridia bacterium
CCCGTTCCTGCAGACAATATCGTCGGGAAACCCTGGAGAGTATATTGGTCATATAAATCTACATCATCAGAGTATCTGACACCTGGATTTATCCACAAAATCAAGGATATTTTTAAAACGGTTTTAAACTTTTTTTCAAAGACCAGGTGGAAAAGAACCGGATTAAAGATCAAATAGATCACTTCATCACGGAGTTATTATGGCAAAAAAAGCATTAATAACAGGAATAACAGGGCAGGACGGATCCTACCTCGCTGAATTTCTGCTTAAAAAAGGGTATGACGTTTACGGTATGGTCAGACGGTCAAGTATGGAAAAATTTGACAGAATAGATCATATTAAAGATAAACTCATAATTAAACAGGCGGATCTCTTAGACCAGTTCTCAATAAAAAAAATGATAGATGAGATAAGGCCGCACGAAGTATACAATCTTGCTGCCATGAGTTTCGTCCCCACCTCATGGGATCAACCGGTTCTAACTGCTGAATTTACTGCTATCGGAGTAACAAGGATGCTTGAAGCCCTCAGGTATGTTGATCCGAAAATTAAATTTTACCAGGCTTCTTCTTCTGAGATGTTTGGAAAAGTAAAAGAGATCCCCCAAACAGAGAAAACTCCTTTTCACCCAAGAAGCCCTTATGGAGTAGCAAAGGTTTATGGTCATTGGATAACAATAAATTACAGGGAGAGTTACAATATTTTCGGTTGTTCCGGGATACTTTTCAATCACGAATCACCAAGAAGGGGAATTGAATTTGTAACAAGAAAAGTGACCTACAACGCTGCCAAGATCAAGCTGGGATTGACAAAAGAGTTAAGAATGGGAACACTTGATGCAAAAAGAGACTGGGGATTTGCCGGAGATTATGTGAAGGCGATGTGGCTCATGCTTCAACAGGAAAAACCGGATGATTTCGTTATATCTACCGGAGAAACTCATTCGGTAAAAGAACTTGTAGAGATCGCTTTTTCACATCTTGACCTGGATTATAAAAAATATGTGAAAAAAGATAAGAGATTCATCCGGCCTGCCGAAGTTGATCTCCTAATTGGTGATCATTCAAAAGCAAAAAGAATCCTGAACTGGGAACCGGAAGTCTCTTTTGAGAAGCTGGTAAAAATGATGGTTGATTCAGACATGAAATTACTCAGGAAAGAATATAAAGATGAATTATAAAGAGGAACGCCCCTGGGGCTGGTTTGAGATCCTCATCGATGAACCTGCTTTTAAAGTTAAGAGAATTCTTGTTCAGCCGAAAAAAAGGTTGTCACTACAGAGTCATAAATTCAGATCTGAAAACTGGATAATCGCCCGTGGCACTGCACTAATAACACTTGATTCTGATGTTCGTGAATATGGTGCAACTGATTCAGTATTTATAAAGGCAGGTACAAAACACCGCATTGAAAACAGTGGTGAAAACGATGTTGTTTTTATTGAAGTTCAGACCGGAACCTATTTCGGGGAAGATGATATAGTCCGGTATGAAGATGATTTCAACAGAATTTAAATTCCGGATATATTAACTTCTTTTTTCATTAATCTATGTATTTTTCTTCTTACACTGTTAAAATTGATACCCTGTTTTACATGGGGATGGATCCTGTTGCTTAAAATTATATAAACACTATTCTTTTTTCTATCAAGCCATAAGGAAGTTCCTGTGAAACCGTTATGACCAACTGCATTAAATGACATGGCTCTTCCACCGGAAGAAGCAGGCGAATAGTTTAACTTGAATCCCGCAGTCCTGAAACTCCGTTTGAATGGTGTAAAATTTTTCCAGAAGAACCGAACTGTTTCAGATGAAAGCAGTGCAGCGCTATTTTCAAAAAATTCCCCGCTAAGCTTAAAAAGATCTTTTGCAGTAGAAAAAAGTCCGGCGTTACCACAGGCTCTTCCGAAATAAAATGCATTCCCATCATTACATTCACCTCTTATAACTTCTCTCCTCCATTTGAATCCGGCTGCCCTTTCGGGAAATAATTCAGAGGCGATTTTTTTTTCATACATATTACCTTTCTCTGTAGGAGCCGTTCTTGATAACTTTTCAGAGGGAACAGAAAAAAATGTATCTTTGAGATTCAGAGGAGAGAAAATAAACTTAGAAGATGCTTTACCTATATCGCAGCCATATACATTCTCCAGAAGCAGAGTAAGCAATATATATCCTGGACATGAATATATAACCTTCCGCCCGGGTCTTATATATTCGGCAAGAATTTTCAGCCTTTTCAGATAATCATCCCCGTAAAGATATAACGGATACCAGGCGGGAAGCCCCGAAGTATGAGTAAGCAGATGAATGATCCTTACATCACTAAAGAATCCCGGGAAAAAGTCACTGATTTTTTTATCCAGGCTTATTTCTCCATCATCTAAAAGTTTTAATGTCAAAAATGACGTAACAAGCGGTTTAGTCAGGGAAGCAAGATCATAAATCGGGGAATCCGTCATAGGTTCTTTAGTGGGAAAAACCGACAGATCACCTGCCTTTTTTTCAAAAACAATCTTCCCTTCGGATCCCATAAGAATTGAAACTCCCGGGAAAACTCCCCTCTTCAAAATTCGATCAATATAGTTTTCAAACTTCAATATTTTTTATTCTTGATGAAATTTCCAGTGCCAGTTTTAATGCACTCATTCCATCTTCACCGGAAACATTATAATCATTACCGGAGCCGACTGATTTCATAAAATTTTCCCAGAGATTCATCAAAGGTTCTCTATCGTTAAATTCAGGTAAAATTTCTTTTATCACACCATTATCAAGTTTATATATTTTTACTGATCTTTTCTTATAATCAACAGAAAAATAGCCGTTCTTTTGAAAAACTCTTAATTTCCTTGTTTTTTTTTGTGAAACCCGGCTTGCCGTTACATTTGCAACCAGACCGGATTTGAACTGAAGCCTGGCATTAGCGATATCAACTTTTCCGGAGATAACCGGAATCCCAGAGACATTGATTTTTTCTATACCCGATTTATCCCAGTGTAAAATTATATCAAGATCATGGATCATAAGATCCATTATTACATCAATATCAAGGGATCTTGGTGAAAATGAGCCCAACCTCTGTACTTCAATAAACAGAGGGTGTGAAACGTGATTTTCAATATATTCAACAGCCGGATTAAATCTTTCCAAATGCCCGACAGCTATCATGACATTTTTATCTTCAGCCAGTCTTATGAGTTCTTCTGCCTGGGCGACAGTTTCGGTTAACGGCTTCTCGACCATTACATGTTTTCCGTTGTTTATAAAAAATTTTGCTATTTCAAAATGAGAAATAGTAGGTGTGGCGATAGCAACTCCGTCAATATCGGGGATCATTTCCCTAAAGTCATCAAATTTTATGATTTCGTAACCGGAAGATGCTTCATCAAGATTATTCCTGTTTATATCCATAGCAGCAGTAAGTTTCAATCCCTCAAGAGAATCGATAACCCTCATATGATTTTTCCCCATTGATCCGGTACCAACAATTCCGATTTTCACTTAATGCGCCTATTTATCAAATTTAAAGTTTTTTAGGATTCCTCTCTTTGTCTTAGAAAGAAATTCCAAAATGATCCCGGCCTCATCGGAATCAGTATATAAAAGCTCCAGCTTTTCAACTGCCTGGGAAGTATTCATGTCTTCACGGTAAATTATATTGAATATATCTTTAACCTTATGAATGAATTCCCTGTTTATACCGGATCTCAACATTCCAATAGTATTGGGACCATAAAAATTAAAATTTTCTCTTGCCTGAGAAATTTTCAGGTATGGCAGGATATCCTGTTCAACAATTGTAAAAGCCCCGATATATGAGTTTCTACCAATTCTGACAAACTGGTGAATGGATGAAAAAGCTCCTATAACGGCATAATCCTCAACTTCAACATGCCCTGCAAGTGTTGCTCCATTTATAAAAAGAGTATTATCTCCAATAAGACAATCATGAGCAATATGGGTATAAGCAAGAAAATAGTTATTATCACCTATTTTTGTTTTGCCTCCCCCTTTTTTCGTCCCCCTGTTTATTGTAATAAACTCCCTGATGGTATTGTTTTTGCCGATCTCAAGAAAAGTTTCTTCTCCCCTGAAAGTGATATCCTGTGGATCAGTCCCGATAGAGCAAAACGGAAATATCTTTGAACCGCTTCCAATACTGGTATTCTTATCTATAACCGAATGGTGAGAAATTTCACAATTATCACCTATTGAAACATTCTCTCCGATAATTGTGAACGGACCAATAGAAACATTATTTCCGATGACCGCCGATTCATGAATGACGGCTGAGTTATGAATCCCCATTGCTACTTTTTGAGAGCTGCCATCATTATTGCCGTGGCTGCAATTTCACCATCAACTTTGGCTGAACCTTCCATCTGTACTACAGAGACTCTGTCCCTGATTACTTTCACTTCCAGTTCCATTCTGTCTCCCGGAATAACCTTTCTTCTGAATTTCACCTTATCTATTCCTGTAAAATAGGCCATTCTCTGTTCAGGAGGAAATCGTTTCAAAATGAGAACTGCTCCCAACTGAGCCATAGATTCCAGAATGAGAACTCCTGGAAAAACAGGTTCCTGAGGAAAATGCCCCTGGAAAACAGGTTCATTGATTGATATGTTTTTATATCCTTTTATCGATTCAGAATCGATTATCTCTGTTACCCTGTCAATTAAAAGAAAAGGATAACGGTGAGGTAATATTTCACAAATCTGCTCTATTCCGAATAACTCTTCCATTCTAATTATTTTACAGGTTTTTTATCGATCTCTTTTATAACAAGATCAGTGATGTCAATTGTTTTATCAAAATATGAGATTCCTGCAATACTTAGATCAAAAATTATAGTAAATCCTTTAGATTTTCCTATCCTGTCAATGATAGGCATGACCTCTTTCTGAAGAGTCTGGATCTCTTTCTGATATCTTCTTCTCAACTCTTTCTGGGTATCTTCAACATATCTTTTAAATTTTGTTTTCCTGCTCTGAAGCTGATCAGCTTTCCTGTCCCGTGCATCACTGTTGAGGGCAGGTGACTGAAGTTCTTTCTCAAGTTTTTTTATCTCATTCTGCATCTGCTGAACCTTCTGCTGTTTTGATGCCCCGATGGCTTTCAATTTTTTCTGAATCGCTTTACCCCTGGCAGTTCCCATTATAACTTTCTGTGCATTAATAACACCGATTTTTACCTCTGAATATACAAACATTGTCATTACAGCCAGAGTTAGAATTAAAATTGTTGATCTTTTCATATTTTTCTCCTCAATTATTTTTCTTTTTTATTTTTTTCATCCTTTAATTTTAATAGAAAGAAGGTCCTACTGCAAATCTAAATGAGAAATGGGAATCTTCTTCCTGTAACAGCCTCGGATTATATGCAAATATAAGCCTGAATGGAACATTGAGCATCGGGATGAAAATCTTGATTTCCATTCCGGTTGAAATATAGACATCTCTGAAATTTACATTCACTCCCTTATCGTAGGCATTTCCTATATCATAGAACAGGTTAAATGAGAATTGTTGGGTCAAAGGGATCTGGTATTCAAGATTTGCATAAAAAGCTTTTACTCCGCCTGTTACAAATCCGTTTTCATCTCTCGGCCCGAGCCTCATGATATCGAATCCCCTTATTGATCTTTCGCCACCGAGGTAATATTTTTCATAAAACGGGACATCATTTTCTCCGAATCCAATAAGCTGTTGATAGACCAGGTGCATACCTATGGTATATTTTTTCATGAAAGGCAGAAATTTCACATATTCAAACTTCATTTTATGCATATTGATATCTCCGCCCAGAACTCCTCCTGAATATCGGTAATTAAATAAATATTTTGTTCCTGATGAGGGGAAGATAGGAGAGTCAACCGTTGAATAATAGATTGTAGGCGAAAGTGATGATATTGTTCTTTTACCTTCCGAATAGTAGTAATATGAATATGTATTATTCCATTCAATGTTTTCATTTACATCACTGACAGAAATATCCTGGAAACTGTAAACAAGTGATGCCCCCCAGAATCTCCAGAATCTGTATGATGTCATCAGATTGAATCCGGTACTATCCTGGGAATAAAAATTAGGATATTTAAATGACTGTTTGAACAGGTCAAATCCCAGACTGGCAGGTTTATGAAACAGATAGGGTTCTGTGAATGCGAGACGATAATTTTTTGTTCGGGTTCCGGTTTGGACATTTAATGCAAATGACTCACCCAATCCAAGGAAATTTTGAGTTGAATATCCCAGGCCGATAAACCACCCGTCATATCCACTGTATCCGACATTAAAATTGATCATTTGACGATTCAGTTCCTTGACATCAACTTTCATATTTATTTTCTGAGGATCATCCGGATCAGGTTTGATCTCAGGCATTTTTTCAATCGTGACCAATCCAAGCTGTTTCATTCTTCTGATTGAAGATTCGAGTGCACTAGTATTGAATCTTCGCCCTTCTCTCAGCAGCCACTCTCTTCTTATAACTTTATCTTTTGTAAAAGTATTTCCGGTGAATTCAAGCCTTCCAACATAAGCAAGTTCATTTTCATTGACCCTTATGATAAGGTCAGCTGTCTTTTTAACAGGATCCAGATTCTCCTCCGGTGCTACCTGAGCATAAAAATGCCCGATAGATCCGTAAAATTTCTGAATATTTTCTATTATTTTATTTCGTTTTTTAAAATTATAGAATTTTCCTTTATTCAAAGTGATATATTTTCTTAAATAGTCTGTTCTTACTATCTTATTTCCCTCAAATGTTACATCCCCTACTTTGTAACGCGGCCCCAATTCCACCGGAATTGATATTCTGATCATTCTCTGAAGTTTTCCCAGGAGAGTCATTTTATTCACTCTTGAAAAAACCGGTTTTCCTACTTTTGCCTCCAGATATCCTTTCTGCTTAAGACGAAGCCTGATTTTTTCAAGATCTTCGGTCATCTTCTCCCTGTTGTAAACATCCTTCCCCATAATTGCAGACAAGATTCCATGTTGCTTATTATTTTTCATTCCCCATCTGAGAAAATAGGGAGAGATCGATTTTGTGTCAAGTCCTGGGAAATCAATTATCCCTATCTTTGTTTTAGTTCCGGAAACAACTTTTATTAAAAGATCCACTCCACCCTTAGAGGGTTTTTCATTTATTGTTACAGATCCGTCATTATAGCTTTTTTCTTCAAGAAAATCCCTGATTATCTTTTCAATCTTTTTTAATTTCGACGGGCTGTAATATGAAAAAGTAGTCAACACTATATTATTATCCTGAAGTTTTTCTTCAATATCACTCTTTTTAATTTTTTTGCTCAACTCATATTTTACCGAAGTTATGACCGGGTTTTCATCAACGATTACCTTTACCTCTTTTCCCCCTTCGATATCATTTACATCAATCTTTATATTTTTAAAAAATCCGGTCTCCCAGAGTGTTTTAAAATCGCCTCTGAGGATTTCGGGAGAGTACTCACCGTTAACCCTTGACTTCATATAAAAGATCACCGTATCCTTAGAAACTTTTTTGTTCCCAACCACCTCAATTTTTTTTATATCCGAAGGAAGCAGAGATGATGTAAATATATAAATCAATACAAGAATTATTGAAATTGTTTTCATAGACGCCTCACAATTAACTGGTTTTATATCATAATTTTCCCAAAAGTTCAATTTAAACACTCCCGGTTAAAACAGCTCCTCTATATGGGAGCTTGTGAATATTTAGACGTGTGTCATCAAAAAATAGTTTCAATAAACTATAGTGAACAGGGAATTTTAAATTTTCCGGTGAGATTGACTTGAAAAAGTGCTTGAAATATACTTTGAAATAGAGAGAAAACAGGCAAGATGAAAAAAACAGTATTAATAACAGGCGGTGCGGGATTTATAGGATCACATTTATCAGATATGTTTCTCACCGGCGGATGGAACGTTATTGTTCTCGATAACCTCTTAACCGGCTCTTCAGACAATATTTCTCATTTGATCGGAAGGGAAAATTTTAAATTTATTAAATATGATGTTACCGATTATCTTTTCTTCGAAGAAAATATTGACCTGATCCTCCACTTTGCATGTCCCGCTTCCCCGTTTGATTATGCACAGCATCCAATCCATACAATGAAGGTGGATTCGCTGGGGACTTTAAATACTTTAGGACTTGCAAAAAACAAGAAATCGAGGTATGTGTTTGCGTCTACATCCGAAGTTTACGGCTCACCCTCCGTTCATCCCCAAAAAGAAGAATACTGGGGCAATGTAAATCCCGTAGGCCCGCGTTCAGTTTATGATGAAGCAAAACGATTTTCAGAAGCCATGTGCATGGCATATTTCCGTGAACATTCCATTGATATAAGAATTGCCAGAATATTCAACACATATGGAACAAAGATGAGATTGCTCGACGGAAGAGTCGTCCCGACATTCATCCATCAGGCTCTTCATGGAAAGAATATCACAATTTTCGGCGACGGATCCCATACGAGGAGTTTCTGTTTCATAGATGACCTTGTAAATGGTATCTATAAATTGTCTACTACCGAAGGACTCGAAGGATCTGTAATCAATCTTGGCAATAATTCGGAAATATCAATAAAAGAGCTTGCGGACAGGATCATTGAATTAACGGGATCACAATCTAAAATTGTTTTCAGTAAACTTCCGGTGGATGACCCGCCAATAAGGTGCCCTGATATTTCAAAAGCAGAAAAGCTCCTCGGGTTTGATCCCGTAACAGATCTGAAAACCGGTTTAAAGAAGATAATTCCATGGTTTGAAAAAATTTCAAATGAGTAGATATATTTTCGGTCCGGTACCATCAAGACGTCTGGGAATTTCGCTTGGAATCGATGTTATTCCGTTTAAAACCTGTACCTTAAACTGCCTCTACTGTGAATGCGGAAAGACAACAATTCAAACGATCTCGAGAAAGAGTTTTTTTCCTCCGGAGGAATTGATTCCTGAACTCCAAAAAACACTGGATAAAATAAAACATATTGACTATATAACTTTCTCCGGATCGGGAGAACCGACACTAAATTCCGACTTGGGAAACATCCTTAAGAGAGTAAAAGAAATCACAAACATCCCGATTGCTGTAATCACGAACAGCACACTCATTTGGGATAATAATGTCAGTAATGCTCTGCTGGAATCTGATGTGGTTCTTCCTTCTTTAGATTCTGTAACCCAGGATATATTCGAAAAAATAAACAAACCCGTTCCCGGCCTAAAAATTGATAAAATAATTGAAGGACTGAAAAGATTTTCCAAGACCTTTCAGGGGAAACTTTGGGTAGAGATATTCTTTGCATCAGGCTTAAATGATGGGGAAAAAGAGCTTGAAAGGATGCAGAGTGTTTTAGAAGAGATCAATCCCCAAAAAATCCAATTGAATTCTCTGGACAGACCTCCGGCATTCTCTGGAACCGGGCAGGTTAAAATGAAAAAACTTGAACAGATTAAAAACAGATGGAGTAATATGAGCGTTGAAATAATAAAAAGAACTGAATCAAGATCAGAAATACCATTTTTTTCATCAGGATTAGAAACCGATATAATAGATACTATCGAGAGGAGACCTCTAACTATTAATGATCTGGAAGTCCTGACTCAAAAAAGCGAGTCTGAAATTCGAAAGTATATTGATATTCTGGAGAAAGAAAAGAGAGTGCGATCTGTTGTTATTGAAGATAAAATATTCTATACTCCTGAACGTGGAGAGGAGAAAACCACGGGGAAAAAATGAATCTCTGTTCATATAATACTTCAATTATTTCCCGAGTTGTGATATAAATCCCCGATGAAATTGGTTAAGCTTGATAAATGCCCGATTTGCAGTTCTCCGGATATATTTGAATTCAGAAAGGGAACTTTTGAATATAGAAATCTTTCAAGCTCGGATTTTAGAATCACCGACAGTTCATACGGTTCACTCTGGGATTTTTCACAATGCAATAAATGTTCATTCGTTTTTTCCAACCCGCAGATTGATGAAGGCAGTCTTGTTGAATTCTATTCCGCACTGGAAGACACGGAGTACAGTGAGGAGAGTGACGGCAGAGCTAAAAATTTTATGACTATTCTCAACCGGTTGAAAAAAATGGACAAACCGGATGACTCACTTCTTGACATCGGATCCGCAAGCGGAATATTTGTGAAACTCGCCCTTGAAAACGGATACAGAGCTGAAGGTATTGAGCCGTCAGCTTATCTGGTCAGGGAAGCAAAAGAGAAATTCGGAGTCAATATTTTCAGGGGAACAGTTGAAAATTTCAATCCGGGTCACCTATATTCTGTAATAACTCTTCTGGACATTATAGAACATGTTCATTCACCTGAACAGTTTATTGCAAATATATCGAAATTTCTGAAAAAAAACGGAATCCTGACACTGGTTACACCTGACATCAGTAGCATGGTTTCACATATTTTAGGGAAAAGATGGTGGCACTATAGGATCGCCCATATACATTTCTTCAACAAAAGATCATTAAAATATCTGTTAAGTAAGAATGGCTTCGAAATAATAAAAATAAAAAGATATGCATGGAATTTTTCCCTGTTTTACCTTGTGACCCGGATATTTCCATCAGTAAAAGAGAAAAAAAGTTTAAAAAAATATTTAAAAAAGATAAACTTAAAGGTCCAGCTTTTTGACTCAATGGAGATTTATGCACGAAAAATCTAAATTCTATTTTGAATCACTCAGACTTGAGAGATGGCCGAGAAGTCTTGCTATTCTTCCCGGTTTTATAGCAGCTGTAGTTTTAAGACCTGAAGATATCAAAGATCTCTCTTTTTCCCAACTGGCAATCCGGCCGGTTATTGCTTTTTTTCTAACCTTAATAATCTCAACAGCCAATTACATAATAAATGAGATTGCAGATGCACCTTTTGATGCATTTCATCCTCAAAAAAAGGAACGCCCGCTTGTGAGAGGAGTAATAAATAAAAAATACCTGCTTATGATATGGGTTATCCTGATTTTAATTGCCACAATAATTTCTATCTTTCTTTTAAAAAATTTCAATCTTCTTTTAAGTTTAGGTGCTCTTCTCCTTGCAGGAATTCTGTACAATGTTCCTCCAATCCGAATTAAAGATATACCTTTTCTGGACTCGACACTCGAATCAGCCAATAATCCGATAAGGTTTATGATTGGATGGCTCACGGTGAGCAATAACTCATTTCCCTGGTGGCTGCTCGTGTCATGGTGGGCTTTCGGGAATTTTCTCATGATAGGAAAAAGAGTTGCCGAAAAGAAGTTTCTTACAGGAGACGAATCGAGACTCTATAGAAGATCCCTCGCAAAGTACACACAAAAAAGCCTCATTATTTTTATGATGGCAAATGCCGTAATTTTTACTGCAACCTTTATCGTTTTTTCATTTTCGACCGGAATGATAACTCTCCTCTACTCAATACCATTCATAATCATATATCTGGCAATGTTTATTAAAAAATCACTGCAGGATATAGAAGGAGCTGAAGAGCCGGAAAAACTCCTGAAAAATCCCTACTTCGCTCTATACACTATATTTCTCGGGGCATTATTCATTCTGGCATATTTACTAAAATAGATGGAAATAGAACTTTTACTAAAGATAGCACTCTCCGCAGTCCTCGGCGGGCTGATTGGGATCGAGCGGGAACTATCCGGCAAGGAAGCAGGTCTGAGGACAAATATCCTTATTGCTGTCGGAAGTACACTTTTTACAATTATTTCATTAAAAATAAGTGCCGGTTACAGCACATCGGATCCTTCAAGGATAATCTCACAGATAGTCACCGGAATAGGATTTTTAGGGGCAGGTTCAATAATACAATCCAAAATCTCAGTTCATGGACTGACTACTGCTGCAACCATCTGGACAGTCGCGGGAATTGGAATAGCAGTTGGCACAGGAAATTACCTTTTCTCATTAACTATAACACTTCTTATAATCCTAATTTTATATATTTTCAAAAACATTTCGACGCGCATCAGGAATTCTGTCAACATCCATTCATATACGGTGATAACGAAAAACAGGCTGAGCATAGCAACAGATGTAAAAAAAGTCATCATGGAGTGCGGAATAAACCAGTTTGAATGGTCTGTAAAAAAGATCAAATCGGGATATTTTATTGAGATTGCAATAACTGCTTCCGAGTCAAAAAAGAAAAATTTCATGGAAAAAATAATGGAAATGGACGGAGTGACAGATTTTTCCAGTAATACTGCCTGAATGATAAAATTTTTGATAGCAACTTCAAATGTTAATAAGAAGAGAGAGATAGAAAAATTCATTAGACCGGTAATCTCAACAAAAAATATCTGTTCTCTCCAGGATTTCAGATTTATCAATCCTCCGGATGAAAATGGAAAAAATTTCCTTGAAAACAGCAGAATTAAATCAGTTTATTACAGTGACGTTTACAGAGGATATCTCACAATGGCTGATGATTCGGGCTTAGTAGTTGAGGCTCTCGATGGGAAACCCGGAGTTAATTCTGCCAGGTTTGCCGGTCCCCAATGTAATGATGAAAAAAATATTGAAAAATTATTGAAAGAAATGGATGGATTACCGGATAGGAAGGCAAAGTTTATCACTGTAATAACTTTATCTGAAAACGGAAAAGTAATAAAGAGTTTTAAAGGCGAGGTCAATGGCTTTATCCTTAAAGCAAAGAGAGGTCACGACGGATTCGGCTATGATCCGGTTTTTTTTTATCCTCCGTTACAAAAAACCTTCGCTGAACTTAGCCTTGCAGAAAAAAACAAAACATCTCATCGCGCAAAAGCACTCCAAAATATGAAAAATTTTCTTCTAAGCTATTCAGCTCACTCCTTATAAAAGTAAGAGCAGGGTTACAGATTTAATTTCCAACATGGAAGAGAATCCTGAATGTATCCATGATAAGACATGATGTTGATTTATATTTAATTTTTTTAGTAAGCAGTACTCTTAATTTCCCGCCGCTAAATTGTCCTAAGAAAAAGAAAGATACTGAAATTAAAAATGAGGTCAGCGAAAATCCAAGACCCGAAAATATCCTGATCCCGATTATTAACAAAACAGGGATATGTATTGAAAAGAGCCAATGTGCGGAAAACTTTTGAGTATTTGATCTCCAGTACCCAAATGGCAAATTTATAATAAAAAGTATAACTGCAAATGATAAATAACTCAAAAAGATCTCCTATATCATTTTTATATGATTTTAATAGATTCGGAGCTCCGATTCAACTACAAGTGTTAAACTTTAATTAATATTATAAGGTGTCTCTATGAACTGTTTTAGGTGAAAAAGCCGGTAAACAAATGGAAATATACTCGGTCTCCGAATCCGGAGTAGAATATCTCACCCATTCTCCGGAGGATATTAACACCCCTTCACCACTTTTAATATATTCGATCCCATTATCTGTCTCTATCTTTAACCTCCCTTTTAGAACAAGTGAATATTCATCAAATTCGGGTTTCTGACCGGGTTCGGCCCAGCCTGGAGGACTTTTCATCATTGCAATACTTACCTTGCTGTCTTCTGAATTTACATTTCCAAAGAATTCTTTAATTATTTTTGTTTTATTTCCCGCAGCCTTAATAATTGACGGTTCCGATATTTTTTTCATTAAAAGCAACTCCTTAATAAATTTTAGATTAATTTTAAGAGATATCAGATTGAACGTCAATTTGAAAAATTCTTCAAAATTATTTTAACTATTGACTTTTTGACAGGGTTTAATAAACTGTATCTATCTGACAATACGGGAGGAACAAATGAAAAATTGTGAAGAGATATTACACGAAAAGGGAAATAATATGATCTTTGTCTCCGATGATGTAACAATAGCTGAAGCAATCGGAGTTATGATAGAGAATAAAATTGGAGCTATCCTTGTTAAAAGCGGCAATAAAGTGTCAGGGATATGGACAGAAAGAGATCTAATGAGGAACATGAAAATTGAAGGATTTGATCCGGAAAAAGCATTGATCAGGGATTATATGACAAAAAATCTGATCTCAGCTCCTGTTACCGATACTGTTTATAACCTGATGGATAAATTTCTTGGGAAAAGATTACGCCATCTTCTTATCGAAAAAGACGGCCATTATATAGGAATACTCTCAATAGGAGATGTTATTAAGGTAACTTTGAGAGAAAAAACCGAAGAACTCAACGAACTTAAGGCGATGGTGAGTTGGGATTATTATGAAGACTGGGGCTGG
>CAZNLS010000022.1:0-29639 GCA_964573895.1 uncultured Clostridia bacterium
TGAGGCGTATTTAAAAAGTCTGTTTTGAAATGAGAGTTTTGACTTATTTTAAAATTCCTGTCAGGGGAAGGAAAAATCTCGGCCTTATGGTTTGCGATGCAATAAGATCAAAACTAAATTTAGATATTGTATTTTACAACAGCGGAGGGATCAGGATTGACGAACTTTCAGGAAATGTAACAATTAAAGATATATATTCGATGCATCCATTCGGAAATTATATTGTGAAAATTAAGATGGATACAGATGAGATTAAGGATCTTATAAAAAATGACTATCTTGCACACAATGAACTTGATTTGCTTCCTTCTGGGATTTCCTACAGGCTGATAAAAGATCTGCAGAACAGAATCATTGATGTTGAACTTTTCGACTCACAGGGAAAAGAGTTTCCCAATAATAAAAAGTTCAGCATCGGACTCAACAACTATATTTTTACATCATACAAGTTTAAACATAAAGATCCCGGAATTTCAACTAACATGAAGACCGTTGATATAGTGCTGGATTATATGAGAAAGTTAAAAAAATATCCGGACTACTCAAAAATAGTCCGGACAAAAGCACTGACAATTTTTTCGGGGAAACTTGATACTATCGGTAAAGCAGGATCTGATATTTTTACAAATGAGAGAAAATTCGATGTGAATTCCAACACAGGGAACCTGATTGCAGATTCGATAAGAAACTTTTCCGGTTCCGATATCGCAATCTTTCCAACGAGACTTTTGAAAACCGGAATTATAATTGAAGCGGGAAAAAATATTTTTACTGAGCACCTGCCCGGACTCTACAGCCATATAAAAGACAACAGAATTACAACAGTAAGAATGTCGGGAAAAACTCTATACAATTTCCTACTTCAAAGGTTTAAAAGCCGCAACAACCTGGATGTGCATGTTTCCGGTATTAATTGTATACTTGAAAGAGATGAAGATGGTAAGATAGTTAATCTGAAGATAAAAACTGCAGAAGGAAATAATCTGTCAATCACTGATTATTTTAATATCTCATTTGTTGACTACGATTTTAACAGGTACTATAAGTTTTCCGGTGAATTATCAGACAAGAAAATTTCCGACAAAAAACTTTTTCCCGTACTAAGAAATTATATAAAAAAAAGAGGGACAATTTCATCAAATATCGATAAGAAACGGATATATTTTATAAATTGAGGTGAACATATGGCACAGCTCTATTTCAGGTATTCAACAATGAACGCAGGAAAGTCCACGGAAGTCCTTAAAATCGCCCATAATTATGAAGAGCAGAACAAAAAGGTCCTTCTCTTCACACCGAGTATAGACAATAGATATGGCGAAGGCAAAATAACTTCCAGAATGGGCTTTCAGAGGGAAGCAGTTATAATTTTTAATGACACTGATATGTTCAATCTTGCAAGAGAGAAAAACCCTCATTGCATTCTGGTTGATGAAGGTCAGTTCCTTTCAAGGGAACAGGTTATAACTCTCACAAACATTGTTGATGAATTGAATATCCCGATAATAGTCTACGGACTAAAGAATGATTACAGAAACCAATTTTTCCCCGGCAGTGAGGCGCTGTTGCTGCTGGCAGATAAAATTGAGGAAGTTAAAGCTGTATGCTGGTACTGTACGAAAAAAGCTACAATGCTGATAAAATTCAAAAACGGCAAACCGGTCAATAAGGGAAAACAGATTGAGATCGGAGGAAATGATAAATATACATCTGTATGCAGAAAATGTTACAAGAAAAACCTGAAATTAATATAACAGTTTATTTTGGATAAATAGTGCCTTGAAAATTATGATAGATAGATGTAAATTTAATAAATAAAATGAAAAAAATAAAACCCCTTGTGATCGGAGTAGCTGGAGGAAGCGGCTCCGGAAAGACCACTATAATCAAATCTTTTATTGACAGTCTGGGACCTCTCGATGCTGTAATTCTTCAACATGATTCCTATTACAGGAACAATAATCATCTTCCGCTTCTTGAACGCGAGAGAATAAACTATGATCATCCCGATGCACTTGAGTCAGATCTTATGGTGAAAAATATAAAAGATCTGCTTAACTGGAAAGAGACAGAAACTCCGGTTTATGATTTCACAACGCATACAAGGAAATCTAAAGGCATTATGAAAAAACCCGCAGAGGTAATAATAGTTGACGGAATCCTGATTTTTGTTGAAAAAGAGCTTAGAGAATTGATGGATGTTCGTATTTTTGTAAATACAGATAGCGATATCAGGTTTATCAGGAGGCTAAAAAGGGATATCAAAGAGAGAAAAAGAACTATGGATTCTGTAATCAATCAATACCTCGAATCAGTCAAACCTATGCATATTGCTTTTGTACAGCCCAGCAGAAGATATGCGGATATTATAATCCCGGAAGGAAAAAATCCGGTCTCAACAAACCTGGTTGTAACACTTATAAAAAGCCATCTTAACAGATATAAAAATTTGAAACAGAAGAGAGGTACAAAAGAAAATGGTTGAAAAACTGTTTGTGAGTTCTCAGCAGCTGCTTGAAGATTCTTTCAAACTCGGATTAAAAGTCTATAATAGCGGATTTAAACCTGATTTTATCGTTGGAATATGGAGGGGCGGGACACCGGTTGGGATAGTTGTTCAGGAACTTCTGGATTATTTCGGGATAAAGACCGATCATATTTCAATAAGGACATCCTCATATGAGGGGATAGAAAAAAGAAAAAAGAGGATCAGAGTTCATGGTTTCGATTATATAATTGAAAATATAAATCATGAGAATTCACTACTTATCGTTGACGATGTATTTGATACCGGGCTGAGTATTGAAGCTATAATTAAGAAATTAAAGTTGAAAGCAAGAAGGAATGCTCCGCATGATACCAGAGTGGCAACAGTCTATTATAAGCCTGATAACAGAAAGGCAGATTCTCCACCGGACTATTTTATGTATGAAACAGATAAATGGCTCATTTTTCCCCATGAACTTGACGGCCTGACAGGAGAGGAAATCCGTGAATTCAAACCTTCAATTGCAAAAATTATCGGAGAAATAAAGTGAATATAACAGAGGAGTTTATTAAGTGTATTCCGAAGACAGACCTTCATCTACACCTTGATGGTTCATTAAGAATTTCAACTTTAATAGAACTTGCTAAGGAGAAAAATGTTGACCTTCCGGCTTATACCGAGAAGGGGTTGAAAGAAACTGTTTTTAAGGAAAAGTATGATTCACTCGGAGATTATCTGAAGGGATTCGGATATACGGTTGCGGTGATGCAGGATCCGGAATCCCTGGAGCGGATAGCATTTGAACTTGCAGAAGATAATATAAACGAAGGTGTAAAATATATTGAAGTTAGATTTGCTCCTCAACTCCACCAGAGAAAAGATTTCCAGGTGCTGGAAATTTTACAATCAGTAAATGCCGGATTAAGAAGGGCGGCAGATAAATTCAATAAAAGAGAAAAAGTGATTTCCGGAAGTGAACCTCCGTTTGAGTACGGAATTATCGCATGTGCAATGAGAATGTTTGATTACGGCTTCTCAGATTATTTTGACAGTTTCCTTGATGTCCATAAATATTCAGACAGGAAATGGGTTTTTTCATTGGCATCTACAGAACTGGTCAGAGCATCGGTCGAAGCAAGAAATAAATTTGATATTCCGATTGTCGGTTTTGATCTTGCCGGGATGGAAGAAGGATACCCGGCAGTTGACCATAAATTTGCTTATAATCTCGCACACAGGAATTTTCTTAAAAAGACAGTACATGCAGGGGAGGCATTCGGTCCGGAAAGCATTTTCCAGGCAATAACAGATCTACATGCCGACAGGATCGGACATGCTGTACATCTTTTTAATTCAGCCATGATCACAAACCCCGATATTTCAGACAAAGAAAAATATGTGAACGATCTGGCGCAGTATATTGCCGACCGGAGAATTACCCTCGAGGTCTGTCTCACATCAAATTTACAAACAAACCCGGCAATTACGGATCTCAGGGAACATTCATTTAAAAAAATGCAGGATGCCCGTCTTTCTGTTTCGTTTTGCACTGATAACCGAACGGTTTCATCAACAACCGTAACCGGAGAAATTCTAAAAGCAGTTGATTCATTTGATATAAGTCCTAAAGAGCTAAGAGATATAGTTATATACGGTTTTAAAAGAAGTTTTTTCAGGGGTTCGTACCTGAGAAAACGTAGGTATGTCAGACAGATTCTTAATTATTACTCAGCGATAGAAAAAAAATTTGATCTTAGAAGCTGACATTCAACGGAGAAGCACATGGATTTAGTAACATTATTAAGGGGAATTATTGGCGTTATCCTGATTATCGGTCTTGCCTTTCTGTTTTCAAATAACAAAAGAAAAATTAGCTGGAAGCTTGTCGGCATAGGTCTTGCAGGCCAGCTAACTTTTGCCATTTTCATCATTCACGGAGAAAAACTCCGGTCATGGTTTTTTCTTCTCGGCTGGCCGAAGGATATAATTAACTGGATAGGCGGAGCAATTGTATCGATCCTTGGTTTTATCGCAGAGGGATCAAAATTTGTTTTTGGTCCTCTTGCTGTTAATCCGGGATCAAAAGGTACACTCGGTTTCTTCTTTGCTTTCCAGGTTTTACCGACTATTATATTTTTTGCAGCATTAACTGCAGTTCTGTACTATCTGGGTATTCTGCAGATGATAGTCAGAGGAATGGCATTTGTGATGTCAAAACTTTTAGGAACAAGCGGAGCCGAATCGCTCTCAAATACAGCCAACATTTTTGTCGGCCAGACAGAAGCTCCTATTCTTGTAAAACCCTATCTGGGCTCGATGACAAATTCCGAACTTTTAACAATTATGATCGGGGGTATGGCGACTGTAGCCGGCGGAGTTATGGCCAGTTATATTCAAATGCTCGGACAGGCCTGGTCTGCTGCAAAAGGTATCCCTCTCGATCAATCTCAGATACAATTTGCAATCCATCTAATAACAGCAAGCGTCATGGCCGCTCCGGCATCGATAGTAATTGCTAAAATTCTTCACCCGGAAACCGGGAACCCGGTCACGTTGGGAACAGTAAGGTTAAAGGTAGAAAAAAATGCTTCAAATGTAATCGAAGCAGCTGCAAACGGAGCGTCTGACGGATTAAAACTCGCTTTAAATGTCGGAGCAATGCTTATAGTATTCATTGCATTCATATACTTGTTCAACTATCTCTTCAATAGTTTCGGGAATCTATTACATATAAATAAATGGCTGGTCTCCAAATTCGGCCAGCCTCTTTCCATGCAGTTAATGCTCGGGCTGCCTCTTAAATACCTGGCAATAGGAATCGGAGTACCTGTGCATGATGCATTTAATTTCGGTCAGCTTTTCGGTCAGAAAATCGTACTTAATGAATTTGTCGCATATGTAGATATGGTTGAATTGATAAAGCAGGGAGCGATGACAGCGAAGGGAATAACGATGGCAACCTTTGCACTCTGTGGTTTTGCTAATTTTTCATCAATTGCTATCCAGCTTGGAGGACTTGCACCAATGGCCCCGCACAGAAAAAAAGATATTGCAGCTCTGGGCCTGAAATCTGTTCTTGGGGGAGGGCTGGTTACACTCTTAACAGCTACTCTTGCCGGAGTATTGATCTCGTAGCAACAGTAATAAATAACTATAGTATTTTCAGAAATACGCAATGTGTTGAAATTAATCCCAAAAGTGAGTAAACTAAATAAATGCTTCAGCGGGGAAACAATTTTGTCTTTTCAATTATTATCAAAAAATGGAAGCTATGGAAAAAATAAAGTTAGCTGTAGGAGCTGATCATGGCGGATTCCTGCTAAAAAAAATTATTATCTCACATTTGAATGAACAGGGCTTTATTGTAGAAGATTGCGGATCTTTTGACGAAAAAAGTAGTGACTATCCTGTTTATGCAAAGAAAGTGGCAGGAAAAGTATCCAATGGATCTGTCAGCTTCGGAATAATGATTGACGGAGTCGGTATAGGCTCTGCGATGATCGGGAACAGATTCACAAATGTCAGAGCGGCACCTGCTTATAGCGTCTTCATGGCAACAAGTGCAAGAGAACACAATGACGCAAATATGCTTACCCTGGGAGGTGGTGTAACAGGACCGCTCGTTGCTCAAAAAATTGTCGATGCATTCCTTACACACAAATGCAGTGTACCGAGACATAAAAAAAGAGTTGATATGATCAATAACCTTGACAAAATTCCTTCTCAAACCTATATTAATGTAGGACATACTATTGCTGCCCAGGAGGATATAATGACTGATATCACGGAAAAAGATGTTGAAAAAATAGCCGGACGTGTCAGAGAAATGCTTTCCGGTACTTCCGGGCAAACAGAAGACAAAACTGATGTCGACAATGAAAAAAAGATGATATGTCAATGTGGAGTCCACGTAGAAAAAAAACCGGAAACAATAAGAAAATTTCTGGAATTCGGAGTAGACCGGATCGGCTATAACAATGCAAGCGGCGGAGAATGCGTCCCGGGAGATATTGCCAGGTGTATCGATCACACTATACTTAAACCCGATGCAACCGATGAGGATATAATAAAATTATGCAGTGAAGCCAGAGAGTACCGGTTTGCATCAGTATGCATAAGTCCAAGCTATGTACAACTTGCAGCCGAACAATTGAGAGATTCCGATGTTAAAGTCTGCACTGTAGTTGGATTCCCTTCCGGAGCCCATATGCCTGAAATTAAGAGTATGGAGACCAGAAGGGCTATAAGGGACGGCGCAAAAGAGATAGATATGGTAATAAATATAGGTGCATTAAAGAGCAAAAATGACGATCTCGTATACAGAGATATCAGGATGGTATGTGAAGCATGCGAAGACGGAGGGGCTCTCAGCAAGGTAATAATTGAGACAGCATTTCTTACTGATGAGGAAAAAATCAGAGCCTGTACACTTGCTAAAAAAGCAAAAGCCGATTATGTAAAAACCTCTACCGGCTTTGGCCCCCACGGTGCAACGGCAAAAGATGTTGCCCTGATGAACAGCGTTGTAAAGGAAGCAGGACTCGGAGTCAAAGCCGCAGGAGGAATAAGAACATTCGATGATGCAAAAGCAATGATAGAGGCTGGAGCATCAAGAATAGGTGCAAGTGCAGGAATAAAAATAGTAAAGGTAGCAAAAGACGTAACAGTAAAAGAACAATAGTAACGGAGGAAAAATTGGTTGATCTAAGAGCTTATGTTTTTCTTGATAATATTCAGCCTCAGTATGCAGCTTTTCTTGGTACAATTGCAAAGGGATTCCTGCCGATTGCGGGGATGGCTTCTCTCTATGTTGAGATATCACCGGGAATAGAAATTAACAGAATAACAGACATTGCACTCAAATCTACAAAAGTCACACCGGGGATGCAGATAGTAGAACGACTCTACGGGATGCTTGAAATCCATTCTGAATCCCAGGCAGATGTCAGGCAGGCCGGACGCGCAATCCTCGAAGCTCTGGAATTGAAACAGGAAGACAGATGGAAACCTAAGATATTCTCCCGGCAGATCATCAGAAGAATTGATGATTATCAAACTCAGCTCATCAATAGGATGAGACACGGTAACATGATAGTTCCCGGGGAGTCGATGTTTGTAATGGAGGTTCAGCCGGCAGCCTATGCAGCTCTTGCAGCAAACGAAGCTGAAAAAGCAGCTGAGATAAACATACTTGAGGTCAGATCATTTGGCAGTTTTGGAAGACTATACATCGGAGGAGCAGAAAGAGACATTGACGTCGCATGGAGAGCTGCAGTAAACTCTGTAGAAGATATATCCGGCAAAACAGATCATAAATAATAATTGAGTTTATATATCGAATTATAAGAAGAAAGGAGGAATAAATGGCAGAAGCTTTAGGAATGATAGAGACAAGGAGTTTTGCAGCAGTGGTCGAAGCAGCTGATGCAATGGTAAAAGCGGCAAAAGTTGAACTGGTTTCCTATGAGAAAACAGGAGGGGGGTATATAACTGCGATAATCAGAGGTGATGTTGCCGCAGTAAAAGCAGCATGTGATGCAGGACGAGCCGGAGCGACCAGAGTCGGAGAGGTTGTATCTGTACATATAATTGCCCGTCCCCATCAGAATGTTGATCTTGTCATGCCATTGGGAAGAAATACTGAAGTGAAAAAAGAGAAGAGCAGAAGTTAATCCCACCTGAAAGATGAATTTAGCAAAAGTTATCGGTACGGTAGTATCCACAAAAAAGGAACCGAGTATGGACGGTTTAAAATTTCTGTTATTGCAGCAGATAGAACCTGATGGCAAAGAGAAAGGAACTTATGTCGTAGCGGCGGATGCTGTAGATGCCGGTACCGGAGAGATTGTACTCTACGCCAGCGGCAGTTCTGCCAGACAGACCCAAAGAACTGACAAACGCCCTTGCGATGCAGTAGTTATGGCAATAGTTGATAACCTTGAGGTAGGAGGCAAACTTCTTTATAAAAAGGGAATAAATGATTGATATAGGAATGAGTTTTAAATGACTCCGTTAACCGAGAGTCAGATTGAAGAGATTGCCAGAGAGGTTGCACTGCAAATCTCCGGAAGCGGTAAATTAAGAGAAAAAAACGATCCCCGGAAAGATAACAAGGGGATATTCTCTACCATTGATGAAGCGGTGTCTGCAGCAAAAACAGCCCATGAGAAACTGACCGGACTTTCGGTTGAAAGAAGAGAAAAAATTATTCTCAGCATAAGGAAGAAAATGATTGAATATGCTGAGAGGCTGGCAGTTGCAGCCTTCAAAGAGACCGGGCTTGGAAGGCCGGAGGATAAGTTCAAAAAAAATATCCTTGTTGCAGAAAAAACACCCGGAATTGAGATATTAAAAGCGGATGCTGTTACAGGAGATCACGGTCTTACTCTTGTCGAAAGGGCTCCATATGGAGTTATAGGAGCAATCACTCCAAGCACAAATCCGACATCAACAATAATCTGTAATTCCATAGGAATGATTGCTGCAGGCAATACAGTCGTATTCAACGCACATCCATCGGCAAAAACTTCAAGTGAAATGACAATTAAACTTATTAATGATGAAGTGATAAGTGCAGGAGGACCTGAAAATACTATAACAGCAGTAAATGAACCTACGATCAAAACTGCTGCTGAAATTATGGCCCACAAAGGTATTTCCCTGCTGGTCGTAACCGGAGGAGAAGCTGTAGTCAGGGCAGCAATGCAGAGCGGTAAAAGAGCAATCTGTGCCGGGCCCGGGAATCCTCCCGTTATAGTGGATGAAACCGCAGACATCCGGCATGCGGCAACTTCAATCATAAACGGGGCGTCATTGGATAATAACATTATCTGTGTTCTTGAAAAAGAGATAATTGTTGTAAATGAGGTCAGAGAGAAACTGATCCTGGAATTGAAAAACCAGGGAGCATTTATCCTTGAACCGGACCAGATCAGAAAATTGGAAAAGATTATTTTTCTTGAGACTTCAGGTCCGAAAAAACCCGGAAAAATAAATAAAGAATTTGTTGGTAAAAATATCAGTGTTATTTTAAAAAAGATCGGGATTGAAATATCTGACAGCACGAGGCTTGCTATAGCACCGGTCGATGAATCTCACCCCCTCATCTGGACTGAACAGCTGATGCCGGTGATCCCGCTTGTTGGAGTTTCAGATTGTGACAGTGCAATTGAATTAGCCGTAAAAGCCGAACATGGATTCAGGCATACTGCAGTGATGCACTCAAAAAATATAGACAGATTAAGCAGGATGGCAAAAGAGATAAATTCGAGTATATTTGTAAAGAATGGTCCCTCCTACGCCGGACTCGGATTCGGAGGTGAAGGATTCTGTTCATTTTCTATTGCAAGCCCTACCGGCGAAGGACTTACCAGCCCCATAAGTTTTACACGTCTTCGAAGATGTGTACTTGTTGACCATTTCAGGATTATCTGATGATAGATTTACCCGCCATATCAGTGATTGAAATTGAGAGTATTGCAACGGGAATTTATTTATCAGATCAGGTCCTAAAATCATCTCCTGTATCCATTCTAAGATCCGGGACGATTCATGATGGAAAATATCTGCTTTTATTTGGTGGAAGTGTTGCATCTGTCGAATTTGCATATAATAAATTAAGAGATGAGGGTTCGGAAGAGATCAGAGATTCCGTTTTCATCCCTAATATACATAAAAGAGTAATTGAAAGCATAAACAGGGAAAAAAGAAATTTATCCGGTGATTGTGTTGCAATATTTGAAACAACATCCGTTCCCGCAGTAATAAAATCTGCTGATTCAGGTATAAAAAATGCAGATGTAGAGATCACCGAAATGATGATCGCAGATGATGTGGGAGGAAAGGGGGTCGTACTGTTCTCTGGAAAATTAAACGAAGTACAGGCCGCTTTATCAGCAGCGAGAGCAGGGATAACGGATATCGCTTTTTTCAGAAATCAAAAAATAATTTCAAGGATAGATCCCGCATTCACATTAATACTGGAGGGCGCTTCCAGATTCGTATCTTCTGAAAAAGCAGAGCCCGGCTCCGGAGAAGTCTAAAGTGCTGCTGGGAAGAGTTGTTGGTACTGTTACAACTTCAGTAACCCTGAATGATCTGGAGGGAATACCAATGCTGATTGTCCAGCCACTCTCCAGTGATGTAAAACCCCACGGATCGGTACTGGTTATGGCAGACTCCACAGGTATGGCTGGTTCCGGGGAATTGATCTATTATGAAGGTGGACGGGAAGCAGCACTTGCATTGGAAAAATGGTTTGTCCCGGTTGATCATACAATTATCGGGATCGTAGACGGCTTCTCAGGAGAAAGAACAGAGTGATTATTGGAAGGGTTACAGGTGCAGTCTACTCGACAATCAATCATAAATTTTATGACAGAAAAAAACTTCTCCTGATTGAAAAAATAAATCCGGACAAAACCCCGGATGGTGATTATATTATTGCGGTAGATTCTGTCGGAGCGGGAACCGGAGAGATTGTCCTCATAATAGATGAAGGAAATTCTGCAAGACAGGTTACAGATGATAGTTCTGCCCCAATAAGATCAATAATTGTCGGAATTATCGATGAAATCCAAAATGGTAGCAGCTAAGGTCTTTCTAACCGAAAAAATATTTCCACTCTTTAACACCGGTTTTATCTATAAAACGTGTCACTCTATCCGGGACTGGTTCAGGAGTTTCTGAAATAGCCATTGCCGCATATAGTCTTTTCTTAATCTGATCTATTTTTCTTTTTGAGTCAGAATGAATTTCAAGAATTGTTTCTCCTTTTGAAACTCTGTCTCCGGATTTTTTTTTGAAAATAAAACCGGCTGAATGATCAACATCATCATCTTTTTTTTTCCTTCCTGCACCAGCCTCTATTGCTGCCATCCCTACTTCAAATGCATTTATCGAATTAATAAATCCGGTGGAAGGTGATTTAACGGGAGTTATCATATCTGCTTGTTTTAAAAGGGAATAATCTTCGCAAACTGATCCGTCTCCATTCTGGGCGAATATAAAATCCCTGAAAATCCTCAATCCATTACCTGATTTGACTGCATCCTTTAATGCATCAATGGAATCATTAACCGTTTCATATCTTCCTGCTGCTACCAGCATTGCAGCTCCTACCGCATAAGTAACATCCATTAAGTCTGAAGGCCCTTTTCCTTTAAGGCATTCAACGGATTCCATTATCTCAAGAGAATTCCCAACACAGTTACCAAGGGGCTGATCCATCTCTGTAATCAGCCCGACCGTCCTTCTTCCGTTGTTTTCTCCAATTTCAACCATAGTTCGACATAATTCAATCGAATCATCAATGTTTTTCATGAAGGCCCCGTTTCCTGTTTTTACATCCAAAACAATACCATCTGATCCCAGAGCCAGTTTCTTGCTCATTATACTGCTTGAGATCAGTGGAATGCTGTTAACAGTTGCAGTACTGTCCCTCAGGGAATAGAATTTTTTATCTGCGGGAACTATATTTTCGGTCTGGCCGCAAATAGCCATCCCGGTTTTAGCAAGTACCTCTTTAAACTGTTCAATAGACAAAAATACATTCATACCGGGAATAGATTCCAGTTTATCAAGTGTTCCCCCCGTGTGGCCGAGTGCACGGCCGGAAAGCATAGGAACCTTCACTCCGCACGCAGCAACAAGGGGAGCTACAACAAAACTGACCTTGTCACCTACCCCGCCGGTACTATGCTTGTCAATTTTTTTCCCCTTAATATCTTTTAGTTCTATTCTTCCTCCTGAATTCAGCATCAATCTTGTGAGTTGTTCAAGTTCATCCGCATCCATCCCGTTAAAATAGATTGCCATCAGCAGGGCCGAAACCTGGTAATCAGGAATTTTGCCTCTTAAGTACTCTTTAATTACAAATTCCAACTCCTCTTTTTCAAGTTTTAAATTGTCCCTTTTTTTTGAAATTATTTCATACATATTGTTTGATTTCATTTTAATCATATTGAACCGCCGGATTGGAAGATCTAATTTTATTTACTTTCATTTTTGAGGAAAAAACGATATGGCATAATCTCCGCAAACGAGATTGATTTGAACTCCCTTTTTCCGTTAACAAGAATCACTTCCGTATCCTCATCTGCAAATTCCGAGATAACCTGTCTGCACCCTCCACAGGGAGGAAGAAATTCTTCTGTTTCTCCAACTATAAGGATACTCCTGATTTTTCTTTCTCCGGAAGCAACCATTTTAAAAATTGCACTCCTTTCCGCACAAATAGTAAGGCCGTAAGACGAATTTTCAACATTACATCCTGAATAGATATTTCCGTCTTCACAGATTAATGCCGCCCCGACATGAAAGTTTGAATACGGAGCATAAGAATTATTTTTTGCTTCCAATGCTGCTTTTAGCAGAGTTTCATTTTCTTTTTTCACTTACTTATTTTATTTAAGTTCAGGAAAATTGTCAAAATTCCCCGATTTCAAAATTTCGGTATTTACAGAATTAAATTTTAAAAAAAGCTTTCGTTTTTTTTGCTATCAGATTGAATTTTCTGTTACCTTCACCTTCAACCTTGAGAGATATTCCGTAATTTTGATTTCCTTCGGGCAGGCTTCCATGCAATTGAAGATCGTATGGCATCTCCAGATTCCGTTTTTATCATTAACAATATCCAGCCTTTCATTTGCTCCGTCATCCCTTGAATCAAAAATGAACCTGTATGCCTTAAGCAGTGCAGCAGGCCCCATGTAATTTTCATTAGCCCACAGGCTTGGACAGGAAGATGTGCAGGCACCGCATAGTATGCATGTTGCAGCTTCTCTGATAAATTCAAATTGTTCAGGAGTCTGTTCAAACTCTTTATCGGGAACGGGTCTGTCAAGGATAAGATATGGTTTTATCTTATTCATCTTTTCAAAAAATCTTTCCATATCTACAACCAGATCCTTTAAGATTGGAAAGCCGGGCAGAGGTTCTATTTTGATTTTTTTCCCGAATTTATGGATTGGAGTTTCACATGCAAGAACATTCTGTCCGTTGACCTTCATTGCACAGGATCCGCAGATTGCACTTCGGCATGATCTTCTGTAAGCAAGAGTTCCATCCATCTGCCAGTGGATTTCATTCAGAACATCAAGAATTGTAGATTCAGGATCCAGTTCCATATCAAGACTCTGCCAGTAAGGTTTTTTGTCCTTTGCAGGGTCATACCTTAATATTTTTATTATTCTCTTATCTTTTGTCATTTGGTTACTCCTCAATATTTTCTTTCAAGTGGCGGAAACCTGTCCATAAAAACAACAGCTTTTCTGTTATGATCAAGTTTCACTCCCTTAGATGTCTTCCAGGCAAGAGTATGTTTCATCCATTTTTTATCATCTCTCTTCGGAAAGTCGGTTCTGAAATGAGCTCCCCGTGATTCCTTTCTTGCGAGTGCTCCTTCAACAATAACTTCTGCAAAACTCAATAGATTCCCAAGTTCAAATGCTTCGAAAAGATCCATATTATAAGCATTTCCTTTGTCATCTATTGTTACTTTTTTATATCTTCCCTGAAGATCTTTAACAATTTTTTTAAGTTTTTTGAGTTCTTTTTCATTTCTGAATACTCCCGCATAATGAGACATATTTTCCTGCAGATCAGTTCGGATATTTGCATGTTTCTCCTTTCCTTTTCCATTCATTAGTGAATCAATCTTTTTTGTTGCATTTGCCGTATGATCCTTCGGGAGCTCCTCAAATCCTGCGGATAAGAGAAATTTTGAAGCTGAAATACCCATAATTCTACCGAATGTTGAAGCTTCCTGAAGAGAGTTCGTTCCAAGTCTGTTTGCACCATGGAGAGAGAGACAGGAGGCTTCACCTGCTGCATAGAGGCCACTTACAATACTACCTTTGGCATCCCTGATCACCTCAGTATTAATGTTTGCCGGTATCCCGCCCATTGAATAGTGAGCAGTCGGCTGAATGGGAACAGGTGTATCGATCATATCAACCTTGAGATAATTCAGGGCTATTTCCCTCACCTGAGGGAGCCTGGACAATATTTTTTCTCTTCCCAGGTGCCTCATGTCAAGATAGACATAATCTTTGCCATTAACTCCGCGGCCTTCATTTATCTCAGTCTGTTCCGACCTGGAAACGAGATCCCTCGGGGCAAGTTCCATTTTTTCAGGCGCATAAGTTTTCATAAATCTCTCACCTTTTCCATTTGTGAGATATCCGCCTTCACCTCTGCATGCTTCGGATAAGAGGAGGCCGTGTTTATAAAGACCTGTAGGATGAAATTGAACAAACTCCATGTCTTCCAGCGGAAGGCCGTTCTCAAGTATGAGACCAAGGCTGTCACCGGTGTTTGCATGGGCATTTGAAGTTATTTTAAAAGCCCTGCCGTAACCGCCTGTCGCAAGCAGAACAGCTTTTGAATGAAAAGTATGTAATCCGCCATTCCTAATATCCCAGGCAACAACACCGCTGGCAGCATTTTTATTGATAAGAAGCGAGAATACCTGGAATTCAGGATAGAAATGAACATTATTCTTAACGCATTGTTCGTAAAGAGTATGTAATAATACGTGACCGGTGATATCTGCCGAAAAACAGGCTCTCGGAGACTGATGCCCGCCAAACGGACGCTGATTTATCCTACCGTCATCTGTTCTGGAAAAAGGCACCCCCATATGTTCAAACTCATAAACTGTCTTTTTTGCTTCCGATACAAAAAGCTCAATTATATCCTGATCCCCCAGCCAGTCACTTCCCTTTATAGTATCAAACATATGCATCTCTTCGGAATCGTCCTGAACATTAGCGAGTGACGCTGCAATGCCTCCCTGAGCTGCACCTGAATGAGATCTGGTCGGATATACTTTGGTAACTACCGCCACTTCATGACCGTTTTTGGCAAGTTCAAGGGCGGATCTTAAACCGGCAAGTCCGGCTCCCACTACGACAGCATCGATTTTATGAAATTGTTTTGCATCTTCTTTTTTCATCGTTTCCTCCGGTTAAAGGGCTCCAACCCTGAATATTGTCAGCATACCTATAAACAGCAATGAAACACCTCCGACCACAAGTATCGAATACCACAAGAGTCTCCAGTTTCTGCTTTTGGTATAATCTTCAACTATCATCCATATCCCGTTTATTCCATGGTAAAGAGCAGTTATTAAAAACAAGAACTGAACAAGATTGAACCATGGAGTTTTCATTTTTTCAGCAATTACTGCATACTTAATAACGCCCTCGCTGATAAAATGATAAGTAATAAAGTGGGCCATAAGAAGGATAAATAATATTACCGCCGATATCCTCTGAAAGAGCCAGAGAAGTCCGCCTGTCTTTGAAGTTTCTTTAAAGTTCTTTTCCATTATTTACCTCTCAAAGTATATGCGATATCAGCAGATAACTTCCGTAAGCCCATAATATAAAAGCAATCGTAATGAGAATAAAGAAAAGTTTTTTCTGATATAACGAACCGTTAAAAAAATCAACAATTACAATTCTGATACCGTTAAAAGCATGAAACAGAATAACCCCCCAGAGTCCGACTTCGAGAATTTTGAACAGCGGAGAATTTAAAGTTTTCATAACCGAATTAAATTTTTCAGGACCTTTAGTCAGTGTATTTATCACCCAGATATGGGCTGATAAGTAAAATATTAGTGCAAGTCCTGCCAACCTGTGCAGTATCCATGCCCAGGAACCGACAAACTTGTAGTAATTAAGATCAAAGATGTTTCTCTTTTTATACAATTTAACCTCCTTGGATTTGACGTTAAGGTTTAATTCTAATACTAAATAATTTCCACTGCAACAATATATTTGATTTTTTTTAACAAAAATATTAAGTTATATTTAATGAACTTTAAAGAAGATTCAAGGATCAGTACTCCTGAATTACTTTTATTCGATCTAAACATAAAAAATAACCTCTGGATTATCAAAGCAAGGATTTTATATTCTTTTTTCCTTCTGGTTTTTTTCTTTATTTATCAAATCCTCTTAAAAAAAAATCTTATCCCTTTTAGTGATATTATCCTGATCTTCATCCTTGCTCAAAGCGGAAATATTCTGTTTTATTTGACATTAAATTCAGTGACAAAAAAAGTCCTCGATCCCCTGCCTGTAGGGCGTCTCTTCTCATTGTCAAAACTTCAGATTGATTTTGATTTTGTGTTGATCTCAATTATTCTTTTTTTTACCGGAGGGATCAACAGTCCGGTTATTTTCTTCTTTATTCTCTATATTGTTATTTCCGCTTTTATCCTAAGCAGGAATAAATTACTGAGAAATACAATATATGCTATCTTATACCTTACAACTCTGCTATTCGTGGATGCTTCATTTACAAATCCACAGGAGATAATGAAATTAATTTTGCTCGATATAATCATGATTTTTTCATATTTTGTTTCTTCATTCCTGACAAAAGGTTTAAAAGACAACCAGGAAATTCTCGAAGAACTTCTTGAAAAGTCCAGGGAACTCTCAATAACAGATAATCTTTCAGGATTATATAACCAGGGTTATTTTTTCGAACAGATGTCAATGATCCTGAAAAAATCAAAAAGATATAACACAAAATTTTCACTTATAATGCTTGATATTGATTATTTTAAGGAATATAACGATTCAAACGGGCATTTAAAGGGATCAGCAGCAATTCAAAAAATAGGTATTATGCTTGGTAAAACTTTCAGAGATTGCGACATTTGTGCAAGATACGGTGGAGATGAATTTGTTGTAATCTTACCTGATACAGATCAGTTAGGAGCATTTCTCGCAGCCGATAGATTCAGGGGAATCATAGAAGAAACAGAGTTTGAGGGCATGGAATCCCAGCCAATGAAAAAAGTAACACTTTCGATAGGGATATCCTCATTTCCGGAACATGGTGACTCAGTTGAAAAAATTATTGAGAAGTCAGATATAGCCCTGTACAGGTCAAAAGCTGACGGAAGAAATATGGTGCAGATCTTTAAAGAAGAAGAAACCGGCTCTGTAGGGAATGCAGACTGACAGAGCCTCAATTGACTTTTAATTCCTGATATAATAAAATCAGCCCAATGTGGTTAAGCAAGAGAGATACGACTATTTTAAATTCTTTGATAAAGCTGTATACGGCGGAAAAGAGGCCGGTCAGCTCCAGGAATCTATCCAGTATTCTGCCATTCTCTGAATCACTAATTAGAAAAGAGCTCCATAAACTCGAAAACTGGGGATTTGTTAAGAAAAGCAGTGTCTCCTCCGGCAGGACTCCGTCAGACCGCGGACTTAAATTATATCTCAGGAATCTGATCCCATTTATTGAAACAGATACTAAAAACGATTCTATAAAATGGCAGATATCAGACCAGAATTTTAACGAATTGTCTATGAAAAGTGCAGGTCATCTGACTTCGTGGACAAGCAACATTGGGTTTATCTATCTCAATTCAATTTTTGAACTTCCTTTTAAGATGATCAGACTGATAAAAACCGGAAATTCAAAAGTTATGGTTGTTGTAGATTCCGTTAACGGGTGGATATTTTCAAAAATGTTTCAGACTGATAAAAATTACTCCGGGAACGAATTAAAGAAATGGGAAAATATTTTGAATGAAGAATTCCGGGGTAAATCATTGAAAAATACATTTAAGATCATAAGAAACCGGCTCTTCAGATATAAAGAAAAATATATAACTTTTTACAAAGGATTATATTTTCTTCTCGGATCAAAAGATCTCTCAACTTCAGATATCATTTATAAAGGAGTACTGGAAATGATTGATTCGGATATATTTAATCCTGAAGCAGTAAAAAAAATCCTGAAAACACTACAAATGAAGGAACAGTTTGCATCTTTTCTGAAAGACCTCCTGAATGATAATAGTGAATCCCCGGTAGCTGCCTTTGGGAATGACTCGGGAATTTCCGAACTTGAGGATTTTATCCTTGTGGTTTCAAATTTCGATGTACTCCGATCTCCACTGGGTAAAATCGGAGTCATCGGTCCGAAATCAATGGAATACAGCAAGTCATTTTATGAGGTTAATAAATTATCTAATTATTTTTCATCGGTTCTGTCTGAGAACACAGCGGAGGTTTAAATGCCCGATAAGGATGAAAAAAAAATTGAAGTCAGTTACGTTCCTGATGATACCGATTCAGACCTGAGTAAACATTTGGAAAAAATCAGTGAAAAAAAAGAAGGTAAACAAAAAGCCCCTACTCTGAAGAAGCTTCAGCAGAAAACAAAAAGCCAGGCGAAGATTCTTAAAAAAACCATGGAAGAAAGGGATGATTTTCAGGATAAGTACTTAAGGCTGCTTGCCGAAAGTGATAATTTCAGAAAAAGGGTGCAGAAGGAGAAGGAGGAATTTCAAAAGTATATTTTATTCGATTTTTTAAAAGAACTGCTCGAAATCGTAGATAATCTTGAAAGAGCTTTGAAATCAAAAAACAGTGCTGATAGGGAAGAATCTATAATTTCAGGTGTTGAAATGATTCATAAGCAGTTTATAGAACTGCTAAAAAAATATAATGTCACTGAAATTGAAGCTGATAATAAACCATTCGATCCAAATTTCCACCAGGCTCTTTCAAAGGTAGAGAGTAAGGATGTTAGCTTTCCAAAAATCATTGAAGTTTACCAGAAAGGTTTTCTATACAACAAAAGGCTTCTAAGGCCTTCCCTCACAAAAGTTGCAATTCCGGTTAATGATAAAAATAATACCGGTACAAAAAAAGATAAATAAAGATGGCAAAGAATCTTGGTATTGATCTCGGAACCACAAATTCCTGTCTTAGTTACCTTGAAGGGAATACACATGAGATCATCCCCAATCCTGAGGGGTCAAGAGTAATTCCTTCAGTGATCTCAATTAACAAAGACAATAAAATGATCTTCGGGAATCTTGCAAAAAGACAATTTATTTCGCATATGAATGACACTATTTGGGGAGTGAAAAGACTGATAGGGAGAAAATACATTTCTGAAGAGGTCGAACGCGTAAGGAAAATGGCCGGATACAATATCGTTGAAAGTGAAAACGGGGATGCACATATCGAATTTTCCGGAAAAGTGTATTCACCGGAGGAGATAACAGCATTCTATTTGCGATACTTGCGATCAATTGCAACCGATTATCTGGGCGACTCAATAAATGAAACGGTAATTACAGTGCCCGCCTTTTTTAACGACCTGCAGCGTCAGGCTACAAAGAATGCAGGTGAAATTGCCGGTCTGAAAGTAGCAAGGATCATCAATGAGCCTACTGCTGCTCTTATTGCATACAGGGATAAGATTACCGAGGATGGTCTGTATGCTGTCTACGATCTCGGCGGAGGCACATTTGATATTTCAGTTGTCGAAGTCAAAGATGATATTTATAAAGTGATTTCCGCAACCGGAGATACATTTCTCGGAGGAAATGATTTTGACGAGCGTGTCGCCGAGTGGATATTTAATGAGATAAAAACGGAGATAAAGATTGACCTCTCAGACACAAAGGAAATAATCCAGAGAATTTTGGAGGCATCTGAAAAGGCAAAAGTGGAATTATCTTTCAACGACGATGCACTAATTTCACTACCCTATCTCTACCGGACCAAAAGTGCCGGTATTTATCACTTTAACAGAAAGATCACAAGAGATATCCTTGAAGAAAAAACTTCCGATCTTATCGAAAGGACAATTGAACTTGTAAAGCGGACGCTCGAAGATATTAATGTTGATAAAAATAATATAAATAAAATTATACTTGTAGGCGGCCAGAGCAGAATGCCGCTTATTTCAAAGGAACTTTCCGGCTTTTTCGGATCAGAACCCTTCATCGACCTTAACCCTGAAGAGGTAGTTGCCGTGGGAGCCGCAACGCAGGCGGAACTTATGCAGGGGAGAATTCGCGACCTGCTGCTTCTGGATGTTACTTCATTATCTCTGGGAGTTGAAACAAAAGGTGATAAATTCACAAAGCTGATAGACAGAAATTCAACGATCCCGATTAAAAAATCAATGATATTCACAACAATATCAGATAATCAGCAGACAGTTAAGATCCATGTTCTTCAGGGAGAGAGAAAGATAGCATCTGAAAATAAATCCCTCGGTTATTTTAATCTCATAGGTATTCCGCTTGCTCCAAAAGGAATTCCGCAGATCGAAGTTACCTTTGAGATTGATGCAAATGGAATTGTTGTCGTTTCAGCAATCGATAAACAGACAAATCTCTCTCAAAGTATGAAGGTCCAGCCTGCCGGTGGTTTGTCACCCGAGGAGATCAAGAAAATAATTGAAGAAGCCGAG
Source organism: uncultured Clostridia bacterium (assembly GCA_964573895.1). Taxonomy (GTDB): domain Bacteria; phylum Acidobacteriota; class Aminicenantia; order UBA2199; family UBA2199; genus CAZNLS01. The sequence goes on from CAZNLS010000022.1 coordinate 20,738, forward strand.
CAGTTTGAAGAAAAGGACAGGGCATTTCTTCAGTTAAATGAGTTAAAATCCAACCTCAATGAAGAATTTAGTTCGGTTTCATTTTTCGTTGACCGCTACTCCGATAAGATTTCCGAAGAAGAGCGAACATATATTGATGAAATCCTTCTCAAAGCAGAAGAACTGCTTGAGACCGATGATATGAGAGAGCTCAGCAAAGTATATAAAAAAATAAGTGAAATCAGGCTGAAGATAAACATGATCATAATGGCTGAGTTCGGAGAATAGTATGGGAAAAAGAGATTATTATGAAGTTTTAGGAGTATCAAGTGATGCCTCCCAGGAAGATATAAAAAAATCATATAGAAAAATTGCAATGAAATTTCACCCTGACAGAAATCAGGATAATAAAGAGGCCGAAGAGAAATTTAAAGAGGCATCCGAGGCCTATTCAGTATTGGGAAATGAAGAAAAAAGGAAAAATTATGACAGGTTCGGGCTTAGCGGAATTAATGGCGGTGGGCAGGGATTTTCCGATTTTTCCTTCTTTTCAGATTCAATATTTTCAGATTTTGAAGATATCGTGGGAAGTTTTTTCGGATTCGGAGGCGGAGGATTCTCAGGAAGAAACAGAAGTAAGAGAGCTGAAAGCGGGGCAGACCTCGGAGCAGAAATATATATATCCCTGGAAGATTCGTATAAAGGAACCGAACAAGAGGTGGAAGTTGAAAGAGAAAAAAGCTGCTCCGAATGCAAAGGTTCCGGAAGTGAACCGGGGAAATCGCCGGAAGTTTGTCAGCATTGCGGCGGATCGGGTCAGGTTAGTCAACGGCAGGGATTTTTCTCAATTGCCACAACTTGCAGAATCTGCAGGGGGACCGGGTCAGTAATAAAATTTCCCTGTAAAAAATGTGACGGATCCGGAAAGGTCCCTGAAGAAAAGAAAATTAATATTAAGATCCCGGCCGGAATCACTTCCGGAAGCAGACTACGAGTTAGCGGTGAGGGAAATGACGGGAAAAATGGGGGTCGTCCCGGAGATCTATATATCTTAATTAATGTTAAAAATGACAAAAAATTCAGAAGGGAAGATCTTGATCTTATAATGGATATGGAGATATCATTTTCCCAGGCGGCACTTGGTCATACGGAAGAGATCAAGACCTTCTGGGGGAAAGAGAAAATAAAGATCCCTTCAGAAATACAGAACGGATCAATCCTTCGCATAAAAGGTAAAGGATTCAAGAATATATCCGGGTGGGGCCGGGGAGATTTCTTAATCGCAATTGAAGTAAAAACCCCGGTAAAGCTTTCAAAGAGGGAAAGACAGTTATTCGAAGAACTGAAAAAACTTGAGCAGAAAAAAGCAGTCTCATCAGAAGAAAATCGTTCATTTGTAAACTGAAATGAACATAAGGCGGTTCTTTTCACGTCAGCTTGACGGAGATACTGCAATAATAGAAAACGAAGAATTTTTCCATCTTTCACGAGTTTTGAGAAAGGGCCCGGGTGACAAAGTGATCCTGTTTAATGCAAACGGAATTGATGCAGACGCATTAATTGTTGAAGTAAAAAAAAAATATGTTGTCGCAGATATTATTAAAAAACGTTTTACGGAAAAGAGCGAAATTCGTACAGTTCTCTGTCCTTCCATTCTTAAAAAGAGGCAAATGGATATTATGATAGAGAAACTGACTGAAATGGGAATTGATGAAATCCGCCCGGTCATCTTCGAAAGAACTGATGCCAGGTTCAGAGTAGAGGCACTTAAAAGATGGAAAAAAATCTCTATAGAATCACTCAAAGTCAACGATAAAAAATGGCCCGCAGAAATTTTTCCTCCAACTGATCTCCCTTCAATTAAAAAATATGCTCAGGGATTTAATAACAGGTTACTCTTTGATATTCAGGGGAAAGCCTCTGCAGCTAAGTTTAAAACACCTGTTATAGGTGTTATTGGTCCACCCGGGGACTTTTCAGAAAATGAGCGGAAAAATCTAACTAATGCCGGGTTCACACCCGTCAATATTAATGATGCGGTCATGAGATCGGAAACCGCAGCGATTTCTGCCGCTGCAATAATAAAATTTTTCAGTGTGAATTAGATGATAGAAATAAAAGGGATCTTAGGAAAGTATAAAATCGTAAAGAAACTCGGAAGCGGCGGTTTTGGTACTGTATATCTTGCAGAAGACACAATCCTAAAAACATCGAGGGCTCTAAAAATTCCTCACAGAATGAAAAATGACAGGGAAAAAATTTTTAAGGAATCTATAGTTCAGACAAGACTTCTTGACCACCCGAATATCGTAAAACTACTTACGGTTGATATTATTGAGGGAAACCTCATAATGGTAATGGAGTATATCGACGGCACTGATCTGGAAAAAATAATTGATTCAAAAGCAAAGCTAACAATATCCAAAGCACTTTTCTATTTCAGTCAGATACTTTCAGCCCTCGAATATGCCCATAAAAAAAAGATCCTCCACCGGGATATAAGACCATCTAATATTCTTGTTAATAAGTCTGATCAGATCAAGATTACCGATTTCGGTACCTCAACTCTGCTCGACGAGAAGGCCTATGCAACAACAAAGATCGGCTCTCCGCCCTATATGGCTCCCGAACAGTTTGAGGGAAAAGCCGTTTTTGCATCTGACATTTACTCTGCGGGCTGCCTCTTCTATGAAATGATCACCGGATTTCCACCGGTTGTAAGTGCAAATCCGGTCGAGATATATAAAATTGCCAAAGCCGGAAACTTCCCGCCTCTTATTAAAAAGAAGCCCGAGATCAGAAGGGAACTAAACTCTGTAATAATGAAAACACTCTCTCCTGCTATTTCTGAAAGGTATTCAAGTGTAACTTCATTACTTCGAGATCTAAACACTCTTGAAAACAAAAAAAACGAGAGATCCTCCAATATTGATGATATAAAGACAAGGATTGAAGCACGAAATGCAAGAACCGACTATAAATGCTGGAATTGCAAAAAAACTATGCCCAGGAGAATCAAAAAGTGTATATATTGCGGTGCGGTGCAATAGAGCTGTCAGATAACTCTTAAAAGCTTTACCATGTTTGTTGCCCCTTTCATCGGTGTTTCACCTGCAACAACAACAATTGTTTCACACTTTTTTACAAGGTTGTTTTCTATGAGCTTTCTCTCTCCAAGTTGTATCATTTCATCAGTATGGGAAGAAAAATCGATCTGAATAGGCGTTACTCCCCAGAACGATGACATCAGTCTCACAACCTTCGGGTCGGGTGAAAAGGCAAAAATAGGGCAGGGCGGACGAAATTTTGACAATATTTTTGCAGTGTTTCCCGAATAGGAAAAAACCATAACCGAATTTGCTTCAAGTCCCGCTGCAATTTCCGCTGCACCTTTCGCTATAGCTTCACCGAATCCCGAAGTATCACCGCTAATTTGGGCTGCATATTTGTAGAGAGGAGATTTTTCCGCACGGGAAGCTATCCTCCCCATTGTTTCAACTGTTTTTACCGGATAATCCCCCACAGCCGTTTCTCCTGAAAGCATAACAAGATCAGAACCTTCAAGAATCGCATTTGTTACGTCAGTAACCTCCGCTCTCGTCGGCATGGGTGACCGCACCATAGATTCAAGCATCTGAGTCGCAGTTATCACTATCTTTTTTTTTTCAGAAGCCATCCTGATCAGTTTTTTTTGAATAAAGGGAACATCTTCAAGAGGAACTTCAACACCTAAATCACCTCTTGCAATCATAATTCCGTCAAAAGCATCAACAATTTTTTCAAGATTTTTTAATGCCTGAGGCCGTTCAATTTTTGCAATTACAGGGAGTCCGGATCTCTTCTCCTTTAAAAATTTTTTAATCCCGAGAAAATTGGATGGTGAATCGACAAAACTCATAGCAATAAGATCGACTCCTTCATCAACGGCAAAATCAAGATCATCCCTGTCTTTTTTCGTAAAAACATCCAGTTTGGAAACAATATCAGGAAGATTAATTCCTTTTTTTGCACTGATAACTCCCGAATTCATTACTTTTAATCTGATAAATTTTTTTTCAACTTTCACTGCCTTGAATTCTATCAGGCCGTCGTCAACCAGAATCCTGTCACCTGAATTTACATAGTTTCCAAATTTTTTTACGTCAGTAAACAACTCTTTGCCTGAGGATTCCGTTATCCCTAAATCGATAATAGTACCTTTTTTTACAACTACAGGATTTTGAAGCTGACCCATTCTCAATTTCGGGCCGCAAAGATCCGCTAAAATTGCAACCGGTATCCCCATCGATTCTGAAGCAGTACGGATATTTTTTATACTATTTCTCTTTTCTTCATGAGAACCGTGAGAAAAATTAAGCCTGGCTACTCTCATTCCCTTGCTGATCATCTGTAATATAACCTTTTCTGAGCAGGAAGCAGGACCAATCGTGCATATGATTTTTGTAAAATGACTTGACATTAAGGATCTCATTTTTATCTCCTGACTCCGTATTTACCCTGTTTTCTGCTATTATTTGTTAAAACTTTAAACATGTCAATCTTTTTTCTCTTAAAAACAGCTTTTAGAAAGGATATAATACAAATATGGATGAAAAAAAGAGGATCAGACAGCTTTCCGAACAGATATTTAAACACCAGTATAAATACTATGTTGAATCGGCCCAGGAGATTTCGGATACTGAATATGACAGTATGATCGATGAGCTGATTCAGCTGGAGAGGAAATTTCCTCATCTTGCACTACCGAATTCCCCGACTAAAAGAGTGGGATCCGACCTCGACAATACATTTCCCGAAAGAGATCACACAATCCCTGTACTCAGCCTGGACAAAGAGTATACGGCAGACGGTATAATGAAGTGGATCAAAAAAGTCGGAAGAGATGTAAAAGGAACTCCATCATTTGTTATTGAGGAGAAGATGGATGGTGCATCAATCGTCCTATATTATAAAAAAGGGGAACTTGCTTATGCTTTGACAAGGGGTAACGGTGTAAAGGGAAATGATGTAACAGATAATATCCGGACCATAAAAGAGATCCCGATTATTCTAAAGAGAAAGATCGATCTTGTTGTCCGGGGTGAAATCTTTATAGAAAAAAAAGATTTTGAAGATTACAATAAATTATTCGATAACCGCTATTCGAACCCAAGGAATCTTGCCGCCGGATCTTTAAGGAATATTAAATCATCTATGGTTGCATCTGTACCTCTTAAAATGTATGCAAATGAAGGCCATTTTAGTGAAAAACTCCCTCATATTGAAATATTAAAAGAGCTGTACAATCTCGGCTTCAAGGTAACTGCAAATCCGGGATACTTTTCAACCAGCCTAAAAGAGGCAAAAAAGTTCCTGGATTTCATTCCCGGACTCAGCACGGGATCAATTTCAGATATTCCAGGTTTTATTCAAAAAAAGTCTGAAATAAGGCACAGCCTCTCATATGAAATAGACGGACTGGTGGTTAAAACAGACGATCCTGACATGAGAGAGAAACTGGGTATAACCTCTCATCACCCGAAGTGGGCGATAGCTTTCAAATTTGAATCCCCAATGGCTATCACTAAACTTACAGATATTGTCATTCAGGTAGGACGTAACGGGAGAGTGACCCCTGTCGCAATCCTGGAACCAGTATCAATTGCAGGATCAGTTGTCTCAAGAGCAACTCTTCACAACCGTGAGTATATTGAAATTCTTGAGCTTGGACGTGGGGATACAGTGACAATCTCAAAGAGGGGTGACATCATACCTGCTGTTGAAAATATTATCGAAAAGAGTTCAAAAAACCCTGAAATATTCAAATTTCCCCAAAAGTGTCCGTTTTGCAGCTTGGATTTGGAAAAGCGGGGAGCACATCATTTCTGTATTAACAGAAATTGTCCAGAAAGACGCAGAAGAGAACTCTCCTTTTTCATTTCAAAAGAAAGAATGAATATTGAAACCCTTGGTGAAAAAACTGTTTCTTTTCTATTTGACAAAGGATATATAAAAAGAATTCCGGATATCTACAAATTAGATTATTTAAGCCTGCTCGGAGAGGAAGGGTTCAAAGAAAAAAGGATAAAAAATATTATTAACAGTGTTGAAGCAAGCAAAAAAACGCCGTTTGAAACAGTCCTTGTTTCGCTTGGATTTGAAGGCCTCAGTACATTTGCAGCAAAGGAACTTATCAGAGCAGGGTTTAACTCCTTTGAAAAAATAATTTCATCAGTAGAAAAGAATAATCCTGAACTATTTTCAGAAATAGAGGGATTCGGAGATATAACAGCCGAACTCATAATAAAACATTTTTCCGACAGGGAAAATATCGAAATGATCAGGGAACTGGGAGAACTGGGGCTTCAGATTTCAAAAAAGGATGAAGAAAAAGAGAAACATTCTCAGACTTTCGAAGGCCAGACCTGGGTAATTACCGGAAGTTTTGAAACCTTCAATCCCCGCTCAAAAGCGGCAAAGGAGATTGAAGTAAGGGGGGGGAAAATCTCAGCATCAGTTTCATCAAAGACATCTTTTCTTCTTGCCGGATCTTCACCAGGCTCCAAATTGAACAGGGCGGAATCGCTGGGAATCAGGATTATAAATGAAAAAGAATTTATAAAAATGTTGAAAAAGGGTTGAATATTAGTGAATAAGAGTCAGATCTGGTTAATTGTATTATTATTCATCATTTTCAATTCCTGCAGCCAAAATGAAAAAGTAGAAATCATCTGTATGGGAGACAGCATTACAGAGAGCGGCTACGGGAATTATCCAGGGCATCTTAAAAAATTACTGTTAAAAAACAATTTTTCAGCAGAAGTCATATCTCTCGGACGCCCCGGAAACACATCAGGCGAATATTTAAAATTCATGAAAAACAGTAACGTCCTAAAACAATTAAATCCTGATGTTGTAATCCTCATGCTCGGAACAAATGATGTTAGGATAGATAGTGACCATACGTCTACATCTGATTTCATATTGAACATGAAAAAAATAGTGCTGTTGGTAAAAAACCGTAATAAAAATATAAAAATATATATAGCTACAATTCCTCCGATTTTTGTTTCAAACCTCATTACTTTCGATAAAAGTTCATCCCTGAGAGTGAAAAACGAAATCGTCCCTTCAATAAAAAAACTTTCTGTAGAAGAAAGCCTGAATATTATTGATATAAATAAATTTTTTATCAATCACAGGGAACTTCTTCCGGGAATTCACCCATCTCCCGGAGGATACTACAAGATGGCAAAACTTATATATAACAGGTTGATAGAAGATCCCATAATCAAGGCCGAAAAAAGACTCCCTTGAAATGACCTTCACTTTTCTATAAAATAGTCAGAAATTGACTTTAAGCCATTCGGAGAATTTTTATGAGTTTGATAAGAGATATCTTAAACAGAAGCAGCGGTTACCTGGGGAAAAACTGTATAGTTGAAGGCTGGGTCAGAAGCCTGAGAACATCTTCAAAAGGGTTCGGTTTCATCGTTCTTTATGACGGTTCCTCTTTTCAGACCCTTCAGATCGTATTTGATAACACACTTGCAAATTTCGAAGAGGTCTCAAAACTAACAATCGGGTCATCAGTAAAAATCGAAGGAGAAATTGTGGAATCACCCGGTGAAAAACAGGATTGTGAACTCAAAGCAGATAGTGTCGAAATCATCAACATTGCAGATCGCGATTTCCCGATCCAGAAGAAGAGGCACTCTTTTGAATACTTGAGAACCATCGCACACTTAAGGCCAAGAACAAATACATTTGCAGCGGTTTTTCGGGTAAGGAGCCTGCTTGCATTTGCAATTCACAAGTTTTTCAATGAAAAGGGATTTGTATATATTCACACTCCGATCATTACCGGAAGCGATACGGAAGGAGCAGGCGAGATGTTTCGCGTGACAACACTTGATGCGAAAAACGCTCCGCTGGATGAAAAAAACGAAGTTGATTTTTCCAAAGATTTTTTTGGAAAAGAGACCAATCTTACCGTTTCAGGCCAGCTTGCGGTTGAAAATTTCTGCTGGGCTTTCCGTGATGTCTACACTTTCGGACCAACATTTCGTGCTGAAAATTCAAACACTCAGAGGCACGCTTCGGAGTTCTGGATGATTGAGCCTGAGATGGCTTTTGCAGATATTAATGACAACATGGATGTAGCGGAAGATATGATGAAGTACATTTTCGAATATGTTCTAAAAAATGCTCCTGAGGAAATGAAATTTTTCGACAAATTCATTGAACCCGGGATCATTGAGAAAATTGAAAAGATCATAGAATCGGAATTCAAGAGGATCACATATACTGAGGCAATTAATATTTTAGAAGGATCGAAAGAGAAATTCGAGTTTCCGGTAAAATGGGGAATTGATCTTCAGACCGAACATGAGAGGTATATTACTGAAAAGCATTTCGACAAACCGGTCTTTGTAACAGGATATCCGAAAGAGATCAAGGCCTTTTATATGAAGCAGAACAGTGACGGGAAAACAGTCGCAGCAATGGATCTGCTTGTTCCCGGGGTTGGTGAAATAATTGGCGGAAGTCAGAGAGAAGAGAGGTATGATCTCTTAAAAAAGAGGATCAAAGAACTTGATTTTGACGAAGAGGAGTACTGGTGGTATCTCGACCTGAGAAGGTTCGGCTCTGTGCCCCATTCAGGATTCGGCCTGGGCTTTGAAAGGGTTATTATGTATCTTACCGGAATGAAAAATATCCGCGACGTTATTCCATTCCCCAGAACCCCCAAATCCGCAGAGTTTTAAGAATTATGTCTGTATGCAGCACAGGTTATTGCAGAGTTAGTTTTAATGGTCTTTTACAGTTATTACTATTTTTCCTCTGGCATGTCCTTTTCCAAGATACCGCAGAGCTTCAGCAGTCTCACTTAATGGATACCGTCTGTCAATAACTGATCTTACTATGCCTGCTTCGAAAAGTT
>CAZNLS010000023.1:0-28960 GCA_964573895.1 uncultured Clostridia bacterium
TCTTCGATTATACGACAAGACACATTTTCCTCTCTGCAATCTCTGACCCTCAATCCGGTAATAATTCTCCGTTTGTTCAAGTCAGGAGATATAATTTCACTGACCGGAAGACTTTTTTCTTCTAGTTTTGAATAATAAGAATTTAAACTTTTTAAATTCTTATATTCGGCACTCCCGTTAAAACCAACAGCAGATATCCCGCAACCTATATATCGCTCTCCTGTCCAATACTTCAAATTATGAACTGATTTCAATTTATTTTTACAGAAATTTGAAACTTCATACTGTTCATATCCCGTTTCTTCTAAAATTTTTCTGGTAAAGTCATATTTTTCCGCCTGATCTTCATAATCCGGGACAGATTTTTTTTCTGCTTTTTTCCCTTCAAGTATGTATACCGAAATATGAGTGATATTGAATTTTTCTGCAAGCATTATATTATCCCGGATACTCTTCTCTATTTGATCCGGGATCCCGATGATCAGGTCAATACTGACATTGTCGAATCCACGATCTTGTATCAGCTTTATTGCACTCATTGATCTTTTTCTGTCATGTTCTCTTCCCAGGAATTTAAGGTCGGCTTCATCAAAGGATTGAACTCCCACACTCAGACGGTTGATGCCTGATTCTTTATACTGTCTAAGTTTATTTCCGGTAATGTCTTCAGGGTTAAGTTCGATTGTTATTTCACAATCTTTGCTGATATTAAAATTGGAACTGATGCAGTCAACTATTTTTGCTATCGATGATGCTTTGATTATCGATGGAGAACCGCCCCCAAGATAAATAGAATTTATTAATAAGTTCCTGTCTCTTCTTAATGTAATCTCTTCAAGAAGAAAACGGGTATAATCTGACTCTGATCTTTCGGAATAATTGATTTTTGTAAAATTGCAATAGAAACAGAATCTTCTGCAGAAAGGGATATGAACATAAATCCCGGATTCATTTCTCACTTTACCTTTTTACTTCCGTTCGGATTTATTCTGTTATCCATAAACCACCTCATCTGTTTACAGGCTCTGTCGAAGACGGCGATATCTGCCTTTGACCAGTGAGTTCTGTTTAGTGCCCGTTTTAGCGATCTGTGGAACAATCCCTTGTCTTCTTCTCTGAATTGAAGGTCCTGCATAAGACTCCAGATATTTTCATATAGTCTGTCGAATTCTTTTTTTTTTGCCATTTTTGGAAAAGGTGGCTCAACCGGATCTTTCAGGCTTGCAGTATAGATCTCATAAACTGTAACCATTACGGCCTGAGACAGATTAAGTGAGGGATACTTCACTGCAGCGGGTATATTTATGAAATAGTTTGCAAACTGACTTTCGTCTATTGTCACTCCCGAATCTTCTCTTCCGAAAATAATTCCGACCTTCTCCTTCAATGCCCTGGAGCATGCAAGATCAGCTGCTGCCCCCGGAGCTAAAAAATCTTTCTTCCATTTTCCTTTTCTTGTTGTTGCAAGAAATGTAGTAGATATATCTTTCAGTGCGTCCCTGAGATTTCTAAATTCAACACTATTCTCGACTATCTCCTGTGACCTGTATCCCAGTTTCTTCTGCTCCTCTACTTCGCGGTATTCCACCGGATTTACAAGCCGTAGTTTTTTGACTCCCATGTTTTTCATCGCTCTTACTACAGAACCGATATTACCGGCATTTTTTGGCTCTACAAGAATTATATGGATATTTTCAAGGATTGGACGTGTTTTCATCGAAAAATTATAATATAAAGTGTCCCGGGCGGCAAATCATTCCCGAGGTCTGGAAAAAGTTTCACTAAGCCTGAGGGGAAGAATTGTTCTCCTCAGATTCGGTGTTGAGTTTGCAATTGCCTTTTTCAATGTCTCTTCATCCGAAATTATCACAAGTTTTCTCCTTGCCCGGGTGACAGCAGTATAAAGAAGCTCTCTGTTCAGCATCATACTATGTGACGGCAGAAGAATGAGTATTAGATAATCATATTCGGATCCTTGCGATTTATGGATTGAAATTGCGTATGAAAGAGTAATTTCATCCAGTTCATCCCTGGAGTATTCAACGATGTTGCCATTGAAATTCGCATATACAATTCCCTTCTCTTTTTCATATGAGACAAGCGTCCCCTGTTCTCCGTTAAAAACCTCTTTCTCATAATTATTCTTTAGCTGCATAATTTTGTCATTAAGTTTAAACATTTTTGTTTCTGTTTTCAGAATAAAGTCAGATAAATTAAATCTTGCCTGTATAAATGAGTTCAGACGGTTAATTCCCGCATCACCTCTGTAAACCGGAGTCAGCACCTGGTAATCAAATGAGTTGTAAGAAAATTTTTCTCTGTAATATTTTATGATTCCTGCGGTTTTCTCTAATATTATATCGGGAACAGTTGCTCTAATCAGAACAAAATCAAGATTTTCCGAATAGGGAAGTATCTTTATTTCTTTTCCATTATTGATCCTGTAAGCATTTTCAATAATCATGCTTGCTTCAGTTTGCCTAAAGTTCAAATTTAGATAAATTGTTTTAAAATATCCGGAATTGATCATATCCCTTAATACATTTCCGGGTCCGACCGGAGGGAGTTGATCCTTGTCTCCGATAAGGATTAATGAGCACTCCTTTTTTACTGCTCTGAGCAGATGGTAAAAAATAAAAGTATCGACCATTGAAAATTCATCTATTAGAATAAAATCGGCATTCAGAGGATTACTTTCATTGAAAATGAATTCCATTGACTCCGGGTTTATTTTTAAAAGTCTGTGAATAGTCGAAGTCTGATATCCAGTTGCTTCTTCTATCCTTTTTGCCGCCCGTCCGGTAGGTGCCGCAACAAAGATTGTTTTGCCTGAATTGGTTGCCGAATCAATAATTGATCTTATTATTGTTGTCTTTCCTGTTCCCGGACCTCCTGTGATAATTGTAACTTTACTATTAACTGCTGTCCTGACAGCTTCTTTTTGTTCATCTGTCAGTTTTAACATAGAATCTGCACTGAAATCGGGATCAATTTTCTCTCTCTCACTGTGGATTCCGCTTATCCGGAAAAGATATCCGGCAATTGCCTTTTCGACTATCATACACCTGAATGACAAGTATACAGGTTCAGGGATTTCCTCTCTGACTATTTCATTTAATCCAATTAATTCTTCTATTTCAGATTCGATTTCATTTGATCCGATGGAAAGAAGTGTTACTGCAAATGATAGTAATTCTTTTTTGGGGATAAAAATGTGCCCTTTGTTTTCAAGTTCCTTTTCCAGTATGAACTTGATCCCTGCCCTGATTCGTTCAGGCATGGTAAGCGGGAGTTTAAAGCTCTTTGCAATAGTATCTGCTCTCCTGAACCCGATACCCCTGATTTTACCGATAAGCCGGTATGGATTCTCATTTAAATAGGAGATGCTGTTCTCACCAAATTCTTTATAAATTCGGAAAATTGTTGTAGAACCGAATCCGAATGGAGAGAGTTGGACAGACAGGTCTCTTAGAATTCTGCTCTCTTCAATTGAGCTTTTAACTCTTTCGATAACACTTCTTCTTATTCCTTTAATTGCAGAAAGTTTTTCAGGATGATTCCGAATTGCATTAAATGTCTCCTTACCGAATTCGTTAACGATCTTTTCCGCAGTCTTCCTTCCGACGCCTTTAATTCTTCCTGATGACAGAAATCTTATTATCCCTTCGTTATCATCAGGCAGAAGATTTTTAAAAGAATTAACCCTGATCTGTTTCCCGAATTTTGGATGAAAAGTCTCTTCTCCTTCTATCTCAATCTTGTCACCTTCCCGGATATCAAAAAGACTTCCGACTATAATTCTCTCTTCACCTGAGGGTTCAATTTTTCCTGAAAAAACTCCGAAGCCGGTCTCTTCCGAGACAAAGATTTTTTTTCTTATCTTTATTTTGAAGAAATCCCCTGCTGCCATTTTCAAAAAATTATACATTACAAGAGTCAAAAAACAAATTAAATTGAAAAAGTATAAAAATAATAACATTATTATGGGTGAACACGAGCGATTTCATTATTAAGCGGGGTTTACTTTTTATGTTAAAAATGGTATCATTACAATCCTTAAAATTAAAAGAATTCTCTCAAATATTCAATGGAAATAAAGGATCAGATTAAAAGAAGTGTTTCTATTACCGAGCTGATATCATCTTATGGTATTGAGATGAAACCAGCAGGTAAAAACTACAAAGCACTATGTCCCTTTCATAATGAAAAAACACCCTCCTTTTTCGCAAAACCCGAGTCGGATCTTTACGCATGTTACGGCTGTAATAAGTTTGGTGATATATTTTCATTTGTGCAAGAGATAGAAAATGTAGGATTCAGAGAGGCCATGGAATTTCTTATCGACAGGTTTAATCTGAAAATTGAGAAGATTCCGGGTTCAGGAAAATTTAAAGAAAAAAATATTTACTACGAGATAAATAGTATCGTTCTTGATCATTATTATCATAATCTTACAAATTCAGAGTCCGGAAAAGATGCAATGCGGTATCTGAAGGAGAGGGGAATCAGCCCTGATACTATTCAAAAGTTTTCTCTCGGTTTCGCCGTTGACAGTTGGACAGACTTGCTTGAACATCTGAAAAAATCGAAAATAGAACTGAAACCTGCCGAAATTCTGGGACTACTCATAAAAAATGATAAGAATGAATATTATGACAGATTCAGGGGCAGGATAATTTTCCCGATAAGATCTGAAAGCGGCAAAGTGATTGCTTTCGGAGGAAGGACAATTACAGGCGATAAAGCAAAATATTTGAATTCTCCGGAATCACCTGTCTATTCCAAGGGGAAAAATCTTTACGGTTTTAATATAACAAAAGAATTTATGAGAGAACTTGGTGAATCGATTCTTGTCGAAGGCTATTTTGATGTTGTAAGTCTCTTCCAAAATGGAATAAAAAATGTTACTGCATCCCTTGGAACAGCTCTGACACCTGAACAAATCTACCTTCTTAAAAGGTATTCTGAAAAAGTATTCTTTGCATATGATAATGACGAGGCGGGAATAAAAGCAACAATGAGGGGGATAGAAAGAATGTTCGAACAGAACATTAACCCCAGAGTTATTGAATTCGGAAATTCAAAAGACCCCGATGAATTTATTAAGAAAGAAGGGAATACGGCATTTGCTAAAAGAATGAATAGTTCTAATGACGGTTTCAGGTTTATATTAAACGGAATTGAAAAAAAATATGATTTAAGTATTCCCGAGCAAAAAAAGAGAGCAGTGGATGATGCTTCATTTTATACAGGAAAATTTGAGAGTGCTCTGGTGCGTGAAGGATATGTAAATATTGCAGCAGATTTTTTTGGTGTCAGTGAAAGTTACTTTAAAACCGGAAATTTAAAAAAGAAAAACCGTTCATCTTCTCCCAGGCCTCTTGAAATTTCTCCGGCAGAAAGGATCCTTTTAACAATCCTTCTGCACAAACCGGGATATATTAATGAAATCGAGCAATTTTTTAATGATAAACTGCTGGGGATTTTGAACAGCGGCAATATTATCAGATCAATTTTTAATAGTTTTAAAGAAAATTCATCCGGTGCGGATTTTCAGAGAATATCCAGGAATCTGTCAAACGAAGAGAGTGCCCTGGTCCGTTCAGTATTGCTCGGGGAGAGTCCGTATTCGGATCAGGAAAAGACAGAAACCGTGCTGGAATCAACGGTACTCAGCCTGCTGAGTTTTCAAAGAGAGAAGGAACTTTTAGAGCTGGGAAAAAAAATAAGACGTGCAGAGCGGGAAAACAGGATGGACGTAGTAAAAAAATTAATTATAATGAAAACAAAATTACTGGATAATAAGTATTCAGATCTGAGAGCAGGAGGCAATGTTGGCAACAGTCAGTAAGGCGGCAAGCAGAAAAACAGTAATCTCAAAAATGGGGAAATCCGGGAAAAAAGTTGTGAAAAAGAAGGAACCGGCCCAGATTTCGGCAAAGATTTATGATGAGATTGTGGAGATATCAAAACCACGCGAGGGAAAAGTTGAAAAAGATGTCTTTCTGAATTTCTTAAAAGATAATAATCTTGAAAAGAGAAAAAAAGAGATTGTATCCCATTTATCAACACTGGGCGTCAAGATTATGAGACGAAAAAGCACTCAAAATCCGGAACGTATCCGTCAGTATGAAGAGTTTCAGGGAAATTTCAAGAAAGAACTGAAAGCAATTATAAGAAGATCAAAAAAGCATTTCGGTCTTGTTGAGAACACTTATATCTTTAATCTGTTTGAAACAGAAACGAAATTAAAAAAAAATCTAAAGTTTATAAAGCAGTTCCTAAAAGAAAAAGAACTGAAACTGATAAATATTCCGAAGCCCAAAGTTTCATCATCGTCAGACAATAAGAGTGATATTGTCGGAGACCCGGTAAGGCAGTATCTTCGTGAAATGGGCGGCGTCAGCCTGCTGTCCAGGAGTGAAGAGGTAAGGATTGCAAAAAAAATTGAGCGTGGTGAAAAGAAAGTTGTCAAAGCTCTCTCGAAAACCAATATAGTTTTGAATTCAGTAATTGATCTCGGGATGGATGTCCTTGAGGGAGGAAGAGATATTGACGATGTGATCGATGTTAATGAAGATATTTATGATGAGTCCAAAAAACAGAGGGCAAGAGATAAATTTCTGCAGCAGTTTGAGGATCTCAACAGGCTTAAAAGGGAATTGAAGAAAATGAAGGGTTCAAAAACTTCAAACTTTCTGATTGCTAAAAAAATGGTGGAGATCACTCAATTGATCCAGTTTATGTCAATCCTTGACGAGCATAAAAAATCATTCATGAACCGTATCAAACAATTGAAAGAGAACTATATTCATATCAGTGAAAGGGTGAGCAAACTTAAAGAAGAAGTGAAGAAAGTACGGGGAGAGAAGAAGAAGAATATTAAAGAAGAGATAGATAATTATATGAGAAGGCTCGAGAACCTTAACCGTAAATATGAGATAACACCTGAAGAACTTTTTAAAACCTGTGCGGATATTGAGGTTGGACAAAGATTGGTTGAACTATCAAAAAATGACCTCGTCGAATCAAATCTCAGACTTGTTGTCTCCATTGCAAAAAAATATATAAATCGGGGACTGATGTTTTCAGATCTTATCCAGGAAGGAAATATAGGCTTGATGAAAGCAGTTGAGAAATTTGAATATCAGAGAGGTTATAAATTCTCCACTTACGCTACCTGGTGGATCAGGCAGGCTATAACCAGGGCCATTGCAGATCAGGCCCGGACTATTAGAATCCCTGTTCATATGATAGAGACTATTCACAAAATAAACAGAACCCAGAGAAGGCTTGTCCAGGAACTGGGAAGAGAACCGACAGAAGAGGAGATAGGTGCCGAAGCCGGTTTTTCATCTGATAAGATAAGAAAAATATTGAAGATCGCACAGGAACCTATATCCCTTGAAACGCCAGTCGGAGATGATGATTCTCACCTGCGCGATTTCCTTGAAGATGACCAGATGGCTTCTCCTCCGGAAATGATTAATCAGATGAACTTAAAGGAACAGCTTGGATCTGTATTGTCGACTTTAACTGAAAGAGAAGCAAGAGTTGTTGCAATGAGATTCGGACTTGCGGATGGGAATGAGCATACATTGGAAGAAGTTGGGCAGGAATTCCAGGTAACAAGGGAGAGGATCCGTCAGATCGAAGCGAAAGCACTCAGAAAGTTAAAGAAAAAATCTAAAAAACTTGTAAGTTTTCTGGAGAAACCTGAAAAGTATAAATAGTTACTCTTTTCTGCTTCTCGGGTGGTATTTGTCGTAGATCTTTTTTACCTTATCTTTGGCAACATATGTATAAATTTCTGTTGTTGAAATGTTTACATGCCCGAGCATCATTTGAATTGACCTGAGATCCGCTCCCATTTCCAACAGATGAGTTGCAAATGAGTGCCTTAAGATATGTGGAGTAATAGTTTTTGAAATTCCGGCAATTAAACCGTATTTTTTTATTATCTTCCAAACTCCCTGTCTTGTCAGATTTTTTCCTGAACGGTTAAGAAAGAGAAATTGTGATGTTTGATTTTTATTCAGCCTGGGGAGAGTTGATTTAATATATTCCTGCAGCAGATCTTTGGCTTTCTCATTAAAAGGTACCAGTCTCTCTTTATTGCCTTTGCCTCTAATTCTAAGAAAACCTTCATCAAAAAACACCTGCTCCAGAGTCAGGGAAACAGTTTCACTGATGCGCAATCCGGTTGCATACATTAGTTCAAGCATTGTCTTGTCCCTCATCCCAAGAATTTTACTTTGATCGGGAGCATCGAGAAGCGACTCAACTTCTCTGATAGTCAGATATTTTGGGATATTTTTCCATTTTTTGGGGAAAGATATGTTTGCTACCGGATTAAAATCTATTTTTCCTTCGATCAATAGATATTTATAGAAACTCTTTAAAACCGAGATCTGATGTGCCTGCGATGCAGCTGACTGTCCTTTTCTTGAGCACTTTTTTATAAAATCTAAAATAGTCCGGTCATCTGAATCAAGATGATTTCCTGAAACCTGACTAAGATAATACCCATATTTTTCAACTTCCTGCCTGTATGAGATTATGCTGTTTTCAGATAACCCTTTTTCAACTTCAATATAAGTAAGATACCGGAAGAGATCTTTGTGAAAATTTCCCTTATTAAACATAATTCCGCTACAAAAAGGGATTTAATTCCAGTTCTGATTCAAGGGTCGATATATCACCATGTCCGGGGAGTATTATCGTATTGGGTGGAAATTTTTTTAACCTGTCCAGTGAGCGGGTTATTTCGGTATAATCGCCTCCCGGAAGATCTGTTCTTCCTATTGATCCGCAGAAAAGTGTGTCTCCTGTGAACAACAATTTCTCTGAATAGAGGCATATTGAGCCCGGTGTATGTCCGGGAGTTTCAATTATTTTTATCACAGTATCGGAAAGGATAATACTATCCCCTTCCTTTATATAATAATCAATTTTTTCGGGAGGAGAGACTCCCAGTGAATTGCCGAGATCTTTGTTAATTTCCGAGTTAAGAACAGGGAGTTCATTTTTATGAATTGAAACCGGAATTTTATATAAAGCGGCAGCACTTTCTACACCTCCGCAATGGTCAATATGTCCGTGAGTCAAAATGATTTTTTCAGGAATCAGCTTCAACTCCTCTATCTTTGCTTCAATATCGGTGCTCCAAGCTCCCGGGTCCAGAATAACTGCTTTCCTGCTGCTTATTGACCAAATGATATATAGATTGGCTTCGAGCTCCCCAACGGGAAATTTTAAGTAATCCAATTCATTTGCCACAATTTCATATTATCAGATAGATTCATTGATATCAATAAATTTTGAGGCTTTAATAAAGTAACATAAAAGTTAAAATAGTATATAATTAATCTCGATGGAAAAAAGAAATGGTTAGTAATAAAAAAACACCTCTCTGTCTGATTATTCGCGATGGCTGGGGCAGAAGGGAGGAAAAAAGTAAGGATAATGCAATTTTTAATGCCCATACGCCTTATACCGACAGATTTGAAAAAAAATTCCCGACGACACTTATCACTACTTCCGGGCTTGACGTAGGCCTTCCTGCCGGATACCAGGGAAACAGTGAAGTCGGGCATTTAAACATAGGTGCCGGGCGAATTGTATATCAGAGTCTAACCAGGATTGACAATTCTATTTCGGATGGTTCATTCTTTGAAAACAGGGAATTAGTCGGTGCATTCCAGGAGGCAGAAAAGAGGAATTCAACCCTTCACCTGATGGGTTTAATCCAGGAGGAGGGAGTCCATGCCGTTACCAGGCATTGTATAGGGCTTCTGGAAATTGCAAAAAAAAGAAAGTTTAAAAAGGTGCTGATTCATGCAATAACAGATGGGAGGGATACCCCCCCGAGATCTGCACTCAGCCATTTAGAACTACTGCAGGAAGGGATAAAAAAGACCGGCATTGGAAGAGTTGTAACTGTTACCGGCAGATATTATGCGATGGATAGAGATAATCGCTGGAATAGAACCGAAATGGCTTATAGGGCGATTATTGAAGGTAAAGGTGAAAAAGTCTCCTCCTGGAGGGAGGCAGTCCTTTCAGATTATAAAAGAGATATTGGGGATGAATTCATCACTCCCAAACTAATTGATTATAATGGAGCAGGTGAGAATGATGTTTTTATCTTTTTTAACTTTAGATTTGACAGGACCAGGCAGCTGACGAAAGCAATAGTCGAGAAGGATTTTAATCAATTTGAGACCTCTTCGCACAATTTATATTTTGTTGCTATGACACACTATTATGATAATGGAAATTTCAGGGAGGCTTTTCCTGAAATAAGATATACAAATATTCTGGGGGAGGTCATTTCCAAAAGAGGCCTTAAGCAGCTTAGAATTGCTGAAACGGAGAAATATGCACATGTCACATTCTTTTTTAATGCCCTGAAAAATACTCCTTTTAATGGAGAAGAGAGAATCCTTGTCAATTCTCCAAAAGTTGCAACATATGATCTCAAACCTGAGATGAGCGCTTTTGAAGTGCGTGACAGACTCCTGGATGAAATAGAAAAAGGGAAATTCGATCTTATTATCTGCAATTTTGCGAATTGTGATATGGTGGGACATACCGGTATATATAAACAGATAGTGAAAGCAGTTGAAACGGTTGACCAGTGCTGTGGAGAAGTTGCTGAAAAAATTCTTAGCTTAAACGGGACTGTGATTCTGACAGCAGATCATGGAAATGCGGAGCAGACAAAATTTTCCGACGGTTCACCTATGACCTCTCACACGAAAAACAGGGTTCCTTTTACTCTAATATCTCACAAGCTGAAAAATGTTAAATTGAGAAACAGCGGCAGTCTGTGTGACATATCACCGACTATTTTAAAAATATTGGAAATTGAGCAGCCGGAAGAGATGTCAGGTATATCATTGATTAGGTGATTAGCATATTGTTAAAATTTCTAAATATCTTGTCTTTTTTTTTTCATATTCTTATAATTAATCCAAAAGGAGGACTAATGAGAAATATTTTTAAGTCTGTTTTTACAGTTCTGCTGATCTCGGGGTTGTCACTCGGACTCTATTCCAATGGATTGAACCTGAACGGAATGGGAACCAGAGCTATCAGCATGGGTGGTGCATTTGTAGGAGTTTCTGATGATTATAGTGCGGTTTTCTGGAATCCAGCCGGACTCACTCAGATTAAGAAATCCTCAATATCGGTTTTTTCATCCTTCATCATGCCCACAGGAACATATACTTATGCTCCTGCGGGAATTGATATAGAAACTGAAAAAAAAACCTATCCTGCACCAGCCCTGGTCTATGTTAATCCGATTTCGGAAAAACTTACTGTAGGATTTGGAGCGTATGCTACGGCAGGAGCGGGTGCTACCTGGGATGGAAGTAAACTTGTGCCGTTCAACACAAATCTGGGTCTTGGTGATACAAAAGCCTATAAGTGGTCAAGTAAGGTTGGAGCTTATACATTTTCACCCATGATCGCATTTAAACTCAGCGATACTTTCTCCTTCGGAGCAACGGTAAATGTTGTTTATGGATTGCTTGATATGGAGCGTGAAGCCGGAGGACAGTACACTGAAAGCCTGAATGGAACCGGATTTGGTGCTACTCTCGGATTAATGTTTAAACCAACGGATAAATTTAGTTTTGGTTTGAGCTTTAAAACTCCACAGAAGATAAAGCTGACAGGAACTGCAGATATGCCGGGACTTGCTTTTTTTGGAATGCCGACAAGTTCAAATGCAACAAGAGAGATAACATGGCCAATGTGGATTGGAGCCGGTGTCGCTTTTACACCTAATGATAAGCTTACTGTTGCTTTTGATGTGCAGTATACAAACTGGAAAAAACTTGATGTAGTAAAGATGAGTTTTGACCAGCCGTTATGGAAGGTTAATTTAGGAACCGGTTCAGTAGAAGACGGTTCTGCATTTGAACTAAACTGGAAAGATGCAATACAGTACAGGTTCGGATTTGAATATAAATTATCTGAATCATTTGCTCTGAGAGGCGGATACTATTATGACCCGGATCCGGCTCCTGCAACAACTCTGAATATACTACTTCCGCAGATAACTTATAATGTTTTTACTGTTGGTTTTGGATACAACACCGATTCTATCTCTTTTGATGTAGGGCTTGAATATCTCAGCGGAAAGGATCGGGATGCTGCACTTGCTGGAGTTCTTGCAGGAACAGCAATGCCCGGAACACACGGAATGTCTATGCTCGTTCCAAATGCTGCGTTTACTTTTAGATTTTAGTTAAATCTGATTTTCAGATATTTGGGGGAAAACGTTCGTTTTCCCCCTTTTTTATCTTGATTTTTACTCAAACCTTGAGTAATATTTCCTGAGGAGGAATTAATGAATGATTCTATATATATTCCCTCAGATGTCCCCTCCGGGGCGATTAATGAATACCTTGCAAATTATGATGAAATAACACTAGGTTCCGGCAGAATAATGCTTTTTGCCGGGGATCAGAAGGTTGAACATTTAAATGGTGATTTTTATGGAGAAGGAATCCATAAGGATGACAATGAACCGGAACATCTCTTTAAAATTGCTTCCGGTGCAGAGATCGGAGTGTTTGCCACCCAGTTTGGATTGATATCAATGTTTGGTTCCGATTTTCCCGAGGTGCCATATCTGGTTAAGCTGAATTCAAAAACCAACCTGGTGAAGACTGCCCAGAGAGATCCCCTTTCGATTGCACAGGTAGATATTGATCAGGTGATAGATTTCAAGGACAGGTCAGGCTTAAACATACTTGGATTCGGATATACAATTTATATCGGGAGTGAGTTTGAACATATTATGATCAGGGAAGCAGCACAGTCGATCCATAAAGCTCACCAGCATGGACTGATTTCAGTTCTTTGGATTTACCCGAGAGGAAAAGCTGTTAAAGATGAAAAAGACCCTGATCTTATTGCCGGTGCAACAGGACTCGCTGCTACACTTGGATCAGATTTTGTTAAAGTAAATTATCCTAAAAAAGAGGGTGCAGAGTCGGCAGAGATATTTAAGCGTGCAATAAAAGCTGCCGGAAAGACAAAAGTTGTATGTGCAGGCGGGTCGGCAACAGATCCAAAACTTTTTCTGAAAAGGCTGTATGATCAGATCCATATTTCCGGTGCGAGCGGAAATGCAACCGGCAGAAATATCCATCAGAAAAAACTTGATGAAGCAATAAGAATTGCCAATGCGATAACAGCAATTACAGTGCATGATAAGAGCGTAGATGAAGCATATAAAATATATACCGGGAAATCCTGATTTTTTCTTTAAAAAACTTTTTAATTAGGTTTTTAAATGTTTTCAGAGCTTAAAAATTATTAGTTTCTATTATATGCATATTTCGATTTAATGGGTTGATCTTCACACCGTTTGTTAAGTTTCTTAATAATCTCCAAAATTGACAACCTATGGCTTTTTAAATAGAATTTGATTTAATTGAAAAAATATTAACATTGACAGGAGACAGATAAAAATGGATGTAAAAAATGTGATAATAATAGGGTCGGGTCCTGCCGGTTTGACGGCAGCAATATACACAGCAAGGGCTAATCTGAAGCCTCTGGTTATTGAAGGATATGCAGCAGGCGGGCAGCTGATGATTACAACCGAAGTTGAGAATTATCCGGGTTTTAGAGATGGAATTAACGGACCGGATCTGATGGCTGAATTAAGAGCCCAGGCAGAGAGGTTTGGCGCAGAATTTATCACTGCAGATGTAACAAAAGTTGACCTTACCTCAAAAACTAAGAAAGTCTGGGAAGATGACACTCTCTACGAGTCAAGATCTGTAATAATTTCTACGGGTGCTACTGCCAATCTCTTAGGACTCGAAAACGAATCGAGATTGATGGGCAGAGGTGTCAGCGCATGTGCAACCTGTGACGGATTCTTTTTTAAAGATAAAACTGTTTGTGTTGTCGGTGGTGGTGACAGTGCAATGGAGGAGGCAAATTTTTTAACAAAATTTGCTTCTAAAGTTTATATTATTCACCGGAGAGATGAATTCCGCGCATCGAAGATAATGATAAAAAGAGCGGAGGAAAACCAAAAAATAGAATTTATCCTCAATTCAATTCCGGCAGATATTCTTGGTGATGAACGTGTGACAGCGATCAGGCTGGAGAACAAAAAAACAGGAAAGAAAAGTGATATTGAACTCGACGGTGTATTTATTGCCATAGGTCATACACCAAACACAAAACTATTTTCCGGTCAGATTGATACTGATAAAAAAGGATACATAATAACATCGGAAGACAAGAAAAAAGCAACATATACAAATATAAATGGAGTTTTTGCATGCGGTGATGTCCAGGACTCTTCTTACAGGCAGGCTATTACTGCTGCCGGGAGCGGATGCCAGGCAGCACTCGACTGCGAAAGATACCTGGAGGAGTCTGAGTAGCTAGGAATAATTTTATATAGCGGAAATGGAGCGCAAATATAGAGTTGGAATTTTAATTTTTCTTTTGATCTTCTCTCTGAGCTCCGCTAAATTCCACCCCGGGATAAGGTGGAAAGAATTAAGGAACAATAAATTTATTATTATTTATCCTGACGGATATGAAAATTCTGCCGACAAGGTTTTTGGAAGTGCCGATAAGATCTATTCCGAATTGCATAAGTACTGGGGTTGGAAAATCAGGGGTAAAATAAGGATAGTACTCAAAGATGATAGTGATCTTCCCGGTTCCAAATCCACTTTTTTCCCGTATAACCAGATAGAGCTGTCTCTATTTCCACCTGACAATTTTTCAATAATTGGCCGTTGGGAAAATCTTTTGGAGGAATTACTGAAATTTGAGTTAAATTCTCTCTTCATATTGAATTGCGGTTCCAATTCAATTTATGCCCTCAGAAAATATCTTGGATTCAACACCCTCTTTTTCCCGACAGGCTTTATACCCGGCTGGGTTTTTTCAGGGATTGCAGCTAATAGTTGTAATGAACAGGATGTGAACACTATTTTCAACCGGGAATACATAAAGATAATTATACGGCAGTATATTAAGAAACATGGAAAGTTTCCAAATATCGGCTCTCTTAGAAGCAATCTTCACCAGTGGCCGGTTAATTTATCCAAACTTCATTTTGGTATCTATTTTATAAATTACATAAAAAAGATTTTCGGTACTAATAAACTAAAAGAGTTTATAAGTTTGTACACAAAACATCCGCTTCCGATCTTTTTGAGGGGGAGCCTGCTTCCTGTTATGTTATCAATGACAAAAAGGTTTAAAATGGTATTTGGTAAAAAGCCTGTTAAATTTGCATCACATATTGTAAATAGAATTAATAAAATAAATCCTCAAAACAAGCTTTCTGTTAAAAGAATTACCAACTCCGGATTTCAAAAGAGATATCCATTGAAAATCTCAAAAGCCGGTATTGTCTATTTTGAAGAAAATTTTAAATCGCCTCCAAAAATACGATTAATGGACAGAAATTCAAAAAAAAACCGGATTCTTGCAGCTAAATATGATGTAACGGGAATCGGATTTGAAAAAGAAAAAAATTCTCTCCTTTTCACCGCGAGGGATTTTTATAAAATATACTACTACTATTCCGATCTGTATAGGATTGAACTAAAAACCGGGGAAATTAGCAGACTTACTTACGGCGAAAGACTCTCTTCACCTGTTTCGAACGGTAGATCAATATTCTGCATAAAGAGAGAAAAGGATAAGTCGGTAATTGCAAAACTTTCCCCGGATGGAAAGAAAATCGTAGTGGTTTCCCCCGGGTTTGAATTTATTTCGGATTTATCAGTGTCACCGCATGGAGAAAGGCTCTCTTTTTGTGCAAAGAAGAGAGGTTTAAAACGATTTATTGCTCTTCTCAACAATAAGACGGGCGAAATTTATAAGATAGATGAGAATATCGCATCCGACTATTCACCCGAATTCATTTCCGAAACGGAGATGATTTATCTCTCAAATGAGTCCCGTAAAACCATTCTGAAAAGATATAATCTTTTATCAGGTGAAATGGGTATATACAGGGATTTTCAGGCCTCACTGCTGGCCGATCCGTTTGTTGACAAAGACGGTGACTTGATTGCTCCGATCCTTTTTGGAGACGGCTACGACCTGGGAATTATTGATCCGGGGACACCTGAAAAGAAATGTATCCTTTCATTAAGTAAAATAAATGCCGGTAATAGATATCAGCGCAAACTGTCTGTAAAACCTTTCAGATATGATCCGTTCAGAGATTTTCTTCCGCGGTATTTTACCCTCTCTTTCAGGTCCGGAGGCAATGAGATCCAGTCAGGCCTTGTCATGTCGGGTTTTGACTCATTAAAAAAGCACTACTTTAAATTTAAAATAATGAGGGGTTTTTTGAGTAATAGCTGGAATTCATATTTTAATTACCTGTTTGATGAGAGTTTCGGAACGTTTGGAATCAAGTACACTAATTTTACCGACTGGAACATTACTCAATTGTCAGAACAATATAGAGGAAAATATAAGAAACTGAGGTTTTACTTCAACCTTCCGCTTTTCCGTTTAAGTCACGGCAGCCTTGAGCTTTACAGTGATCTCCATTTTGAAAGTGAGTCTGAGTCCGGTTTTAATAACGGACTGATAAGAAAAAAGAAGTATAACGGTTTCAGGGCCGGGATTTCATTTGATTCTACTGTACAATTATATGACTCTCTCTGGAGATCTGACGGAATGATGTTTAATTTGTCATATTCGAGAGAGTTAAGCAGGTTTGGAAGTTCCGGAAACATTTACACCTATTCACTGGAATACAGGCAATTTATCCGTATAACGGGAAAAGATGTTCTTGGATTAAGATTTGTGCTGGCAGACTCCGGTGGGGATGAGAATATGCGGTTCTATATGGGGGGAGTTAACGGGAGTAAAGATGTGAAGTTTGCAGGAGAGAATCATTTTAATCTTATGAGAGGATATCCTTCCGGTTATTTCAGCGGTTCAGGCGGATATCTTGCAAATATGGAGTACAGGTTCCAGCTTTTGAGGGTAGAGCGGCCGTTTATAATTTTTAAAAGTATTGAGAGGATCTACTTTTCAATTTTTGCTGACGTTGGAAGGCTATGGGACTTTGGAGAATTAAAACCTTTAGCTTTCTCAACCGGCGGGGAATTTAATATTGTTCTATATCTCGGGAAATATCGTTACATTTTAACTGCAGGGATCGGGAGAGGTATGAACCCAAAAGTTGACCCAAGGTTCTATTTTAGAATTGGTTCGTCTTTCTAAAAGAAAATTATATATTACCTGTAAGAACGAACTCCTTTTTTTTGAACAACAAGTTTGAAATTGTTAAGAAAACAGCTGATATGATTAAAAGAGAAATTATAGCTTCAACGGCGGAGGGAGGTTTTGAAAGTGAAGCAAACGGAGCATTGTTTATCCTTAGCCTGATTGGAGTTATCGATCTGACATAGTGAAATATTGTTAGTTTCTGTGCGGATCCGGGTATGAACATTGCAATATATTCCCATCCGAATATAAAGACAAGACCCACAATTGTTGATTTTTTTAGTACAAGTGAAAGCAGCAGGAAGAGGGACATGTACGCAAAAATTGACAGGTATCCGGACAGATTCAGTTGAAACAGCCTTCTGAAATAGAGGGGTGAAAAAAGATATTTTGAATATGTTAAGGAGAGCAGCAGTGAAATTCCTACTGAGTAAACAAAAAAAGCTGATGCTAAATTTGATACTAATTTTCCGCTTAAAATTGAGAATCTGGAAACTGGTGAAGTAATGAGATATATAAGAGTTTTTCTCTCTTTTTCATCAGCAATTATTGCAGAACCGAAAAAGAGAGCAAGCAGCTGAATAAAGAGCTGAAAAAAAAATGACATCCCTGCCCTTGAGAAGAATATAGGTCCTGAGAGAGTGTTATATCTGTTAAAGTACTCAACAATTCTGATAAGAAGGAATACAAGAACAGGAATAAGAGAGGCGATGACAAAAAACCTCGTTCTTTTTGAACGGATGGAATTTTTGAAATAGAAAGAAAATACAGTTTTAATATTTTTAATAACTTTCATTCTAACTCCCTATCAGATAGTCAAAAACGGCCTGGAGATTGTCGTCGGGAGATGTTATCTCTTTAATTTCGATTCCGGTTTTTACTATCGCCTCCATTAACCTGGTAAAAAAATTATCTCTGTTGTCGGTTTCAATTGTCACCCTGTTTTCACTGTCAACAAATGCAACATTCTTTACAAATCCATCTGATATCATCTCTTTTGCCAGCCTCCTTGGAGAGTTGCATTCGATTGATATCTTGTGAGGGTGTGAATCGATCATATTCCTCAATTCCTGGATATCACCCTGTGCAAATATTTTCCCCTGGTGGATCATAATTACACTGTTTGTAAGAGATTCAACTTCAGAGAGTATATGAGAAGAGACAATTACGGTTTTTCCCTCTTTTCCCAGATTTTTGAGCATTCTTATTATATTTATACGCCAAAGAGGGTCTACTCCTCTTAAAGGTTCATCCAGAATTAACAGTTGAGGCTCATGGATAATTGAGGAAGCAAGTTTCAATCGTTGCCTCATTCCCATACTATACTCTGTTATAAGCCTGTCTCCTTCTTTTTCAAGGCCGACTTTGGCAAGGGCTTTTTTTGCCATCTTCCCGCTATTTTTTCCCATGAAACCATGCAGTTTTGCCTTAAAACATAAAAAGGAATAAGCGCTGGTTCCTCTGTAAAATGTGTCAAACTCGGGGCAGTATCCGGTTTTTTTAAAAAGATTTTCGTTTGAAAAGGACTCTTCGCCGAAGAGCTTTGCAGATCCGATATTGGGTTTTAGCTGGCCTATTAATATCTTGAGCAGGGTAGATTTCCCCGCGCCGTTCGGGCCCAAAATTCCAAAAATTCCGCCCCCGAGATTTAGGCTTATTTCACTTATTCCCAATACATTTCCATACCATTTTGAGAGATTATCTGCTTTTACTACCTGCTCCATCTTATATCTCCATCTTCTTCATCCTTACATGAATGATCAGGATGAAAATAAAGGTTAGTGCCAAAAGGATTGCACCGGATATCCATTCAGGGGCATTGAACTCTGCCTTTGTGTCAAAAACATAGCTGGAAAATTGCCGTATATTTTTATTTATGGAAATATAGAAAAATGCCCATTTTTTAAATATCTCTGCAAAAATATGAGCGATAAAATCTGAAAAGAAATATATAATAAAAAATATTAGTTTAACAAATCTTCCATTTCCGCTCATTGATGAAATCATTAAAATAAATGATGACCAGAATAGTGAAATGATTCCCGGAAATATTATAGATTTTAGAATAAGTGACGGACCTGCGGATAAATCTCCAGTGAAGATTATTTTGAAAATTATGAGTAAAATTCCGGGCACAAGCGAAAACATGAGTAGATAGAAAAGAATAATTGAATATTTTCCTGCAATATAGTCAAATCTCCTCAAAGGCCTTGCAAGGTAAAGAGAGATGGAATTATGTTTTATATCTGATGAGATCAGTTCTGAACCTGCAAAAATGCAAAGCATGGCACTCATAAATATCATGTAGCCGTTTGAATAAAAAGTTCTGAAAAGCATGTTGTCGGTCTGGATCATCTTTACGAGTCGGGTTAACATCTTCAATTCAGGCTTTGAAGAGACATACAATGCAATGAGAAATATGAAGAACAATGAGGCAAAAGATGCGAAAAAGAGTTTTGAGAATCTTTTTTTGTAAACGTGTTTAATGCCGGTCTTAAAAATGGGGAGCCATTTCAAGCCTCCCTTTTGTAACTCTCCCGTCCAGTTATAGTAACCCTTCTCCCTAATCGGCATTTTGCTCACCTATTGCATCCAGGAATATATCCTCAAGCGTTGATCTCTTCCTGTTGAAATGACGGATCTGCACTCCTGTCTCCAGGGCGTCTTTGAATATTTTACTTGATGACAGATCTGCCGGAAGCTGCATTTTTATAATTCCCCTGTAATCTTTTTCCGGAGAATATTTTTTATATTTTTTTAGGAATTTTCCACTGTCCCCTATAATTTTCATCTCATAAATATTCAGGTCGCTTTTTTTTATACCGTTAACCTCTTCTTCGGAAATAAATTCACCCATATTCATTATTATTACACTTTTGCAGGTCTGCTCGATATCGGTAAGGATGTGAGATGAAATTATAATGTTCATGGTGTTTTTATCGGAAATATCTTTTATGAGTTCAAGCATTTCTTTTCTGCTTTTTGGATCCATCCCTGAAGTGGGCTCATCAAGAAACAGTAATTTCGGATCATGTACGATTGCTGAAGCCAGCTTAAGACGCTGGATCATCCCTGCCGAATAGGTCTCGATATTCCTGTATCTGGCTTCCTCCAGTCCGACATAGTACAAAACCTCATGTGCTCTTTTTATTGATTCCTGTTTGGGCATTCCGCTCAGCTGACCCAGATAAGAAGTGAATTCCACTCCATTCATTCCGGGGATGATCGAGTCCCGTTCGGACATATAGCCTATTTTTTCTCTTACCGAGGGATCACTAGAACTGATTGCGTGTCCCAGGACTGTTCCTCCACCTTTTTTGGGTTTTAGAAAACCGAGTATGATCTTCATTAAAGTGGTTTTCCCGGCTCCGTTTGGTCCCAAAAGGCCGTGAACTCCGCCTCCTATTTTTCCTGAGATATTATTAATTGCCAGGGTTTTACCATAACTAAAACTGATATTGTGCAGGTCAATGACGTTATCCATTGTTAAAAAATACGAATATTATTTTGATATTGTTTCAATTTTATTTTATTATTTTTATTCCGTCAAAAGGAGGATCAGTGGAAAAAGAATTTTTTGATGTAATTATTCTGAACGGGAGGCCTGCAGCAGGTAAATCCGAAGTCATCGATTTTTTAAAAAAAACATCTGTTGATAAAAGGATAAAACGTTTTCATATAGGAAATTTTGAAGAGATTGATGATTTCCCTATCCTTTGGGAACAATTTGAAGATGATGATATCCTCGAAGAGATGAAGCTCCCGAGACTAATATCGAAAAAAGAATTTTTCTACAAAGGAGAAAAATTACCGGGATACATTTTCAGGGATAAATGGTACTGGAACTTTTTGATAAGAAAACTTGATTTCCTCTATAAAAAAAAAATCAGGAACAAACCCAAATATCACGATGATAAAACTGTGATCATCGAATTTTCAAGAGGATTGGAGCACGGTGGATTTAAGACGGCTTATTCATATCTATCAGATGAGATTTTGCGAAGAGCTGCAATTATTTATATTGATGTAACATGGGAAGAGTCGCTGAGGAAAAACAGGAGGCGATTCAACCCCGATAAACCGGACTCAATTCTTGAGCATGGACTTGAGGATCTTAAATTGGAGATGCTATACAAAGAGTCGGATTGGGAAAATATTGTTTCCGAAGATAAAGAATTTGTCAAAATAAGAGATATAAAAATTCCATATGCTGTTTTTAATAATATGCCGGAGAAAACACTGGACCCTGATAAACTGGGTTCACATCTTGAAGAGATAACAGCAGGTTTGTGGAAAAAATATAGAGGGAGATAAAATGGAGCATTCTAACGCATTCAAAACAAGAAGATTCTGGAACTGGTTTCCTCTCGGGCTTTCTTATGCTTTTTTATATATGGGAAGGTACAACCTTACCGTCTCAAAAGTAGCACTCGGAGACATAATGTCAAAATCTGATTTTGGATTCATCTTTGGGATCGGAACAGTCACATATGCTCTTGCATTTCTGATAAACGGTCCTCTGACCGATAAGATCGGAGGAAAAAAAGGAATGCTTATTGCGGTATTGGGTGCTGCAGTTATGAACCTCCTGATGGGGTACTACATTTCGGGTTTGACTGCCCAAAAAATAGCCACACACAATATTAAAACTGTTTTTACCCTTCTTTATGCCGTAAATATGTATTTCCAGAGTTACGGCGCACTATCTATCGTAAAAGTTAATGCTCACTGGTTCCATGTAAATGAGCGGGGAGGTTTTTCCGGAATTTTCGGTACCATGATATCTTCGGGGATCTTCTTTGCATTTACCGTAAACGGATGGATACTTGATATTTTCACAGGAGGAAACGGCAGTGTCAATGATGTGAAGATGGTCTTCTTTGCTCCCGCAGCCGTCCTTCTGCTAATGCTTGTAATAGAATTTTTCTTATTGAAGGATAGGCCGGGACTTGCCGGTTTTAAAGATTTTGATACAGGGGATGCAAGCTCCGGAGAAGAAGGCAGGGATATCCCAACCCTGACAATAATGAAGAGAGTGATTACAAATCCAATAATTTTAACAATTGCATTAGTCGAATTCTGTACAGGAGTTTTACGAAATGGAGTAATGCACTGGTTCCCGATCTATGCAAAAGAAGTACTGAATCTTCCCAGACATCATTGGCTAAGGAATGGTTCCTGGGGTTCATGGCAAATAGTTGCCGGAATATTTACGGCAGCAATTGTTTTTTTCATTCTTGCCTACAGGTCAAAGGGAAAAAGGCGGGCCTGGTTGGCTATCTCGGGAGCACTCACTGCTCTTGCTCCCTTCATGATGGGAGGCTGGGGAGGAATTCTTATGGTAGCCGGAGTTATAGGTGGAAATGTAGCCGGATGGGTGAGTGACCTCTTCTTTAATTCGAGGAGAGCTCCTGCAGCAGGAGGGTTATACGGTATCCTCTCCCTTGTTCTGATCTTCATGTTCTTTTCAATGAATAATGTATGGATGCTCGGTATTGTTGTATTTCTCGTATCTACCTGTGTCATAGGAACTCACGGGCTGATGTCCGGGACTGCTACAATGGATTTCGGTGGCAGAAAAGGTGCTGCTACAGCTGTCGGAATGATTGACGGGTTTGTCTACCTGGGGACAGGTGTCCAGTCATTCGCTCTGGGATGGATAACAACGAAAAACTGGTCCTGGTGGCCTCTTTTCCTCCTTCCTTTTGCCTTCATCGGATTTTATCTTTTAACACGGATATGGAATGCAAAACCCGGAAAAAAAAATTAGAGTTGGAGAGGTCTTAAAACAGAATTTTATTATTAAAAAAATAAATTAAAATTAGTGATATATATTTTTTTTTTTGTTATAATTTTTTTGGAAAAAATCAATCAAATCTAAAAAAAGGAGGATTGTATGAAGAGAATTCTTTTCATTTCGGTGATACTCCTGATGCTCTTACCAGTGACAATTATGGGACAGAGTGCTACAGCAGGTGCTATCACAGGTGTAGTCGTTAATAACGACGGAACTCCCCTGGCTGGTGTTTTTGTCAAAGCCGTTCACGTTCCTACAGGGACGGTTTTTTCAGCAGTAACACTGTCAGACGGGAAATATCTGATGCCTTCAGTCAAGGCAGGCGGTCCGTACAATGTTACAGTTGCAATGTCCGGATTCCAGACCCAGACAAAAAAAGGAATTAAAGTGAGTCTGGGTGAAAAAGAACATGTGAATTTTGCTCTTGAACTTGCAACTGTTAATGCCGGAGAAGTTGTTGTAACTGCAACAGAGTCCATCATTAACAAATCAAGGACAGGTGCTTCACAAAATGTCGGTCAGTCAGTTATTGAAGATCTGCCTACTATTTCGAGATCTCTCAGTGATTTCACCCGTCTTGCCCCGCAGTTTGCAAGCGGAGAAGATTCCGGAGCTTTCAACGCTTCCGGAAGAAACTCGAAATACAACAATATTCAGGTTGACGGTGCCCAGAACAATGACCTTTTCGGTCTTGATCCGTCAGGAACTCCCGGCGGACAGGCAAATACAACACCGATCTCACTTGATGCCGTTCAGGAATTTCAGATCGTACTGGCCCCTTATGATGTCCGCTATGGCGGATTCACAGGCGGTGGAATTAATGTAATTACCAAGAGTGGTACAAATGATTTTCACGGTTCAGCCTTCTATTACGGCAGGAATGAAAACTTAGTCGGTAAAGGACCGAGTGATTATGATTTTGCCAAGTTTTCGGAATCGATCTACGGTGCGACTTTAGGCGGTGCTCTTATCAAGAATAAATTGTTCTTTTTCGTGAGTGCGGAAAAAGCAAACAAAAAAGAGCCGCAGGATTATTTTATTGACGGCAGTGGAAGTGCAAACGATTTTGGACACAGATCAGAAGCCGACCAGTTCATTTCTATCCTTAAGGGGTATGGTTATGATGCAGGCGGTTACGGTGAGATTGCCAACGAAACAAAGAGTGACAAGCTCTTCTTCAGATTGGACTGGAACATCAATGATAAACATCGTCTTACTTTGAGACATAACTACGTCAATGCCAGTAGAGAGTCTCTCTACAGGACCAGCAGCTATGGCTTTAATTTTGGAAATGCAGGTGTGCTTTACCTCAATAAAACAAATTCAACGGTACTGCAGTTGAATAGTAATTTCTCAGACAAGCTCTTTAATGAGTTCATTCTGAACTATTCAACGATCAGAGATAATCCGACCTATATGGGAAAGGCATTCCCAAAGATCATTGTCGATACCGGAACGGGAGTATCCTTTTATGCCGGATCCGAAGAGTACAGGCACAGGAATCAGCTTGATCAGGACCTTATTGAACTTACCGATAACCTGACGATTTTCAAGGGGAAACATACAATTATACTTGGGACTCATAACGAATTCTTCAAGTTCTACAACGTCTTCATCCAACGTGAATTTGGTAAATATGAATTTGATTCACTGCAGGATCTGGCAGACGGCAAACCTTCTTACTATGACAGGTACTATTCCGTAACAGGTGATCCCAATGCTCCGGCAAAATTCAATGTTAGCCAGATAGGATTCTATGCAGGAGATGAGTATGCTATGAGAGATAACTTCACTCTGACATTCGGTTTGAGAATGGATGTTCCTCTGATGAGTGACACTCCTGTTGCAAATCCCGCTGTTGAAGCAACTTTCGGAATTCCAACTGATCAGAATGCAGGAGGTAACCCTCTCTGGTCTCCAAGGGTTGGGTTTAACTGGGATGTTAAAAACAACAATGAGATGCAGGTTCGCGGAGGAATCGGAATATTCTCCGGAAGAGCTCCATATGTATGGATATCTAACCAGTTTTCAAATACAGGGATGGAAATTGCAAGGTATAAAGTATACGGTGATCCTGGATTCTTTATAACTGATCCATACAGCCAGCCGGACAATCCTTATGCAGTAACTTCAGGTGATATTAATCTCATAGACAAGGGATTCAAATTCCCGCAGGTTTTGAGAACAAACTTTGCCATCGATAAAAAACTGCCCTGGGGATTCACCGGAACAGTTGAATTTATCTATACAAAAAATATAAATGAAGTCATGTTCCAGAATATCAATATTGCTGCAACCGGTCAGAAATTTTTTGACGGAAGACCTCTGTTCGGAACTCCAAGCACCTATAAATACGGAAAACCCAATTATGTCGACTCAAGCTTTCAAAATGTTATAAAACTTAGCAATACCAACAAGGGGTATGAATATTCACTCTCCTTTCAGCTCCAGAAACAGTGGGGCGGCGGAAATATGATCAATGCTTCCTATACTTATGGTATGGCTAAGTCCCTTTTCAGCGGAACCTCATCGAGAGCTATTTCCAACTGGAAATATAACATTACATCAGGAGATCCGAATCATCCGGAACTGGCTTATTCATCTCATGATACAAGACACAGGATCGTTTTTGCTATTACCAAGAAATTCGATTTCATTAAGAATGCTCCGACGAAGTTTTCACTCTTCTATAACGGAAGATCCGGAAGACCTTACTCGACCAGATTCTACAATGATGTCAACGGTGACGGTGTCCAGAATGATTCCATCTGGGTTCCTGCAAAGGAGAGCGATATAATCCTTACAAAGGGAACATGGGCTGACCTTGATCAGTATATCAAGGATGATCCTGCTCTAGATTCTCACAGGGGAAAGATTCTCCCGAGAAATGCAAGCAGGGATCCCTGGTCAAATATTGTAGACTTTAAAATTTCCCAGGATGTTCCCATGCCGTTCAAAGGTCACAAGCTTCAGGTGATCTTCACCATCCAGAATTTCCTCAACATATTTAATAAGGATTGGGGCGTGGTCAGATATGTTCAATACGACGATTCTCCTCTTACATGGAAAGGAACAGATGGTGCAACAGGAAAACCTCTCATGCAGTTCTGGGGAAAAGCTGATACATCCGATGCAAGATACACGATAAACCAGCTTCTTTCCAGATGGAAAGCACAATTTGGAGTACGTTACTTTTTCTAAAGACAATTTAGATAGAGTATAAATAAAGCCTTCCGGTTTTCCGGGGGGCTTTTTTTATATCTTTAATTTTTCAGATAAGCTGATTTTCTTCTAAAGTGTTTATGATTCGGTATATTCCTTTCCCGTCAATGAGTTTTTTACCCGTTTCCCCCATTTTCACGCGTGATTCTTTTGTGAATTTTTCATTTATCACCTTTAAAAGATTTTCCTTTTTTAAGAGGCTGCTTTTTTCAATAGAGGCACTACATCCTTTTTCTTCAAGAGTTTTTATTATATGATTTTTTTCTTTTGTTTGATTTATCATAAGAACCGGAGTCCCGGTCGCAACCGATTCATATGAATTGATACCGGTAGAGGTTATTGAAAGATCCGCTTCATAATATGCCCTTGCTAATGTCTCTCTTTTCCCTGTGAATTTAATTCCGTTATAAATTCTTTTTAAAGTTTTTCTATTAAATCTTTTTAGTGAATTTGTCGGGCCTACTGTCAAAAGAAAGCCGTTATTGATGAGAATTTCCGATAATTTTCGAATTTCTTTATAGGAAAGAATATCTCCGGTGGAAACAAATATCCTCCTGGTTTTATTACGGTATTTTTTTGTTTTTTTGTTAAAGTGAATGAATCTGTGATGAAGTATAAGATATTGCAGCCCCGAGCATAATATATTATCGTTTTTCATATTGTTGAAATCATTATTATCACCATTTATCAGGGGAAAATTTTTTATAATGTTGATTCCGGATGTGCAAAATTGAATTATGGGGATTTTTTTTTTGTTGCACTCTTCTGCAAGACTGATATCATCACGGTCCGGTTTCTTTAG
Organism: uncultured Clostridia bacterium; assembly: GCA_964573895.1. Lineage (GTDB taxonomy): Bacteria > Acidobacteriota > Aminicenantia > UBA2199 > UBA2199 > CAZNLS01. Next base: position 27,072 of record CAZNLS010000023.1, read on the forward strand.
GTCGAAAATAAGAAGAGAAGGATTTGTTTCGAAGATTTTTTTTTGGTCTCTATTATTACAAACTTCTGTTTTTATCCCGGGAATAAATTTTTCAGGATCATTTGAAACAAAAAGAAAGTTTTTCCTGTTTTTGAGAATTGAATAGAGATATTTCATTCTCCGGAAGTACTCATTTTCCAAATTTGAAAATGTTTCTGTCCGGATGACTATCATCTATCCCAGGATTTCTCTTATCTTCTCCATTGCGAAATCAATTTCTTCCCTGGTTATTATTAGTGGAGGTGCGAACCTGATTATCCAGTCGTGAGTCTCCTTGCAGAGGAGTCCCTTCTCCTTTAAAGCTGCTGTATACTGTCTTGCTTTCCCTGCGGATTCATTGAGAACCACACCAATCAGCAGGCCCTTTCCTCGAATGAGTTTTATCTTTTCCGAATTCATCTCTTTGAGTTTTTCCATAAAGTATTTTCCGTTCTCTTCGGCTTTTTGAGCGAGATTCTCATCCAGGATCACATCTAACGATGCCAGGGCTACTGCACAGCCGAGAGGGTTGCCGCCAAAGGTTGATCCGTGGGAACCGGGTTCAAAAACTCCCAGTATATCCTTATCTGCAGCAACTGCACTGACCGGGAAGACTCCACCGCCCAGAGCTTTTCCCATTATGATAATGTCCGGAATTATATTGTCATGCATAAAGGCGAACAGTTTTCCCGTTCTTGCGAAACCTGTCTGAACTTCGTCAACGGCAAGAAGAATATTGTTTTCGGAAGCAATATCTCTTAGATTTTTTAAGAATCCCGGAGATGGCACAACAACTCCCGCTTCTCCCTGGATAGGTTCTACAAGGATTCCGACAGTGTTCTCATTAACTGCATTTTTGACGGAATCTATATCGTCATAAGGTACTACTTTAAATCCGTCAGTATATGGCCCGTAATTATCCTTTGCAAGAGGGTCTGTTGAAAATGAGATTATAGTTGTAGTCCTTCCGTGAAAATTTTCTTCAAAAACAATTATTTCAGCCTTGTCCTGTTCAACACCCTTAACCTTGTACCCCCATTTCCGCATAGTCTTAATAGCGGTTTCAACAGCTTCAGCCCCAGTGTTCATTGGGAGGATCATATCCTTTTCTGTAATCTCAGCAAGCTTTTTTGCAAAAACGGGCCATTTATCATTGAAAAAAGCCCTTGAAGTGAGAGTAAGAGCATCAGCCTGGTTCTTCAATGCTTTAATAATTGTTGGATGCCTGTGTCCCTGGTTTACTGCGGAGTAAGCCGAGAGCATATCAATATATTTTTTCCCTTCCGGGTCCTCGACCCAAATCCCCTCTGCTTTTGAGATAACTACTTCAAGAGGGTGGTAGTTGTGCGCACCATATTTGTGCTCCATTTCCATTAATGTTTCAGAACTATAGTTGTTCATTTTTACCTCTTTCAAATTAATTTAAAATCCAATTTTATCAGTTTAAATTCCCAAGTCAACAATGGAAAATAAAAATATGTGTTGAAAATTTTATTTTTTTATTCAAAAATAAAACAGGGGTACAGATGAAAAAAGGTGAATCATCCGGCCGGGCTGATCTAAGGTTACTTTTAGATTCCAGGAGTGAATTCATCTGGTCAGTGGACAGGAACAATAATTTTATCTATTTCAATAAAGCTTTTTCAGAGAGTTATTATAAATCATACAAAAAAAGATGCAAAGAGGGTATGAGTGCTCTGGAACATTTAAAATCGAAGGAGAGGGACTTCTGGAAGAGAAAATATGGTGAAGGACTAAAAGGTAAAATAGTTGAATTTGAATATACTTTTCCTTTTGGAAAAGAGGAAAGATGTTCAAACATTTGTATCAATCCGGTCATGAAAAATGGAAAGGTAACAGGAATTTCAGCT
>CAZNLS010000024.1:0-28122 GCA_964573895.1 uncultured Clostridia bacterium
CACCCACTATTTTTATATTTTTTTTATAAACAGATCTTGAGCGAAATAATCTGACTGTTGTCATTAATGGTCCATCCCCGGCAATAATTAATTCTGCATTCAGGCCCATTTTTAATGCCTTTTCAAATGCTGATATTGTCAGGTGAGGTCCTTTGCAATCCACTAACCTTCCTGCATATAAAATCTTTATCAATCCTTTTTTTGGGCTTTTATCACATAAATGTGATTCGACTCCAAATTTTAAGACTCTGATTCTGGATGAATCAATTCCGATTTTAAGTAAATTTTTTTTTGTAAATTCAGAATTTGCAATAAATATAGCTTTTTTTTGTATTTTTCTGGCAAAACCTGAATATTTATCATCATAAATTTTAGTAAAAGGGAATTTTAAACTTTTTAAATCCCAGCAAACATCATATCCGTGACAATGAATAAAAACTTTCTTCTTTGTCTTTAAAAGTATTTTTTGCATATCATATGCCTGAGTGAGGTAATGAATATAAAAAGTATTAAAATCATGTTTTTTCTCTAATTTAGAAACATTTCTTAATATCTGTTCCTTTTTTTTATCTTTATTCTTCAATTTATAATAAATTAGAGGCAGCAATTTATATGGATAAATTAAATTATATAAAGGGATGCTTTTATAATAATTATCTGAGGTTTCCTGCTGGACACCTATAAATGTCAAATAAGGCTTAATGTATTTAACCTGATTCCAAATCCATGACTCCGAATTTGCCAAAAAGTTCATTGAAAAGAAGGCTATTTTTAGATTAAAGTCTTTCATATAAAATTCTCACACTTCATAATAATGAATAATAATTATTCATCTTCTATTTTTTTTATTTCAATTCCCACTTATGCGGAAAGTCAACATATCCATAATCTTTCATCCCCCCTAAAACCTTAAACCTGAAAACATTAAATATTCTACTGTAAAAAGTAACCCTGGTTTTGTCTAATATATTTGCGGTAACCGAATAGAAACCGGGCATTAAGGGTAGCTTATCTAATATTAATTTAACACTTCCGTCACTTTTTATTATCCCGGAATTGACACCTCCAATATCACTCCTGATTCCTGTTATCTGAGTGCCGTCAACATTAAAAATTGCAATCGAGAAGACAGGATCTTTAACCTCCTTATTCACCGAATAAAAAATTTCGATGATCATTTTTTCATTTGTATTGAATTCCATACTTTCTCCGGAATTTTTATCATATGCTTTTACACTATTTATAACTATTTCGTTTGTTCCGAATGATTTGGCTTTTTTCTTTTCCTTAAAAAATGAATCCCGATATTTATCGATAATATCACTTGTGTTTCCTAAATAACATCCAAGAGATTTATCCAAAAAAAGAGTCTGATCACAAACTGTATTTATTAGATTTAAATTATGAGAAACAAGAATTATTGAAATCCCTCTTTCCAATAATTCCACAATTTTTTTTTTTGACTTTGCCTGAAAATTCAAATCTCCCACAGACAATATTTCATCAACAAGTAAAATATCAGGGTCAGAATGAACAGCAATAGAAAAACCAAGCCGCACAAACATACCGCTGGAATAGAATTTTACCGGGGTATCAATGAATTCTCCAATCTCGGCAAACTCTACAATCTGATCAAATTTCTTTTCTATTTCTCTCTTTTTCATTCCGAGAATTGCACCATTTAAATAGACATTCTCTCTTCCGGATAACATTGGATGAAAACCTGCTCCAACTTCAATCAATGCTCCTACTTTTCCTTTAATGGTAATCATTCCTTCATCAGGCCAAAAGATCCCGTTTAACATTTTTAAAAGAGTAGATTTCCCGGATCCGTTTGAACCGATAATTCCAAGTGTTTCACCCCTTTTAAGTGAAAAATTAACTTTTCTTACTGCCCAAAATTCATCCTTCCTGAGATCTTTTAATTTTGCAGAAAAATTAAAAGTATTCTTTACAATATCCTGGATTCCGTAAATCATGGACCTTTTTAAAGATTTACAATATTTTTTTGATACATTTTCAGCTTTTACAATTAAATTTTCTTTCATTAAATTCTCTCTGCAATTCTTGTTTCAGTAATATGAAAAATCAAAATAAATAAAAGAAAAAATCCGATGGAACAAGCAGATGATATAAGATATGGGATTAAATTTGTCATATCTCCAAAAAGCACTAAATCTCTGGGGAAAGAAATTAAATAGTACAAAATATTATAATTGGAAATAGTTGAAAACAGACCGGTTTCGGGTTTTACATAAAGAACCGGTGTGAGTAATAAAAGAAATGTCATGATAACTGAAAGAATATTGCCGATATCTCTGAATATTCCATTTAAAATTGAAAAAATGAAACTAAAACCCATAGTAAAAAAAATAACAGGTAAAAACAGGAGAGGAATAAAAAATATATTTAAAGTAGGAGTGACACCGTAAACAAAAAAAAGTATTGAAACCAATATTAATTGAATCAGGCTTGAAACAAAAGCCCTTCCCATTGATGCAATAACAAGAGTTTTTTTTGAAAAATTAATTTTGACAATCATGGATCCCGCTTCAATTAAGGAGTTTGACCCGGAAATTAATCCGGTTGAAAAAAATTGCCAGAAAGATAATCCGAAAATTGCATAAATTGCATATGGAACTTTAATTTTCCCCAATACAAAGATTCCGGACCTGTTCAACAGTACAAATGTAAGTACACTTAATATAGGAATAATAATCGCCCACAGTATACCAAAAAGAGATTGTTTATAGGCCGTAAATATATTCTTTTTAAAAAGTTGAAATAAGAGCCATTTATTACTTTTTAATTCTTTAAAAATTTGTCGGTACATTGAAAAATACCCGTTTTTTAAAATATTATCGGGTTCATAAATTTTAATATCATCCATTATTAAAATTATACAAGAATAAAAAAGAAAACAATACATCAGAATTCGAACTGATTTTAAAAAAACACTGCCTTTAACTTACTCAATTTGAAATAATGTAATTTACTATTTAGATTTTAACGTTTTTTCTTTGTATTTTTCCCGGAAGTTTTCTTGAAAATCACTACTTTTTCATTTTTTTTCATAAGCCACAATTTTTCTCTTGCTCGTTTTTCCAGCACCAGCGGATTACGTTTGAGTTCATCTATTTCCTTCTGAAGACCTGCTTTTTTTGCCTTCAGTAATTCTATATTTTTTTTCAGATTTTCAATTTTTTTTCTGGAGTGTAAAATTTCAACAATACCGTTATTTCCAAAAAAAAAGGTAAGTACGAGTATTAAAAGAAAAAAAAGTATAAGAAAATACAAACCTTTCTTTTTCAGACCGGAATTCCTGTTTTTTTGTTTAGGCAAATTTCAACTCCGGTCTAAATATGAATTATTAATTTCACTCATTACTTTTATGTTGTAGCATAGTCACTGCCTTTTCTCAATTAGTACCGGAATTATTCTTCTGAATTATAAATTTTTTGAATCCTAAAATTCTTCTTCCTGATCTTACTATAACATACCATTCACCCGGTTTTTTTGTGAATTTTTCCTTCTCCAATATATCCCATGCGATAAAATATTCAAGAAAAACCTTTTTATTATTTACAGGAATTGGATTTGATATCTTTACAAGTTTTCTGTCCGCATCAAACCAGCTCCATCTGATTTTTTCCGATTTTTCAATATTGTTTACCTTTATGACACCAAAGATCCGCTCATTTTCTATACTGACAGGATCATCCTTAATATTTCCGGTAAGATCTCTGTCCTCCACACTTTTTAATACTGTAATATAATCAGTTATAAGGTCCGGATCATCGGGGAGCTCTACTTTAAATCTTATGCATGACACTGAAAAAATGAGAACTGCCGAAAGAATTATTGCTCTTCTAATCATTGAAGGGAATTATTCAAAATGGTAAAAATGAATTCCATCCGTTCGGGAGAACTTTTGCAATATCATTCATTATCACAAAGCCCATTAAAAGCAGCAGCAGGAGGAAACCTGTATTTATAAGCGCAGCCTTAACTTTCATTGAGAATTCCCTTCGGATTATCGCTTCAACTGAATAAATCATCATATGGCCTCCATCCAGTGCAGGAATCGGGAAAAGATTAACTATCCCGAGTTGGAGTGAAATGAATGCAATCACCATAAAAAATTCTGAGATCCCGGATTCTATCGCCTTTTGCGAAAACTTTGCAATCTCTATTGGTCCGGAAAGATTTTTGGGTGAAAGTTTCCCTATTATCATTTTTTTAAATGCACTGAATACCAATGTAGTGAGTCTTTTTATATCTTTAAAACTCTTGGATATCGCACCGAACAATCCATATTTTTTAACTATAACCGGGGAATATCTTATCAATTGTACCCCTATTTCACCTTTTTTGTCCTCTCCCAATCTTGGAGTCACTGATTTATAAAGTCTCTTTTTCCCTCTTAAAATTTCCAGCGTTATAGGTTTCCCGGTATTTGAAGAAATCAAACGAATTATATTAAGAGGATTAACGGTTTTCCCTGATATTGCTAAAATAATATCATTTTTCATTAGTCCGGATGATTCGGCAGGGGAGTCTTTTGATACTTCAAAAATCTGAACTTTGAAATCCCAGGAAATTCCTATTTCTCCAATATTATATTTGTTGTCACCTCTCACATTTACTACAATGTAAAAATCCCTTAAACCTCTTCTATAATGAATTTTAACCGGAAGATCAGGATTTGAACCTATTTCCAACTCCAGATCCTTCCAGTTCTTCACAGGTTCTCCATTAACTTCGAGTATCAGGTCCCCGGTATTCAAGCCGGCTTTTTCAGCAGGTGAATTAGGCTCAATTAACCCTATTAAGGGAGGTTCGAATTTGTAAACTTCAGATTCAACACCAGTTATATTTAAAGAAGTCAGTATCAAAACAGCAAGAAGAACATTCATTAGAGGCCCCATGAATAGAATAAATATTTTCTGTGCCCTGTTTTTCGAATGAAAATCATAAGGCTTAGGGTCCTTTTCATCATAATCTTCTTCTCCGGACAATTTTACATAACCTCCAATCGGGAAAAGACTAACCCTGAAATCGGTATCACCGATTTTCTTACCGAATAACTTCTTTCCCATTCCAAATGAAAATGTTTCTACCTTAACTCCGACTATTCTTGCTGCCATAAAGTGCCCGAACTCATGAACAAGAACTATAATGCCGAGAACTACCGTAAAAGTTATAATTGTATATATAAAGTTCATCAAAATTCTCCGTTAAATAAATTTTCGGGATATAATCTCTTTCGTTTTTAATTTTGTATCCGAAATCCTTGAAATAATCTCATCTATATCCTGAGGCATTCTGCCATCAGCCGTCTGAAGCATTTCATAAACTATTTTGTAAATATCCGTAAATAAGATATCTCCTCTTATAAAAGAATCGACAGCAACTTCATTTGAAGCATTAAATATAAGTCCGCTGTCATTTCCCTTTTCGAAGACTTCAAGAGCCATATCAATAGATGGAAATTTCGCCGAATTCACTTCAAAAAACTCCATTTTACCCAATTTTGAAAAATTAAGTTCCTCAATCAAACCATTTTTTCTCTCGGGATAATTTAGAGAATATTGAATTGGAAGACGCATGTCAGGGGTACTTATTTGCGCAAGAATTGATGCATCATTATACTCAACCATTGAATGAATAATACTCTGAGGATGGATAATTACATCGATCTCTCCTTTTTTCAGATTAAAAAGATATTTTGATTCCACAATTTCAAGTGCTTTATTCATCAGCGTTGCAGAATCAATAGTAATCTTTTTCCCCATATTCCATGTCGGGTGCTGAAGTGCATCATTTACTGAAATGTTTTTAAATTCTTTCAAATCCCTGTTAAAAAAAGGCCCGCCCGATGCTGTCAGGATTACTTTTTTTAGATTTTCCCGCCTGTTTCCTTCAAGAACCTGAAATATTGCACTCTGTTCACTGTCCACCGGGATTAATTCGGATCCCGATTTTTCAAGACTTTTGTTCATAAGGTCACCGGCTGCAACCATGGTTTCCTTGTTTGCAAGACAAATTCGATAACCTTTTTTTATTGCCTCTAAAGTTGCTTTTAACGCCGTTGTCCCCGGAATTGCAACTATTACCGTATCTATATCATACTCAGAAACAGCTTTGAATATTCCTTCACTTCCGGATGCAATATCCAGATCCGGAAATTCTTTTTTGATTTTATCTATATCCGGAACATTTCGTACAGCGGCAAATGACGGAGAGAACTCCTTAATCTGATCCAACAGGATATCAATATTTTCTCCGCAGACAAGACTTACAACATTAAAACTTTCCGGATCATTTCTGATCACATCGAGTGAACTGAGCCCGATCGATCCGGTCGATCCCAGGACTGAAATATTCCTCTTCAACTCAATATTCTCCCGGTCTCATCTCCAAAGCAGTTTAATTATAAAATAAAGCAGCGGTGCACAGAAGATATAGCTGTCTATCCTGTCAAATATCCCTCCGTGACCCGGCAGGATTGAACCCGAATCCTTTTTTCCGGAGGCTCTTTTGAATAAAGATTCTATCGGATCAGAGATCTGGGAAATCATACCTATCAGCGAGCCTGTGATGACTACGACAGGGAGTCCGGCATCGACGGGGAAAATTTTAACTATCAGCCAGGATGAAATCCCGGCTGTAAAAATCGCTGCAATTAATCCCTCTAAAGATTTATTGGGTGATGCAACCGGGTATATTTTGTGCTTTCCGAAAGGTTTACCTATAAAATATGCTCCCGAGTCGCCGACTGCTATTACAAAAATCAGAAAAAACAGAAAATTTGGTCCAAGTCTTCTTAGCAAAAGTAAGAAAAAGAGGGGAATAATCAGATAAAAAACCGCAAGCACATGGATCCCGAAATCCCGGATAAAATTTTCAAGTCGTTCCTTGTTATTAGTTGTAAATAGGAAATAAACTCCCGTCAGCATAACAGTTCCAAATATTGACTGTGATAATCCGGGTTTACCAAATGTGAAATATCCGGCTATTATCAGTCCGTTAAGTGCTAAAACAACAAATGATTTATTTACAGGTCTGCACAATGTGATAAATTCAATTACGCTTAACATAATAATAATAAATACCATAAGCGAGAATAGTTTGTCCGGAAGATAATTAATGGCTGCAATTGCAAATATTATTAGAAAAAACGCTGTAATTGTTCTTGTTATAAATTCTTTCATATTGCTCCGTAACGTCTCTCTCTTTTCTGATACTCAATTATTGCCCCGAGAAATTCTTTCAATCTGAAATCAGGCCATAATGTTTCTGTGAAATAAAGTTCTGAATATGCGGTCTGAAAAAGCAGAAAATTGGATATTCTCATTTCACCTGATGTCCTTATTAAAAGATCCGGGTCAGGTATGCTTCCTGTTTGAAGATAACTCCTGAATAAATCTTCATCAATATTTGCTGAGCCTACCCCATCTTTAACAATTTTTTTTGCTGCTCTAATAATTTCATCCCTGCTTCCGTAATTGAGGGCAAGTGTCAGGTTCATTCCTGAAAATTTTCCAGAACTTTTGATCGTTTCTTTAAGTTTATTTTTGAGTAGTTCCGGAAGTTTCTCTATATCACCTATGACGGAAAGCCTTATATTATTCTTTTCCAGCAGCCCGCTATTTTTTATAAGATTTTCATAGAGCATTTTCATCAAAGTGCTGACCTCTTTTTTTGGCCTTTTCCAGTTTTCACTTGAAAAAGTAAAAAGTGTCAGGTAACCGATATTCAGCCTTGCACAGTTTTCCGCAATTAATCTGGCAGATTCAGCACCAACTTTGTGACCCTCAATTCGTGACCTTCCTTTAGATTCAGCCCATCTTCCATTTCCATCCATTATTACAGCAATATGATCCGGTATCTTTGATTCATCTATTTTTTTTAGAAGATCGTCTTCCTCAGTCCCCTCATTTACAATTCCGGAAAATCTTTCTAACATTGAAAGATTATAATTTTAAAGACAATCAAAGTCAATAACAGCCGATAATGCTATTTTTTTTCTGAGAAAAAAATTCAAAAAAGATTTACTTGAAATACATGAGAGATTTCGGTAAAATTTTCATATTTAAATTAGGAGAAGAAAAATGAGGAAAACTATACTTGTTATTTTGGCTATTTCTATACTTCCGCTTCTGATCACTTCACAGAATTATGAAAATGCAGGAATGGATTATTCAAAGGCTCTTTTTGAGAATAAAACGGCATCTGCCAGGATTAAAGCCCTTCGAACTTATATTAGTACGTATACGGATACTTCAAATAAATTTGTGAGACTTGCTTTCTATCAGCTTTCATTAAACTATTTTGAAGTCAAAAATTATTCGAGGGCAATTAAAACCGGTGAGAAAACTCTATCACTCGGTTCTCTCGGAACAGGTGAAGAAGCAAGACTTAGTCTTGTCCTTGCAAACTCATATGGCATTAAATCATATTCGGGATTCAATAAAGAAAAAGCTATACGGTATACAAATAAGGCAATAGCTCTGGGGAAAAAAGTAAATGACAATAAAGTTGTCTCAACCGCAAATAAACTGAAAAAAAGTTTAACGGGACCTCCTCCAAAAAAACTTTCTCCCGAACAAAAAATAAGAAAGTATTATACTGATGATAATTTCAGAGGTGCTGTAAACTTCTATTCAAAACTTGATGTATCTAAAAAATCCAACGAAGACATTGGGAAAATTTACGGATATTCGCTTTTCAAATTAAAAAGATATGGCTCTGCTCTAACTCAATTCCTCAAATTATATGAAAAATCTAAAAAAGGAACTTATGCAAAATATATAGCCGACATCTACGCAAAGAAAGCAAAAAAAAGCAGACCTCTTTATGAAAAATCGGCCTCATTTTACCTTGAAGCCGGTGTACTATATAAGAAAGAAGGAAGTTCCGGAAATATGAAAATAGCTTTCGGTAAAGCAAAAGTAATGCTTGAAAACAGGTATAATTACAAATCAAAATATAATAATTACCAGAAACAGTTGAAAGCACAAAAATCTTCTTCCAAGAAGCACTCTTCTGAGATCAGATCGCTAAAAAAGAAGATAAGGGATCACAAAAGATATATGAGAAAAACATACCGTGATGTTGCAGCTCCTCAATACGAGTATGATAAACTGCAGAAACTTGAATCAAAGCTCGAATCACTTGAATCAGGCGGCGGCCCTTCAAATTCCGGTGCATCAAAAAGCGGTGAAGAACTCGTTAAACTAAGAAAGAAGATCGATGATCAATATGACAAAATGCTGAGTGGTGCAAAAGCTAAATTCGAAAAGAAGTAGAAGAATATTTTATTTCCAGGAAATTTTTTGTAACTTTGAACTTTGATTTATACCGGAATTTTGTTCATTTCAGATGATATAGCAGGATTGAAACAAAGCCGGATAAGATGTGAAGGCAAAAGACTCATACCCTACTTCGAATAACTGAAATATTTTATACTTAGTACATACTAAACTCTTTATTATTAGTCTACGTATAGCTTTTATGATAAAATTCCATAATTAATCAGGAGAGGGAATGAAAAAATTCAAACCGATTTTAGTCATTTTATTTATTGTTGCACTTTTTGTCACAATTTACTTTCTTTTCTTTAACAAGGAAAAAACCGATGCCACTGAAATAATCAAGGCAGAAAAAAAGGAAACGGGACAAAATAAACCTGTAAAAACTTCATCCATACCTGTAAAAGTAGTTGAAATTACACATGGAGATCTGCCTCTTAGATTAAAAATCTCAGGCACCGCAAAAACTCGTGAAAAAACTTCGATCAAAGCAGAAGTATCAGGAAAAGTCGAAAATGTTCTTGTAAGAGACGGCCAGTGGGTAAAAAGGGGACAATTATTAGTCAGAATTGAAGATATCGACAAGAAGCTTGAAGTGGAGAAAGCTTCTGCTACAAAATTGAAGAGTCTTGCTCAATATCTAATCGATAGCGAATTTGATGATATACTTAAATCAGAAAAATCCGATCCTGATGATCAAAAAAAATTCCTTAAAATTAAAAGTGAATATTTGAAAGCCATATCAGATTTTAATTCAGGAAAACTCTCACAGAAACAGTTTGACAGAATTGCCGAAAAATATGAAAATCAAATGGTTTCGTCCGGGTCCCTGCGTCAGGAAATTAAGAAGGCAAATGACGGCCTGGCTAATGCAATAATTTCACTCAAACAAGCCAGGCTCAACTTAAAAAGAACTTATATTAGAAGCCCCTTTGAAGGTATTATCTCGGGTCTTACTGTGAGCAGAGGTGAAAACATTAATACCGGACAGGCGCTGATGAATGTTGTAAATCTGAAAACCGTATACATGGAAGGATATGCCCTCGAATCGGAAATAAAATACCTGAAAAAAAAGACAAGAGTAAGAATTAAGTTTGACTCTTTCACTGATACATATTTTTACGGAAATATTGAATCTATAAGTCCGGAGGTTAATACTACAAACAAAACAATTTCTATCTTTGTTGAAGTTGATAATAGGGAATATAAAATTCTCCCCGGAATGCATGCAGAAATGGATGTGGAGTATAAAATAGTTAAAAATATCTTTAAAGTTCCGCTAAAAGCAATAATTGTACGTCAGGACAGACCGTTGATTTTTGTCGTTGCGGGTAAAATTGTAAACTGGGTATATGTCGATCTCGGGCCAAAAAATGATGAGGAGCAGGGAATATTAAAATTTTATTCCGACGTTAAGGAGGGAGACAGGGTTGTAATTGAGGGGCACTCAACACTTGCCCACCAATCCAGGATCAGGATTCTAAAATGAGCCTGGTTAATCTGTCAGTAAAAAGACCGGTTGGAACAATTATGTTCTATATCGGTGTTATTCTTCTCGGTATTATTTCTATTTATAAATTATCCATCAATCTTCTTCCTGATCTCAGTTACCCTAAAATATCAGTTGTAACGGAATATCCTGGACTCGGTCCGGAAGAGATCGAGCGCTTTATCACATCCGAGCTTGAAGGTCCCCTTTCTTCAATTTCAGGAATAAAAAAAATTAATTCAATTTCAAAGGAAGGGATTTCAATAATAACTCTGGAATATCACTGGGGAACTGATATGGATTTTGCCCTTCTTCATACCAAGGAAAAAGTTGAAGAGACCAGGAACAAATTACCCGAAGATCACACTGCACCTGTAATACTTGAATGGGATCCCTCGTCATCACCAATAATTACAGCCATCCTGAAAAGTGATAAACGAAAGATTAAGGAGCAGAAAGAGACAGCTACCTACCTAATCAAGCCGAGATTGGAACAGCTTGAAGGAGTCTCACGAGTTGAGATCCGGGGAGGAGATGAAGAAGAGGTTTCTGTGGAAATCGACCCTGAAAAAGCATCCAACTTCAAAATTACCCTATCTGAAATAGCATCTGCAATAAAGGCTAACAATGAATTTTCTCCCGGTGGAACTGTCAAAAAAGACAAATACAGATATACCCTGAAAATTGAAGGGGAAATAGAAAAACCTTCAGATATTGAAAAAATCGTTGTAAAAAAATTTGAAAACCGTACGATTACCATAAAAGATCTCGGCAAAGCGTTTTACAAAAACAAGGTAAAGCAGGGAAACATTAAGTTTATTACTAAGGGAGGAAGTTCCAGACATGTAAAAAGTGATGCCATTGCCCTGCTCATATACAGGGAGTCCGGGAGTAATACGGTTAATGCTACAAAGGAAGCTCTTGCAACATTTAAACTGATGGAGAAAGAATTCAACAATGAAATTACTTTCACAGCAATTCAGATGGAAGCCAACCTTATCATATCTTCAATAAATTCACTTAAATCGTCTCTGGTACTTGGAGGCTTACTTGCTTTTCTTATTCTTCTTCTATTTCTTCAGAATTTCAGAGACCCGATTCTCGTCTCAATCGTTATCCCTATCTCTATTATATCAACTTTTGTTCTGATGTTCGGTTTCAATGTTAATGTGAATATAATGTCTCTCGGAGGACTGGTTCTCGGAGTAGGAATGTTTGTGGATAATTCAATAATTGTCCTTGAGTCCATATTCAGACACCGGGACAACGAGAACCTGATAGATTCTGTTATAAACGGCACAAAAGAGGTCAGCGGTGCAATAACCGCTTCAACATTCACAACAATCTCCATTTTTTTACCTGTAATCTATTTATACGGAATCACGGGTAAGCTTTTCAGGGATCAGGCTCTGACCGTATCTTTTTCACTTGTTTCATCCCTGTTTGTTGCTATTACACTGCTTCCGGCATTATCGGCTTTCAAGACTACTTTCAGAATTGATCATAAAGGGGAACTTGATTCATTTAAAACGGAGAACACTATAGCAGGAAAATTATTTAAAGGAGTGAATTTCATTCTCCTTATCCCATTTAAAATTATAGGTTATTCCATTTCAGCAATAACCGGAACTCTCTACTTGCTAATCAAGACAATAACTAAATATACGGCACTACTTTTGGGAAAAATATTGAAGCCGGTTTATAAAGGATTTAATATTACTTATAGACAATTTGATGACTATTACCACTCACTCCTGGAAAAATTCCTGGAGAAAAAATCCAAAGCTTTTATGCTTGTTGGAATAATAGTTTTACTTATTTTTGTATCATACCTTCTGGTAGACAAGGAATTATTACCAGCTCCCCAGACATCTAAATTTGAAATAAAGGCTGAAACAATCCCTTCTTATGGATTTGAGGAAACTAATAAAATAGCAGATGATTTAGAGTTTAAGCTGACAACTGTGAAAGGAGTAAGATCCGTATACTCTGAAACTGGATCCGTATCTAAAGAGGCGGCAAGAAGCGAAGATATCTCAGTTAACAGTCTTCACTACATTATTGATTGCAATTCGAATGAAGAGAGGGAATCCGTTATGAAGAGAGCAAGGGGAATTCTGGCAAAAGCCGATCTGCTCAATTATTCGATATTTCTTGAAAAAAATACACTTTCCAAATACTTATCCTCTTCAGGAGAAAACTTTCAAATAAAGGTTTTTTATGAGGATATAGAAAAGGGTAAAGAAGCAGTCGAAATGATCATTAAATCTATAAAATCTATAGACGGACTTTATGATCTTAAGGCAGATATAGCTTCCGGAAAGCCTGTCTATAAAATTGAATTCAAGCAGGGGCTGCTCGACAAACTTAATATCACTAAGGCTCAGATTGCAAATTTCTTAAACCAGGCAGTAAAGGGAGGGGAAGCGGGAACATTAAAACAAATTCAAAAAAATTATGATATCTTCGTCAGGGTTCCGGTAAATGGGATCATTGAAGTAGATAAACTTCTTCAGCTCCAGATGCCTATTAACGGAAATATCTATTATGTAAAAGACCTCATATCCATCAAAGAACACCCCTCGATAAAAAAAATATCAAGAGAGCTTCAACAGCGATTCTTTCTTATATCGGCAAATGCAAAAAATCATCCTCTTGCTGAAATTATAAAAAAAGCAGATGGAAAAATAGTAAATCTCGACCTTCCCATAAACACAAGATACAGTTTTGCAGGAGAGGAAGAGGAACGGAAAAAAGCTTTTAATTCATTAACACAAGCCATCTGGCTTGCTATTATCCTCGTATATATGATAATGGCGGCAAAATTTGAAAATATTCTACAACCGTTTATTATAATGTTCACAGTCCCAATGGGATTGCTTGGTGCATTCCTATTTCTCCTTGCAACAGGAAACAGTCTAAATATCATTTCCGGAATAGGGATAATGGTCCTTATAGGTATCGGAGTTAATGATGCAATAGTTAAGATAGAATATGCCAATCAGATGCGAACGCAGGGCTATTCTCCGCATGATGCAATAATGAAAGCATCGAGAGTCAGATTGAAACCGATTTTAATGACCACATTCACTACTATTTTTGGTGTCATCCCCATGGGAGTTATGAAAAGAGCAGGTTCTGAACTTCAGCAGCCTCTGGCTCTTGTAATTATCGGAGGCCTTCTTTTCACTACATTTCTTACTTTAATCCTTATCCCTGTCTTTTATGAAATTCTTGAAAACTTTCTTGATAAAAGAAGAATAAAAAAGGGAGAGATTAAATCAAATGCTTGAAAAAATAATTAACAGACCGGTTCTTGCCGTAATATTTTTTCTTATAATAATTCTGCTTGGTATCTTTTCTTTTAAAAATATGACAATAGGACTCGTTCCAAACCCTGAAGGTGGCCTCCCGTCCCTGAATATCACATACAGCTGGTCAGGCGCATCACCAGATATGATGCTTCAAAAAGTCCTGATCCCGGCAGAAGCGGAAATTATGAAGGAAGTAAAAGGGATTTCAAAGATTAACAGCAGGGCAACCTTAAACGCAGGAACTCTCGAAGTAGAATTTAATCGTAATATAAAGATGAATTTTGCAAATCTCGTACTGAGAGAGAGGCTCAACAGGCTTCAGTATGAGCTTCCGAAATCTGTCAGGCAGCCCGTAATTTCGGAAAGAATACCGGAAAATTTTGAACAGAGCCCCCTATTCCAGATTGGTGTTTACGGGAAAAACTATAATATATTTACACTCAAAAAACTGGCTGAGAGAGAAATATATCCTCATCTCCGTGCTATTCCCGGAATAAAAGAGGTGAATCTCACAGGCGGAGTAGAGCCAGAGATTGAGATCAGGACAAATTTAAAGAAACTCAACAGGATGAATATAAGTGTGCTCGAAATCCAGCGAAAGATAAATGAGTATTTCTTTACTAATCACTCTCTCCTGCTTGATAAGAACAGCGGCGAAATTACTTTGTCCCTGACAGAATCACCTAAGAGTATAGATGAGCTAAGAAATATATATATTAAAAAATACGGGAAGGAAAATATCTATCTTAAAAATATTGCTGATGTCTACCTCGGATATGCCGATCTGAAATTCGAAAAAAGATTCCAGGGAAAATCTTATCTTGTTTTTGAGATTTTCAAAGAATCTGATTACAGCCATCTTTCCATGTCAAAAAAAGTAAGAAACAAATTGAAATGGATAGCAAACCGGCTGCATGGAAATGTTGAATTCATTATTCAGAGTGATGACAGTAAAACTCTGCGCCATGAATTATTCAGGCTCGGAAGAAACGCACTTATAATTCTTTTTATTATTTTTATTATACTTATTGCAATTGTTAAAGATATTAAAGCCTCGCTTCTTATATTTTCTTCTGTTTTTTTCTCTGTATTTTCAACATTAATTGTGATCCATCTCGCTAAAATTCCTTTAAATCTTCTTACATTGTCAGGACTTGCCCTCGGCTTCGGACTATTTGTAGATAATGCAGTAGTTGTCTTCGACTCCATTCTGAGGTTCAGAGAAAAAGGAATGGATGTTAAAAGATCAGCCGTAGAGGGTGCCAAAGCCGTAATACTACCGGTATTTTCTTCAACTCTGACTACAATTATTGTTTTTTTCTCTTTTGCAATACTGTTTAATGAACGATTAAAAGTCTACTACCTGCCCCTCGCATATATAATTGCCGTATCGCTCTTATCTTCAATAGTAATCTCCTTTATACTAATACCATCACTTAGTTCCAGGATTGATATAAGGATAAAAAAGAGGAAAAAAGATAAATTATTTTCAAGAGGAAAATTTTTCCCTTTTATTCTGAAATATCCTTTAACAGTTATCATCCCTGTAGTTCTCTTACTAATATTCTCATATACAAATTTTAAAAAGGAAGTCTCTTTCGGGACCTTTTTTTCATGGTATTCGCAGGAAAAAGTTGAAGTATATCTTAGGTTTCCTTCAGGAACAGAATTTGAGGAAATTCAAAGTGAAATTTCCAAGTTTGAGCAAATAATTCTTAGTAAACCATACAGCAAAGAAATGAATACACAAATATGGCCCGGTGGAGCATACACAATAGTAAAATTCCCACCTGACATAGAGAACTCACCCTACCCTCTCCAATTGAAACAGGAACTTGTAGCACATGCAACAAATCTTGCAGGAATCGGTGTAAGGGTAAGTGGATTCGATCAGGAACCATATTTCTATAGTCCCACCTCCGGGGGAAATCTACCATGGGAAATTCATATTAAGGGTTACAGTTACGAAAAGCTTATGGATTACTGCACTAAAATAAAAAATGAACTTCTTAAACACAAAAGGATAAAGGAGGCTGAAGTTCAGACTGATATGAGATTTTGGTGGGGAGGAAAGGAAAAGTATTTCTCTCTGCGCCCGAACAGGGAAAAACTGAAAATGTACAGAATTGAGCCATGGTACCTGGTGATGCTTCTTAATTCAACACTCAGAGAGAGCATGAACACTCAAAAGATCAAATTTGATGAAAATGAACTTTCAATTGAGATTAAAGTTGCGGGTGTAAAAGATATAGAGCTGGATGAGATCCTAAATGAACCGCACAATACGCCGGAAAATATCCCCTTCCGGGTTAAAGATCTTGTTGATGTAGCATTTACGACACAAAAAGGCGGTATAACAAGAGAAAATCAGCAATATGAAGCAATGATCCAGTGGGATTACTTAGGTTCAAATAAAGCAGCAAATCGATTTCATCAGACAATTTATAATAACCTTGAGGTTCCTGTCGGATTTACAAAAAGTTTAAAAGAAAGATCCTTCAGACTTACCAGAGAAGAGGAAAATCAGTTGAATTTGGCAATATTTTTGTCTCTCGGCCTGATTTATCTGATTCTGGGTATGTTATATGAGAATATTTTCCAACCTCTTCTGATTATGCTTGCAATTCCATTATCACTAATAGGAGTATTCATATCATTTGTTGCAGCCGATTTTTCATTCGATTCTACTGCGTACATAGGTGTAATACTCCTATCGGGGATTGTTGTTAATAATGCAATTTTACTTATTGATAATATAAACAGACATCTGAAAATTACCGATGATATCATTAACTCAATCATAATAGGAACAAAAGAGAGGGTGCGTCCAATATTTATGACTACAATGACAACTGTATTCGGTATGCTTCCGTTAGTTCTTTTAAAAGAAGCAGGAGCAGGAAAATCTGATATCTGGTCATCTCTTGCTTTATGCACTGTTGGAGGGCTGACTACATCAGCAATTCTGATCCTGGTTATTTTACCTATTTTTTATTATCTGTTTTTCAGGCTGCAGAAATTTATATTTGGTAAAAATACATTAAAAATATACATAAAAAAAATGATTGGGAAATAAACATTAAGAATTAATTTTAATTCAGTTGTTTTTCATTTTCAGGTCTGCAAGTTCATCACGAAGTCTTTTCATAATCTTTCTCAGTTCTGCTTCGTGCCCCTTCTCCTGTTCAGCCAGATCTGAAAAGAGCTCTTTAGCAGGACCGGATCTGAACTTTTGGACCGAACTCAAATAAAATTCTCGTGCGGAAATCTCTCTTGGGATGGATATCAAAACTACTTCTATCATCATTTCAAGTTCTTTGATCTTCAATTTTGTATCTTCACCCATAAAACACCTCAAAAACACTCCGGGATAGTATTATGCTGGCCATGTTATCTTTCCTCCATGATAACCGATTATAATCACAATCGGCAGACATATAAAAACTAAAAAATTATAGATATACATCTCTATTCCGGACGAGGCTGATATTCCGGGCATAGATATTCTTAGAATAACAGCAATAATCCCTACTACTATCAAAACAATGGATAAATATAATTTTATTTTAAATGTTTGTGTCAGGATTTTTTGATAATTGATCCACCAGCTGAAAATACCCGCAGCAGTTGCAGGTATTGATGTTATTACTGCAATTACTAGCGAATAAAATGCTGCATTTTCAAAAGAGACATTCCCAAAAATCAGAAAAAGTCCCTGCATAATAGAGGAAAAGAAGAAGAGCGCCATTGGATAATGAATCATTACCGGATGCGGATGAAATTTTCTGTAAAGCTCACGAAGTTTTTCAAGTTTTTCGAGCCCGGGATCATTCAAGACCTCTTCTTCCAGGGAATCAACAACTTTAATACGGCTCATTACGTCATCCGCATGAGGAGCAACAGACATCTGATCAGTAAGATCTTCTCCCGCAAAATGCCTGTTTATATGTTTGCCTTCCTTCCAGAGTTTACTGCCTGTGACATCATAAACTTTTCCTTTATAGGCAATATATGCGGATCGCCCTTCTTTACCGTCAAATTTCTTCAGTTCATCTTTGGTCAAAGATTCCTCCGGGGATTTTTCATTTTTATTATAATAAGCATAAAAAAAATGTCAAGAAATTAATGAAATGAAAATAGTTTTGATTCTCTATTTATCTAATAAACTTATTTAATATAGAAAAAGAATATTTAAAATTAATTCAAATTTCTTTTTTTAATCAGCTACAACGAACATATCTTTTCCTACACCGCATATAGGACAAACCCAGTCATCAGGAATATCTTCAAATTTAGTACCGGGAGCAATCCCCCCGTCCGGATCTCCAACTTCAGGGTCATAGATATATCCGCAAGGTTCACATTCATATTTTTTCATTTTTTCTCCTTTGATATAGGCATATTACAATTATTTCAAAAATGATAACATATTAAAAAAAATTTTCAATTTAATTTTCCTGGAAAAATTCTTTATCATATATTTTTTCAAAATGTAGTTTGTGTTTCAGTTCCTCCTGAGCAAGGCGCGTAAATATTTTTTTAAGCTTCGCATCAGCAATTTTTTTTTCCAGATTTGAATAGAGTCTGTAAGCTGCCTCTTCTCTCTTCATTGCAATTATTATTATATCCTGATAAGTCATCTCGGAAGATGGTTTTGAAGAGACGACATAGTCGCTGATCATAAGATTATCAACCTCTTGATCAAGTTCGATTGAATCTATTCCACCCTCTTTGATTGATTGAAGTGCCCTGGCATGACTTTCCTCCATCAGTTCATATTCATGCAGCAGTTCCTTTTGACTCTTGAATTTAACTACATCCTGCATGTATCTGTAAAACTCAGCAGCCTCTTTTTCCCTATCAATTGCAAAATCAATTATTGATTCAAAATTCTCCAAATTCATTAGATTTCCTCCAAATCGGATTATATATTATGACTTCTTATTTATCAAGATGTTATATCAAAACTTAGGCATTTATTTGTCTAAAATATATCCCGTATTCATCTTGACCGGTATTGTCGAATATGATAACATTTTTTTTTAATTCAGGAGGACCGGATGGCAGATTTGAAAACCAATTTTCTTGGACTTGAACTTAAAAATCCAATTATTGCAGGAAGTTCAAACTTAACCGGAACTATTGAAAATATTATCAAATTAGAGAATGCCGGTGCCGGAGCAGTTATCCTCAAATCTATTTTTGAAGAACAGATAATTAAAGAATCCGGACATCTAAGCAGTTCAAGCCCAGGGCATACCGAGGAATTTGATTATATTTCCCAATATACGAGGCAATTTAATGTTCAAAAATATATATCCCTGATCAGGGAGGCAAAACAGTCTGTAAAAATACCGGTTATTGCAAGCATAAATTGTATTTCGGACGGGGAATGGACAGATTTTTCAAAGAAGATAGAGTCTGCAGGAGCAGATGCATTGGAATTGAATATATTCATCCTTCCTTCTGATATCAACAGAGAAGGAAATGAGATTGAAAAAATTTACTTCAGGATTATCGAAAAAGTTCTTAATACGGTTGAAATCCCGGTTTCTATCAAAATCGGAAACTATTTTTCCGGTCTCGCAAATATGATTTATAAGCTTTCACATTCGGGAGTATCCGGTATAGTACTGTTTAACAGGTTTTACAGCCCTGATATAAACCCGGACAAAATGGAAGTCGTATCATCCGATATTTACAGCACTCCCAGAGAAAATTCGCTTGTATTGAGATGGATCGGAATTTTATCCGAAGATGTTAAATGCGACCTGATTTCATCAACGGGGATTCATTCCGGAATTGATGTTTTAAAAAATATTCTGGTAGGTGCAAAAACAGTACAGGTTGTCAGTGCTCTTTACAATAACGGCATTGATCACATCGAGAGAATGATTTCGGAACTTAATACATGGATGGATACTAATAATAAAACTTCTCTTGATGATATCCGTGGCAAACTTGCCAGGGGAAATGTTGAAAACCCGGATATTTATGAACAGGTTCAATTCATGAAATATTTTTCGGACTAAATTATTTAAGCCTGTTCAAACCGTTAAAGGCCGCAACCCGGTAAGCTTCTGCCCAGGTTGGATAATTAAAAATATTAGAAACAAAATATTCAATCGTGCCGTCAAATTCCATTACGATCTGACCTATATGAATTATCTCTGCCGCCTGATCCCCGATAATATGAATTCCGTGTATTTTTTTTGTTTCAGGATGAAAAAGTATCTTTAAAGCTCCGCGATCATCTCCTGATATTGCAGCTTTTGCAATTTCATAATAGTATGCTATCCCGGCTTCATATGGAATATTTTTCTCAATCAACTCTTTTTCTGTAAGTCCGATAGATGATAATTCCGGGATAGAATATATTGCAAACGGATAACTTTCGTCAATCCTGCAATTTTTATCCATACCGGAAAGATACCTTGCAGCAAGACGCCCCTGTTCAGCACTTGTAGAAGCAAGAGCAGGAAATCCAATTACATCCCCGCATGCAAATATATGATCGGCTGTGGTTCTGAAACATTTATCAACTTTTATGGTTCCATTGCTATTTAATTCAACTCCCGTATTTTCAAGCTGTAGTGTTGAAACAGCCGGAATTCTTCCTTTGGAAAATAGTACCGCCTCAGCTCTGTAAACACTTCCGTCAACTGTAGTCACCTCTCCTTCACCTGAATTGAGTCTGGAAATTTTTTTATATTCCTTTCCTAATTCAAATTTTACATTGAGGTCTTCATAGAAGCGCTTCAAAAGGTTGACAATATCATTATCGATATAGGGAAATATACTTTTATGCCTGTCAATTATTGTTACATCACAACCCAATGCTGCAAACATTCCCGAATACTCGGTACCTATCACACCTGCACCATAAACAATCAAAGATTCTGGCAGTTTCTTTCTCTTATTATCAGCAGCAAAAATAAAATCGCTGTCATACACAACCGACTGATCAAACTCAATATCTTCCGGGCGCCTCGGAATTGTACCTGTCGCTATTACAAAATCAGCTCCGGATACTATTTCAGGTTTTTTTGTTCCTGCACTTTTTATGGAAATTTTTTCTCGGTTTACAAAAGAAGCCTCACCGTAAAGAATGTCAATTCCATTCCTCCTGAACTGGTTTTCAATCACTTTAATTTCATAATTCAGAATAGAGTTCACTTTTTCGGTTAAATCAAACAGTTCAACCATTTCTCTCGAATATCTGCTTGAACCATACACATATTTTCTCTTCAGGCCTTTAAGATATAGAACGGCCTCACGCAGAGTCTTGCTGGGAACTGTCCCGGTATGAAGCGATACACCGCCCGGTTTATATACTCTTTTATCTACTACTAAAACTTTTTTCCCGATTTTTGAGGATTGTATTGCAGCCTTTTGACCAGCTGGTCCGCTTCCAATTACTACAACATCATACGATGATATTTTTTGCTTCCCAGACACAGCTAGTCTCTGATCACCTTTTGTCCATTATTTTTTCGGAAATGAATCTAAGAAACTTATCCTTTTTCAAGAAACCGGAAAACCTGTCTATCTCTTTTCCGCTGCTGTCAAAAAAAATTACTGTGGGCATTCCTATTATATTTAATTTGTCTCTTATTTTTTTATTCTCTTCACTACTTTCCGTAAAATCGAATTTTACATTTACAAAATCACTAATTACTTTAAGCACATCAGGGTCTGAAAATGTATATTCATCAAGTTCTTTACAGGCAACACACCAGTCTGCATAAGAGTCGGCCATTATAATCCTGTTTTCTTCGGAAGCTATTTTTTTTGCATTTTCCAGATCATAAAGCCATTTGGGATTATTTTTTAGTGAGACTGATTTTTCATTCTGATTAAAAATCGGTTTTTTGAAAAATGCTTCCTCAATTCCCCTGATGAAGAGAAAAGCTCCGATGATCACAATCAGAACAAGTATAAGTTTGAATAACTTACTTCTTATGATCTCCTTTTCGAGAGGTTTAAAAAGACCGGAAAATATTCCCACGGCTATTAGAAAAACTCCCCACAGAATATTAGACATAACTTCCGATACAATCAGGTTAAGGAAATATAATCCTCCACCGATCAGTAGCACCGCAAAAAAATATTTGAAATAATCCATCCATTTTCCGCCTTTGGGCATAGATGAAATTGCACCGGAAAAAGTTCCTGCTATCAGAAATATAACTCCCAGTCCAAGTGAAAAAACAAAAGTCAGCCAGAAACCCAGGAGCAGATCCCCGGTTTGGCTAATATAAGAAAGTAGAGCAATAAGAACAGGCCCGACGCAGGGCGCTGCAATAATCCCGGATACTCCCCCCACTGTAAGAGCACCTAATATTTCACTTCTGTGTCCCTGCCTTACTTTTGATGATATTGATGATGGTACGGGTATTTCAAAAAATCCTGCAAGACTAAGACCCATAATTATAAATATTGCAGCAATAACGGCAACAACCCAGGGATTTTGAAATGTAAGTCCCATCATAGATCCTGTCATAGCTGCAATTACACCCAGGATTGAATAAACAAAAGCCAGACCAAGAACAAAAAAGACAGATAGATACAAACCTTTGAATTTACTTTTTCCGCTTCGTGCTCCAACATAACCCATCACGATAGGAATAACAGGGTAGACACAAGGTGTGAAACTTGTAAGAAAACCTGCAAGAAAAATCAGAAGAAAAAGGAGGATGGATTTTTTTGCCAGTTCGTGCTTAATAGTCCTTAGAATCCAGGTTGAAAAATCTTCATCCTCAGTTTTATTTTTATCTTTTATATTCGATACAACATTTTTTTGTGAGCTCTTTCCCTCTTTAAAATCGGAGGAAATAGTAACTTCTAATTGTTCCGAATCAGGAGGATAACAAACCTCTACCGGTTTTTCCTGGCAGACCTGGTATGAAACTTTAAAAACGACTTTGATCCCCTCTAAAGGAATTTTTTTAATAACATTCAGGTAGACCTTAACATCAAAATCCCCTTTAAAAACATTCTCCTCTCCGTAGGTAACTCCTTCGGGGAAAGTGACCCCTTTAATTCCGATATAATCATTTTTATCAATTTCAATCTTGAAGAATCCATTTTTCAGATCAGTGATATGATTGTCAGGTTCAAGACTCAGGTTGAATATTATGATTCCCGCACGATTATCAACTTTCGCTTCGACTTTTGGTTTTGCAGCACTGTTATTTTCAAAAAGCTGGCCGAATGATAAAAAAGAAATTAAAAGAATCAGTGAAATGAATGTTAAAGATTTAATTAGATTTTTCATAATAGGGATTATATATCAACTTGAAACACTATTGTCAATTCATTTAAATTTTTCATCAAAAAAATTTCATATTTGTTTAATTTTGACTGAAATCCGTATTAAAGATATAATATTTAAGGATGAGAAAGTATTTTTCTGTGAACAATTATAGAACGCCTTCCGACAGTCGGCGCTACTTTGGAGACCTTCTTCTGCTAAAATCAAGGATCTATTTTTATCTTCTTCTTCTAAAACGTATCTTATGGGGAAGTTTTGTCGCTAAAAAGGGAAAATATACAATGGAATACTGGACAAAGTCATCTTATGATACTTTCGTAGATCTTGAGGGGTGCGGAATTAAATTTGATTTCACGGGTATTGATAATCTGAAGAAATTAGACAGGAGTGTAGTATTTATTGGAAATCACATGAGTAATCTTGAAACATTTATACTGCCTTCACTAATTGCACCATATAAACCGATAACATTCGTGATAAAGGCGAGCCTGATTAAGATCCCGTTTTTTGGTGCGATTATGAGATCAACCAAACCGATTTGTGTTGGAAGAACAAATCCAAAGAGAGATTTAAAATATGTATTAAAACATAGCATCGAAAATTTAAATAAAGGAATTTCAGTAATTATTTTTCCGCAAAGTACAAGAGCTTCCGGGTTTTCATTAAACCGTTTTAACAGTCTCGGTGTTAAGATCGCAGCGAAAGCAGGAGTATATGCAGTCCCTCTTGCATTAAAGACCGATGCTCTTGAAAAGGGGAAAATTATTAAGGAGTTTGGGAAACTAAACCGGGGAAAGACCGTATATATCAGCATTGGAAAACCGGTGAAGATAAAAGGAAACGGAAAAGAGCAGCACAAAATGATCACAGATTATATTGCATCTCAACTGGCGGGATGGGGAGTGACTGTTAATTGAATAGAGGATCGGAGGAAATATGAAAATTAAAATAACAATTCTTTTAATACTAATAATATTATTCGCAGCAACAGATACATCAGGTTTTAATCCCAGTACTGAAAAAGTACTGCTTCAGCTTATGTACAGAGGGCTTGAATCCTGGCATTTCAGCAATAAAAGAATCGACAACACTTTTTCCAGCCAGGGCTTCAACGAATATCTGAAGTTTTTAGATTATAACAAACATTTTTTTCTCAAAGAGGATATAGACAATTTTTCCAGGTATAAATACCTTATTGATGATGAGCTCTCTAACGGAGAACCCGATTTTATGAGTGTCGCAACCCAAACAGCTGTTAAAAGAATAAAGAAAGTTTTGAACCTGGTTAAATTATATACTAATAAACCCTTTGAT
Source organism: uncultured Clostridia bacterium (assembly GCA_964573895.1). GTDB lineage: Bacteria > Acidobacteriota > Aminicenantia > UBA2199 > UBA2199 > CAZNLS01. The sequence continues at coordinate 24,706 of CAZNLS010000024.1, forward strand.
TTGCAGAATGATGAAAAAATTATTCTCGATCCTGACAAGCGGGACTATTTAATAACTGAGAAGGAGCAGAGTGAATACTGGAGGAAACTTCTTAAATATAACACCTTAAACAGATACGTTAATTATGTAATTTCAAAAAAAGTAAAGAAAAGGGCACTCATAGATAAATCCATTGAAAAAAAAGCTCGTGAAGAAGTGAGAAAAAGTTATCTTTACAGGTTAAACAGAATGTTAAAAACATTCAGTAAAGACGGACTATTTCTTTTCCTGAATTCATTAACTCAGGTTCTTGATCCCCATACAAGCTATTTCCCGCCTAAACAGCTCCAGGACTTTGATATTGAGATGACAGGAAAGCTTGAGGGTATAGGTGCTCTTCTCGGTGAAAGTCAGGGATTCATAAAAGTCGTTAGGATTATTCCCGGAGGTCCATCATGGAAACAGAAAAAGCTGATGGCGGGAGACGTCATTCTCAGTGTTGCTCAGAAGAATCAGGAAGCTGTAGATATAACCGGAATGCGGATAACTGATGCCGTAAAACTAATCAGAGGGAAAAAGGGAACACTTGTTACTCTGTCGGTAAAAAAACCTGATGGTAGGATTTTTTCAATTCCAATTGTCAGGGATGTTGTGACAATCGAAGAAACTTTTGCCAAATCTGTAATCATATCCGAATCTGAGAGCGGCAGGAAATTTGGATATATACTTCTCCCGGGTTTCTACAACGATTTTAGAAATAAAGACGGTAGAAAGTCTTCTGAAGATGTAAAAAGAGAGATCATTAAACTCAATAAGAGTAATATATCCGGATTAATACTGGATTTGAGAAATAACAGCGGCGGTGCTCTTAGAGATGCTGTAAAGCTCGCCGGACTCTTTATTAAAGAGGGACCGATAGTCCAGACGAAAAGCAAATATGCCGGGAAAAGAGTTTTAAATGACCCGGATAAGAATATACTTTTCTCAAAACCTCTAATTGTACTTGTAAATACTCTGAGTGCCTCAGCATCGGAAATAGTGGCTGCAGCACTGCAGGATTATAAAAGAGCTGTTATCGTCGGGGGAAAACACTCTTTCGGAAAGGGCACAGTCCAGATGATGATAGACCTGAATAGATTTGTCAAAGACAGAAAGATCAGATCAACTCCACTTGGTGCATTGAAAATAACAATTCAAAAATTTTATCGGATCACAGGTGAATCAAATCAGTATACAGGAGTTGTTCCGGATATAATTCTTCCAGCCAGAATTGATCACCTTGAAATCGGAGAAAAATACTATGACCACCCTTTGAAGCCCGATCGGATATCTCCAATAAAGTTTATGAAATGGGGATCAATTGCTGACCTGAATGAACTAAGAAAAAGGAGTATGTCAAGGGTTAAGACAGATCCGTCTTTCAAAATCATCGGGCAGTATATATCAAAAATTAAAGAGAGAGATAAGGATGATACTATAAGCCTGAATTTTAAGACAGCTTTACTGAAAAGGGAAAAACTAAATAAAGAGATGGAAAAAATTAATAAAAAAATGAATGTTTTGCTTAATTATAATCTTGTGTCAACAATTTCCGGAGAGATTTTCAAGTCGGAAAAACTTAAAAAGATAACTATTGCAAACGAAAAAGACTGGTTTAAAAGAATAGAGCAGGACCCATATATTAAAGAATCCCTCTCAATTCTGAAAGATATTCTTAAAACGGGAAAGGTCAAGCTATCAAAAAAGTAGAATTATTCCGCAAATTGATGTGGAAAGTTATTTGACATCTAACTTCTTGTTTACAAGTCTGATCATATCTTTTATAAGAGGTTGATTTTTATCAAGTGAGATTGATGAATTCAGAACCTTTTTTGCTTCCTTATACTCTTTAAGGTTAAAGAAAGTGTAACCGAGAAGATTAAGTACTCTGAGATCGCTATTATATATTTTGTTTGCAGCAAGCAGTTCGGAAAGAGCTTTCTCATAATTCTTCATTCCAAACAGGGCAGAACCCTTGATATATCTGTATTCAAACCGATATTTTTCACTGTTTTTTATTTCCTCGGCTTTTACAAGGACTTTCGTATACTCCTTCATTTTAATAAGCAGCAGAAGCAGTCTTACCTTACCCTCGGTAAACCCGGGATTATCTGTAACAGCTTTTTCGAAATGAGATACAGCTGACTTAGTATTTCCAAGATTTTCATATTGAATACCGAGTATGTAGTCAAAATAGTATGGATTCTCAATCCTTGATCGTTTGAAGGTTTCAAATGGATAGTTTACATTTGCCGTTGGAGCAATAGTGAACCTGCCTGATTTGCTATCAATGATATTTTTCCCATTTCCGATAAGTTTTACTGTATATCTGTAATAGTCGGAGAACAATCCTGAATCTGTTATAGGTACTGTAATGTTCATATTTTTTACATATTTTTTTTCATTTAATTTTATTGTTTTCTTACTTTTGAATTTGTTTCTTGAACCGAGTCCGAAGACTTCATATTCAATCCTGCCATTTTTCCAGATCTGTTCAGTTAATCCATACGCACCTGTATACAAAATCGGAATAGATTTAACTTTAAAAACTTTTTCGGTATCGAAAAAAAGTTTACTTCCATTCAAATAATATGGAAAGAAAAAATTGTCAGGCTGTTTTTCAATTTTGTAACCTACCACAGGTTTTGTCAAAAAGGGAGGAGATTCCGGACCTGACACTTTTAAATTATTATCAAAATATGAAAACTGTTTGCCAATAGTATTCTGAACAAAAACAACCAGTTTGTATTCCCCGGGAGCTATTGGAAATATGTCATGAATTTCAACTCCTTTTCTAAAAGCTCCGACATTTTTCTCTTCAACATAAAAATCAAAATTTTTGGAATATTGATATATGAATTTGTCACCTTTTTTCAGGCTGACGGTTAATTTAAAGTTGAAAAAATATTTATCATTTTTCTTTGAGTATCCCAGAGAGATCATTTTTGGTTTTATTGATATGTTCACAAAACTAAAGTTGAACCGGGGATATTTGTACACTCTGACTGAGTGGGTATTTTCTATATAATTGATAGATGAGTTGATATCAACAAATCCCTTATAGTTAAGAAAATTTGTTGCATAGTTGGCATTAATATTTCTTTTCGGTGACTCATATATATTTGATAGGATTAGATTTGCTCTCAAAGAGGGGCTTAGACCGGGTGACTGGTCATTGGGAACCATGGATACTGCAGGATCGGCTAATCCCGGAGCAAGTTCTTTAATTTTCTTATAAAGTGCATTAAAGTCCTGAGTATCAACCGGATCCCAGTTGATTAAAAGAGCCTGGGGACCATTCTGGGCCGGACTGTAAAGTTTCCATTCTGTTGTGTTACTTTGTTTAACAAATGTTATATTGAAATATGTCAGGAGTCTCTTTCTCTTATCTCTGATATG